>CALUFN010000037.1 GCA_944319945.1 uncultured Prevotella sp.
AGAGAAGCACGGAATACGAAACGACCGATACGGCCAAAACCGTTAATACCAATTTTAATCATCTTTTTTATTTATTTTAAAGGGTTAAAATAATTTCCTTAAATTTCATACCTATCGCCTAAAAGCATCCTTTTCAGTGACATGCGACTATAGAAGCGGAACTTGTCGGCTTTCCTTTTTTCCGAGCGCAAAGTTATAAAAAAATATTCATATTCGCACCTCATACAACTATTAAATAATATAAAAATATCAGCTAACATCGAAGATAACAACCTACGCCACGCCATAAAACTTTCAAATTGCTATCTTCATGTTTCATTTTGAGGGTGTATCAAAAAGGAGTTAATTGGAGTTAGGCGCTTAGCGTCGGAGTTAATCGGAGTTAACAAACAATTGCTAAGTTGTTGTAACATAGGGCGTTGTCCGCTAACTCCGGCGAGTGGAATGAGCCTAGCTCCGGATAACTCCGGAATTATTATACACCCTTAACTACTGATAACTTCGGAATTTCAGTTCACCTTCTTTCGGTCTGTTGCATTTCGGAGGCTTTTACTTACTGATTCCACTCGCTTCCTATACGTTTGCAAGAAGCGGCCTTTCATCGCGTGAAAAACCGCCTTTTGGAAGACAAAAAGCCATGTATTGAAAGCTTGAAAGATGCCGTTTGAAACTGTAATCACCGCCATGCTGATAAAAAGATTCCGCCAATGGGTCGTAATCATTTAAACTCACGGCAAAGCACCATGCCGTTATGTCATTCTAAACTCATATAAAGGCTTACCTGGATTGCCTACGGGCGCTATCAGCCCGCAATCCAACATCTTCCCGGTAACATCCGTACCGAAGATTGCAGAATAAAGACTTGTAAACTCGGATAACGTAAACTTATCAGGAAGCACTTCGCCGCCAATCGGCTCAACGCCTGCGCAACGCCGCAACGACTCCGTTGCCAGGCAGAACATCTCTTCATGGTCAAACGCCAACGGCGGCATATCGTCAACACGGAACCAGTCAGCCCGTGCCGCATCGTCACCTCCTCGTACCCTGACTTCATCCAAACGGACAAGAGCGAAATAGGCGATGCTTATGACACGCTCACGAGGATCCCTGCCGGGAGATGAAAAAGCATGAAATTGGCGAATCTTCACGTGTGTCAGCCCGGTTTCTTCCTGCAATTCACGCAAAGCCCCGTCTTCGGCAGATTCGTCAATATTCAGGAATCCGCCGGGGAACGCCCATTTGCCTTTATACGGCTCGCGGCTGCGTTCGATTAGCAACACCTTCAGCCTTTCACCGTCATAACCGAAAATCACACAGTCGGTAGTAACTGCCGGGTGCGGGTATTTATAATGATACTTCAACTCTTCCATAATCACGTAACTTCATCGGAAGTCAGCCAACCGTAGATGATTTATATCCATGTATAAACGTATTTCATCATAAGATATTGACGGGTCCAAGCCAGCCTTTATCTCAGACAGCAGCGAAGGCATCTTGTTACTTGCGAAATAAGCCTGCAAATTGTCCATGTGATTTTTTGAGATTAAGTCGCCGGCATTAATCTGCCCGCTTTCGACATACGTCATCAGATGCGAAAAGACCGTGGAAAATGCAAGACGGCGCTCGGCCGCTATCTGCTCTACGGACATGCCTCCGACGTACATATTATAACTGATCTCACGCGTAGGTACCTTTGGGGCTTTAGGCACTTTTGCCTTCCTGCTTTTCGGCTCCGGCTCATCGTTTACGCCAAGCAGTATCCTCGCTTTCCTTGAAAGCAGGTCGGCAACGGCGAAACGCACGTCGCTGCGACGTTCGTATTTTAACAAATCCAATTTCAGTGCCAACTCACCTGAAAACACGGAGAACCTGTCTTCAAACTGTTTTTTCACCAATTTGTTATCCGTATCCACTTTGGTCTTGTCGCATAAGATTCCAAATTCAGATAACTTGCCATAAAAATACGCAGCGGCCTTACGTACGCGTTCCTCAAGCAGCGAGGTTTGCGATCCGCATTCGGCCAGCCTTGAATATTGCGCTTTAAACTTACGCGACACCTCTATTAGTTCGCCGAACTTCATACCGACACGTTTATATTCGGCAAGCATCTTGGGATATTTACGGTAAAAGTGCTCGTCTAAAGTACGAAGCAACAGGTTAAACGACGATTGCAACGCCGCAATGTCGAACAGGTCGTCAAGAACCTGTACTACATACTTACGCTGAAGCGAGGCAACCACATCCGCCGTAGGGGCACGCTCGTCCATACTTCCGACAAAAGAGTCCACCGCGTCATCGTTTATTATGGCCTCGCGCTGCAACGGGGCGCTTAAGACAATGCCTTCCAGCGTGCGGCAACGGCTGAGAGCCACATATGCTTGGCCATGGGCGAACGAATGGGAGGCGTCTATTATGGCATGATCGAACGTAAGGCCTTGACTCTTATGTATTGTTATAGCCCACGCAAGACGCAACGGATACTGACAGAATACACCCTCGACCGTTTCCTTTATTTCTTTGGAAACATTATCGATCGTATATTTAGAATTGGTCCATTCGGCCATTTCCAGATTAAAAGCCGTCTGTTCGCCCTTACCTCGCACAACTATCGACTTACCGTCAACCGAAACAACCTCGCCTATCATTCCGTTGAAGAACCGTTTGTCGGGGTCGTTTTTTATAAACATCACCTGTGCCCCTTTTTTCAAGACGAGCTGCTTATCCGCAGGATACGACGTTTCGGGGAAGTTGCCATCCACCTCGGCATTAAACAGATATTTTTCCGAAGGAAGCGTCTCCAGCTCCCTGTCGTTTATTGCCTGAGCCTGATAGTTATGGGTTGTCAACCTTATGTAATCACTGTCATTGCCTGGGTCGAATCCCGGGATATAACGTTTGTTTAGCTCAGCAAGCGTCTCGTCTGAAGCCTTGTTTTCACGAATCTTGTTCAAGATCGAGATAAACGCTTGGTCTTGCTGTCGATAGACTGTCTTAAGCTCCACAGTATGATAGGATGAAAGGGCCAACGCCTTGCTCGAAAAGAAATAAGGAGTGTCATATACCGAACTGAGCAAAGCCCATTCATCTTCCTTTACGACGGGAGCAAGCTGTTGCAAGTCGCCTATCATCAGCAGTTGCGCCCCTCCGAACGGCTTTGAATAATCACGGTAACGCCGCATTACGGAGTCTACGGCATCAAGAAGATCCGAGCGTACCATACTGATCTCGTCTATAACGAGCAAATCGAGCGTGCGTATGATGTCACGCTTCACCTTGCTGAACTTGAAGTACTTATTCTCGCCGCGTTCAAACGTAGCACCGGGAACATAAGGAGACAACGGCAACTGGAAAAACGAATGTATCGTTACGCCGCCGGCGTTGATGGCTGCTATGCCCGTAGGAGCCAATACCACCATACGTTTAGACGAGCGTTCTTTCAGCTTTTTCAGGAACGTGGTTTTACCCGTACCGGCCTTACCGGTAAGAAACAGGTTGGCACCGGTCGTCTCCACTATCTTCCACGCCAAGTCAAGTTCAGGATTATTCATTAATTTATGTTGAAGTTAAAGTTATAAGGAGACAGGAAATTTGCGGCTAAAACGCCTCACGGTACTTGCCCTCATCCTTATCCTCAAGCATGCTCAGATAAGAGTTATAACGGCTTTCGGCTATATAATGTTGCTCCACGGCCTTACGGACCGCACATCCGGGCTCGTGCGTATGCGTGCAATTCCTGAAGCGGCAGTCTTTTGAAAAGTTGAAGATTTCCTTAAAGTAGCCGCAGATTTCCTCCGGTTCCATATCGAAAGAGCCAAAACCTTTGATGCCCGGCGTGTCAATGGCCCAACCGCCGTAAGGCAACGGTAGCATCTCGCTGAACGTCGTGGTATGCATGCCCGTGTCGTGGGCTTCGCTTATTTCGGCCGTCTTAAGGCTAAGGCCCGGGATAAGGCTGTTGAGCAACGTGCTCTTACCCACCCCGCTATTTCCGCTGAACAGGGTTATCTTATCACGCAGCAGCGGTTCGAGCGCAGTCCTTACCATCTCGTCAATGGCCGACACGGCCTTACACTCGTACCCTACGGTCTCATAGAGATTTATCATCATATCCTGATATTCCCGTTCTTCAGGAAGGAGGATATCCGTCTTGTTGAATATGAGCACTACGGGCACGCGGTAGGCCTCGGCCGACGCTAGGAAGCGGTCGATAAAGGTGGTTGAAGTCTGAGGATGGTTTACGGTGACTACGAGGAACGCCTGGTCCACGTTGGCCGCTATAATATGGCTTTGCTTCGATAGGTTAGGCGATTTGCGTATTATGTAATTGCGCCTATCCTTGATGTCGGTTATGAAGGCCGTACCTTCGGCATTGCGCACTATAGACACCCTGTCGCCGACGGCCACGGGGTTGGTGCTTCTTATTCCCTTAAGCCTGAAATTGCCTTTTATCTTGCAATCTACGGTATGGCCTTCGTCCGTCCTCACAGTGTACCAGCTGCCGGTGTTCCTTATTACAAGTCCGTCCACATCAATTAAGTTAAGAGTTAAGAATTAAGAGTTAAGAGTTAAGGATTAAGAAAAATTGCTTCGAGGCTTAACGACAAAGCACATTTTTATTAACTCTTAATTCTTAACTCTTAATTTTTTTTGATTATACCGTCATGATCTCCTTGTTCTTTGCTGCGAGCAGGTCGTCGATCTTCTTGATAAACTTGTCGTGTATCTTTTGGAGTTCGGCCTCGGCGTCTTTCTCGTTGTCTTCAGAGAGGCCGTCCTTGATAGCTTTCTTCAGTTTATCCTTTATATCTCCGCGCACGTTGCGCACTTCCACCTTTGCCTTTTCGCCCATCTTGTTGCACTGCTTGGCCAAGTCCTTACGGCGTTCCTCGGTGGGTTGCGGTATGCCGAGACGCACTATCTCTCCGTTGTTCTCGGGAGTGATGCCTACGTCAGAGTCCATAATGGCTTTCTCTATGTCTTTTATCATCTTCTTGTCCCACGGGCGTATGGCTATCGTGCGCGGGTCGGGCGTAGACACGTTTGCCACCTGGTTCAGCGGAACCATCGAGCCGTAAGAGTTAACCCTTATGCCGTCTAATATCGCGACATTAGCGCGCCCGGCGCGGACATGCGAGAGCTGGTCTTCAAGATACATTGCGGCCATCTCCATCCGCTCTTCACTTTCTTTCAAAGTAGCTTTTACGTCAATCATATTATTTAAAGTTTTGGTTATTCTGCGACAAATATAAGAATAAATCTTCGGAAAAAGTTATGTAATCGTGTAGAATTAAGAGATAAGAGTTAAGAATTAAGAAAAACAGCCTTACGGCTTAGCTATAAAGCATATTTTCTTAACTCTTAATTATTAACACGAAACTCTTTCCAGCTTCCTATCGACCAAGTTTGTCAATTCAACGAATTGCGCTATCGACAACTGCTCGGGGCGCTTGGTCATGATATCGAGCCCGAAGAAGTCGTCGCCGGGCATTCCGCTTTGGAACAAGGGCTTCAGCGAACCGCGCAACATCTTACGACGCTGGTTGAAAACGGTCTTCACCACGCGGCGGAACAGCTGCCAGTCACACCCCAAGTCGGTCACGCCGTTGCGCGTCATGCGTATCACGGCACTCTTCACTTTGGGCGGAGGATTGAATACGCCCTCGTCTACGGTGAACAGATACTCCACGTCATACCACGCCTGTATCAGTACGCTGAGTATGCCGTAAGCCTTATTACCCGGAGCCGAGGCCATGCGTAGGGCCACCTCGCGCTGTATCATGCCCGTGCAGCACGGTATAAGCTCCTTGTTGTCGAGCATCTTGAAAAAGATCTGAGTGGATATGTCGTAAGGGTAATTACCCGTCAACACGAACTTCCGTCCGCCGAAAAGTCTGCCCAAGTCCATTCGGAGGAAGTCTTCGCCTACGATGCTCGGCCTGAGCTCGGGATATTTCTCATTCAAATAAGCAACCGACTCGGCGTCTATCTCGACTACTTTCAGCTCCCTGCCCTTCGGCATCAGAAACTGCGTAAGCACACCCATGCCCGGACCCACCTCCAAAACGGGTATGTCGGGGC
Organism: uncultured Prevotella sp.; assembly: GCA_944319945.1. Lineage (GTDB taxonomy): Bacteria > Bacteroidota > Bacteroidia > Bacteroidales > Bacteroidaceae > Prevotella. The sequence continues at coordinate 6,079 of CALUFN010000037.1, forward strand.
AAGCGTCTACGGTGTCGGCTATGGCCTTCGCTATGTTAAGGTCGGTCAGAAAGTGCTGTCCTAAATTCTTCTTCGGTCTTACTGTTCTCATTTCATTAAAGCGTTGGTTATATTAATCATCGTTATCGGCTGCGGGACTTATCACTGCAACGAAACCGCCGCGCGGCAGGCAGTCAACCTCGAGACTGCCGCCGAGGCTGCGCGTGCCAATGCCGTAGTCGATATCAAACGTTCTGCCGTCGGCACCGTCCTTGTAGAGCGTCATGCTGCCATCGCTTATCCCGAGCGGCGCAAGCGAGAAGCCGAGCTTGCGAGCATCGTCGGTGCCATTGATGCCGGCCACGTACCACACGTCGCCCTTGCGTCGCGCAATTACGGCATCAACGCCGGGATAACCGGCCAGCAGGCGCGTGTCGTCCCAAGCCGTGGGCAGTTCAGACAGGAACCGCCTCACCTGTTCGGGCAGACCGTAATACGTAGAGGGGCGGTCGGGCATGTGCTGCCACGCCGACTCGAACAATACGGGCAACGCAAGCTCGTGGCCGTGAGTGGTGATATGTGGATGTTGCGAATCAGAAAACGTGCCGGGCGTATAATCCATCGGACCGATAACGTTGCGCGTGAAGGGCAGTGTGGCGTTGTGGGCGGCCGCACGGTCGGTCAGAGTGGCGTTGTTGTTATACCACTCGGCACCGTAGACACCCTCCACCGACATCAGGTTGGGATAAGTGCGCTGCCAGCCGCGGGGCACCGTGGCCCCGTGGAAGTTGACCATGAGCTTATGCTCGGCTGCGTCTTCGAGCAGGTCGATGCAGTAATCCATCGTAGCCACGCTGTCGCCCGAGAAGAAGTCTATCTTCACTCCGGCCGCGCCCATGCCGCGCAGCCACTCAAACTCCTTGACGCGATCCTCCCTGCGGTTGAGCCTGAAGCGCGGACCTGGGCCTTCTATCCAGCCCGTGCTCGAGTTGTACCACACCAGCGGCTTGACGCCCTTGCCTAAGGCGTAGGCCAGCACGTCGCCGATGTCGCAACCGCCTTCCATCTCGTCCCACTCTGCATCTATCAGGTCGTAAGGCCATTTCATGGCGGTCGCCAAGTCAACGTACTCCTTAAGCAGGCCGCAATCGCGCGAACCGTGATTGTAAGCCCAATACACCCATGCCACGAGGCCTGGCTTAATCCAGCTTACGTCATCAAAACGCGACGGGTCGGCCACGTCGGTCACCAACGTAGACTCCACCACGTCGGCCAGACTGCCTATGATGAGCAGCCGCCACGGAGACTCCCATGCGCCCTCGCACGGCATGCCGTCGTCGGCCAAAGCCACCAGATAGCGGTCGCGCCGGTCGCCGTTATACAAGTAAGAGCCGCAATGGCCGCGCCTTATGTTGGCCTCGGTTATCAGCATGAACACCGAGTCGGCAGCCTCAACAAGCCCCGGATAGCCCCAGCGGCACACGTCGGCGCAGCCGTCGAGCGTGCCGTCGGTCGACATCGGGAAAAACCTCTCGTAGCCTGCGTCGTACTCCTGCATCCAGCGCCTTGTACCCCGGGCTACGGTGTAAGCCGTGCGGTCTGCTACGATTCGCTCACCCGCCTTACCGCCGTCTACGGCATACTTGAACGCTACGCCGTCATCATACACACGTAGCGTAACGTCAAGCGTAAGCCCACTCTCATTCTCAAACGTGAACACACGCTCTGAAGCCTTGTTCACGCAGTGGCTCCGTTTGCCGGTAAGCATGCAGTAATCGTCGGTTACGCGCTTGACATCCGTGACCGACTTCACCCTCAGTTTCTCCGCAAGCCCTGCGCTGCCGGTCTCCAGTCCCCAGCATGCATCGGGCAGCACGCACACGCCCTTATAATCAACTGAAAACGTGGCACGCCCGTAGCCGCCGCCGGCGGCCGCACTGACCGTAACCGTCAGGTCGCCGTCGGGCGACAACATGCTAAGCGTATCGGCACGACACGGGCCGAACATTGCGGCAAACAGCGCAATGACAGCCAAGATCCTTAGCAGGCCTGTCTCGCATCTCGTTGCAACATGTATTCGAAATAACCCGGCAACTTTAATCGAGTCTATGATTTTCATAACGCTTTTGACATGAGTGTATGTGCAAAATTAATAGAATTTTTCCGTATTTTCAACGAATCATGAAAATATTTCAGGCACCGGCAGAAAAACCGAATGAGACGATGAGGGAATGTAAAATTTAAGAAGTTAGCAGGATTTAACAGGAGTTAGGCTCGTTTCACCCGTCGGAATTAACGGACAACGCCCTATGCAACAACAACTTAACACTTGTCCGCCAACTCCTGTTAACTCAGACGCGGAGCGTCTAACTCCTGCTAATTTCATTTAAGCTCACTCCTGCATCATTATGACAAGCCGTCGGCTGTTTTGCTTACAACATGATTTTCGTTAAGGCTTCGCCACGGCGTTATTTCAGAACAACGATTAAACGGGCGCAAATATCACAGCCTTAGGTGTGCAAACGTAAGTATCACGGAATCAGGATATTACTTTGAATTAACACAAGAGTGTGCAATAACGGCGGCATTACAATGCCGATTTTTCGGTCTAAACGACCGTCGAATGCCGCAAAAAGCGCAACAACGGGGCACGTAAAGCTGCTGAATACGCGGCGTTTTGCAACATAAAAGGTTACCTTTCATAACGCAATATGCCGCATATCGCAACATGGAAGACGGCAAAACGCGACGCTTTTCGACTGCACAGGGCTATAGACCAACCTGTTTCGGCAGGCAGGACGGACATTTTCGTTTTGACATTTTTCCACAATATACGGCAAGTCCGTTTACAAGCGTCAATTACAGAATGAGGCGAAGAGCCGACAATATTCATCGAAATATGGAACATGCGTCCTAACGACGAAATGTGACGCAGCGAAAAAACAAAACCTAATGGTTACAAACGCCGCCGTAAGGCGTCATTATAAGTAAGAAAAGCAAACTGCAGGAAAATCAATTAATAATATAATCTTTATCTTAAACCTATCAAATGAGAAAGCTTAATAAATACCACGGAGTAGTGGTACCTATGGTCACACCGGTGACAAAAGACGGCGACATAGACGTAAAAGCCGTAGAACGAATTATAGAAAACTTCGCCAAGCACGACGTGTCGGCCCTGCTCATGGGCACTACGGGTGAAGGTAACTCCGTATCAGTAGAGCAAGGCGTAAGGATGATAGAGGCCGCAGCAAGAGCCGCCGACGGAAGGATAACGGTCTACACTGGGCTTACGGGCAACTGCATCAGCGAACAGACCGAGGCCGCAAGGAGGTTCGTAGCCGCCGGAGCCGACGTCATAGCCGCCATACTACCCTGCTACTACGCGCTCACGCCGGCACAGATGCTGAAGTATTACACCGACCTTGCAGACACGCTGACGGTACCCCTGATGCTCTACAACATCACGATAACTACGCACATGAGCATACCGCTCGACGTAATAGAGCAACTCAGCCGCCATACGAACATCGTAGGACTGAAAGACTCTGAGAACAACCTGCCGCGCATGGAAGAGGCGTTGAGACTCTTCGCCGACCGCAACGACTTCGCTTATTTCTGCGGATGCGCGGCCAACTCGGCAAAGGCTCTCGCACTGGGAGCCGACGGCATAGTGCCGAGCGTGGGCAACTATCTGCCTAAGATGTACGCCGACCTGTTCGAGGCAGGCGTCGACGGCGACACAGCCTTAGCCGAGAAGCTGCAACAGGAGACCATCGAGATAGGAAAGATCAACACTGAGGGCCTTACGCTCGGACAATCGCTCGCCGGACTGAAGGTGATAATGAACATGGCCGGACTCTGCGAGACGTACATGCTGCCGCCGCTGACCGAACTTGACGACGAGACCGTAAGGCGCATACGGACGCAGGCCGAAGGGATTATCAAAAACCTCACCGACTGACCACATAAAACCTAAAACGACAATACCATGGAATACGAAGGACTACACTGGATTGACACCGCCATCGTGGTGGCATCGGTCTTATTGGCCATCGGCGTGGGAATATACTTCGCCAAGAAGCAAAACTCCACCGACGCCTACTTCGCAGCAAGCGGCAACATACCGGCTTGGGCCGTAGGCATGTCTATGTTCGCCACGATCATCAGCAGCGTGACGTTCCTCGCTTACCCCGGCAGCTCTTACGCCGGCAACTGGATCCTGCTCGTGCAGGGCCTCATGGTGCCGCTCGTACTGCTCGGCGTGATAGGCTTCATCGTACCCCTATATAGAAAGGTGATACGCCTCAGCACTTATGAATACTTCGAGCGTAGGTTCGGAGCGTTCGCAAGATTCTACAGCTCTGTGGCGTTCGTGCTCGAGCATTTCTCCAAAATGGGCACCATTCTCTACCTGCTCGCCATGGCGATGGTAACGTTTACGGGCGGCATGGACATCGTTTGGATCATCGTAGGCGTAGGCGTGGCCGTCATCATCCTTACCTATTTCGGCGGAATGGAGGCCATAATATGGATGGATGTGGTGCAGGGCTTCCTGCTCATCATAGGCGGCCTGCTCGCCGTAGGCGTGATATTCTACCTAACGGACGGCGGCCCTTCGGCGATAATCGACATCGCCATGGAAAACCACAAGATAGACTTCGGCCCGTATGCGTGGGACTTCACCCGGCTCACTTTCGTCGTAATGGTGTTCAACGGCATATTCTACGCCCTGCAGAAATACGGCACCGACCAGAGCATAGTGCAGCGTTACCTCACCGCGCGCAGCGACAAGGAAGCGAAGAAGGCTTCTTACCTCGGCATACTGCTCAGCGTACCGACATGGGCCTTGTTCATGTTCGTGGGCACGTGTCTCTTCGCTTACTATCAGATCAACGCCGGCGACTTGCCCGCAGGCATAAAAAGCGACGAGGTGTTCCCCCACTTCATCGCCACGGAGATGCCCGTCGGCATAACCGGACTCATCATAGCCGCCCTCATAGCCGGGGCGATATCAAGCCTTGACGCCGACGTCAACTGCATATCGGCCGTCGTCGTGGAAGACTATTACGCACGCTTCCGCCCTAAGGCAACCGACAAGCAACGTCTCTTCGTGGGCAAGGTGTCGGTCATCGTGGTAGGCATCGGGGCCATACTCATAGCCATGCTCTACGTGTCATGGGGCGGCGAGGGTGTGCTCGGCACGCTGTTCGGCCTTTACGCCATACTCTCGGCCGGCATCGTAGGCATATTCGTGCTCGGCCTATTCAGTCGCCGCGCCAACTGGCAGGGGCTCTACATTGGCATAGCCGCAGCCATACTGTTCACCGCCTACGCCGTACTCACAACCACGAAATTCGGCTCCGGAACCGAAGCCGGCGTAATACTCGACCTTGAAGACTGGAACTTCAAGCACCACACGTACATGCTCGGCGTGTACAGCCACCTTATCGTGCTCGTTGTCGGCTACGTGGCCAGCCTATTCTTCAAGACTCCTCCGGCCGATAAGGAGCTGACTATATACGGATATCTGGAAGAAAGGAAAAAACATTCAAAGATACGACAATGAGAAATATCACACTGCTCCAACCGCAGAAAACAGTGTTCGGCACAGGCTGCATAGGCCAGTTTGCCGACGATTACCTACAGCTCGGCCTTAAACGGCTGTTCATCGCAACCATGCCCGTGATAAGGCCGATGATAGCCGACGTAATAAGCCGCCTCGAAGATGCCGGCGTAAGCACCATGTTTTACGAGGACGTGCACGGCGAGCCGTCGATTACCGACTTCAAGGCGATGCTTAAGGCAGCCGAAGACTTCGAGGCCGACAGCTTCATCGGCATAGGAGGCGGCAGTATACTCGACCTGACCAAGCTCACGGCCGCACTGCTCGGGAGCCGACAAAAGATAGAAGACCTATTCGGCACGGGGCTTATAGAGAGGCGCGGCAAGTGGTTCGCATGCGCGCCCACCACGGCTGGCACGGGCAGCGAGATGTCGCCCAACGCCATACTCCTTGACGAGCGCGACGCACTGAAGAAGGGCGTGGTAAGCCCCTACCTGATAGCCGACGCGGCATATGTAGACCCGAGACTGACATGGAGCGTGCCGGCCAAGATTACGGCAGAGACAGGAATGGACGCGCTGACGCACTGCATAGAAGCCTACACCAATAAGTTCGCCCACCCGATGGTTGACATGTACGCCCTGAAAGGCATCAGCCTGATAGCCCGAAATCTTGCAAAAGCCGTCAATGACGGCAACGACGCAGACGCTCGCGAGGCACTGGCTGCAGGCAGCATGTACGGCGGATTGTGCCTCGGCCCCGTCAACACTGCGGCCGTACACGCCCTGTCTTATCCCTTAGGAGGTGAATATCACGTCTCTCACGGACTGTCAAACGCCATTCTCCTGCCGTCAGTGATGCGGTTCAACATCGTGGTCGACGCCAAGAGATACGCCGAAGTGGCACTTGCCTGCGGAGTGGAACCTGATGCGACCGACGAGGAGACGGCCGTGCGTGGCGTAGAGTTCGTAGCCGCACTGTCAAAGGAATGCGGAATACCGACCACCTTGGCTGAAATAGGAATACCACGCTCGGCCGTGCCCCACATGGCTAAAGCCGCAATGGACGTGCAGCGACTGCTCAAAAATAACCCTCGCAATGTAACTGAAGAAGACGCCGTAAACATATATGAAAGCCTTTATTAACTAAGACAATGACTACCAAACCAATACTCGCCATCACTATGGGCGACCCCGCCGGCATAGGACCGGAAATAATAGTCAAGGCCCTCAGCCTGAGTGAGACTTACGGGAAATGCAACCCGATAGTCGTCGGAGACGCCGCCGTAATGGAGCTGGCTGCCCGCCAAGCTGGAGGTAGGATAAGGATAAACGCCGTAAACAGCGTGGACGACGCACTGTTCACATACGGTATGATAGACGTTTACGACCTGCACTGCATTGACATGCAGACGTTCAGGCAGGGCGAAGTGGCCGCGCAATGTGGCGATGCCGCGTTCAAGGCGGTGGTTACGGCCATCAATCTCGCTATTGACAAGAAGGTGGACGGCACGGTGACGGCCCCGCTCAACAAGGAAGCTCTTAACCTTGCAGGCCACCACTTCGACGGGCACACCGAGATATACGCCCACTATACAGGCACGAAGAAATACGCCATGCTCCTGGCCGACGACTTCATGCGGGTGATACACGTGTCCACGCACGTGCCGTTGCGTCAGGCATGCGACCTTGTAAAACAGCAACGCATAATCGACGTTGCCGAACTAATAATAAACGCATGCCGGCAGTTCGGCATAAAGCAACCGCGCATAGGCATAGCCGGACTCAATCCGCACGCAAGCGACAACGGCCTATTCGGCCATGAGGAGAAGGAAGAGATCATACCCGCAGTAGAAGCCCTTAAGACCAAAGGCTACTACGTAGACGGCCCCGTGCCGCCCGACACGCTCTTCGCTAAGGCGAAATGCGGCAAATATGACGGGTGCGTGGCCATGTATCATGATCAAGGGCACATACCGTTCAAGGTGGTGGGCTTCAACTGGAACAAGGAGACTGGCAGGATGGAAAGCGCCAAAGGCGTAAACATCACCCTCGGACTGCCAATAATCAGGGTGTCGGTAGACCACGGCACGGCGTTCGACGTGGCAGGCAAGGGCGTGGCAAGTCCTGACGCAATGCTCCTCTCCATTGACTATGCCGCACGCATGGCGGAAAACAAGAAGACATGCTCATAATCATTGCAGACGACATAACGGGCGCGGCCGAAACGGCAGGCACGGTCTTAAGGCACGGACTTAAGGCCGTGCTCACTATCGGGCCGACCGAAACGCCGCAAGGCGCAGACGCTTGGGTGATAGCCACCGACACGCGGTCGCAAAGCGAAGCATGCGCCGTGAATACGGTCAGGACGATAGCCGGAAGGCTGAAAGGCTACGGACGCGGCAACATAATATTCAAGAAGACCGACTCAGTGCTCCGCGGCCACGTAAAGGCAGAGCTGCTCGCGCTGGTGGAAGAGACGGGCTACAGGCAGGCGGTGCTCATACCGCAAAACCCGACAAAGGGAAGGATAATACGCAACGGACGGTATTACGTAGACGGACGGCCTCTCGACGAGACCGCCTTCAGTTACGATCCGGAATACCCAGCACGAACATCGTCGGTCAAAGAACTGCTAAACGACGAGCACGTCAGCATAATGACACTGGCCGACAGACCCGACACGATGGGCGAAGACATACGGATCTATATAGCCGAAGCCGCCTGCTACGACGAGATGCGCACGCAGGCCGAGAAGGCCGGAGTTGGCATTATGCCGGCAGGCGGTGCCGACTTTCTTGACGTACTGCTCTGCATGAGTCACACCGCACGACCAACCGACACAAAAAGCAAGAGAATACGCTTACCCGAACGCACGATAATAGTATGCGGAAGCACGCAAAGCGAAGACCTGACCGACAGGCCTTTCGTGACGCGAACAGGGGCATACGTGGCCACTATGCCGACAGACGTATTCAACGGGGCTCCGCCCGACAAATGGATAGCATCCGTGGCGCAGGCTTACGCCTCACGCAAATCGGCCGTCATCACCATAGGCAAGCAAGAAAACAAGGGTGCCGAATACGCCGTTCGACTGAAAGGCATCATGGCAGAGGCGGTAAGACGCTCAGTTGAAGCAAGCCTACCGGAAATGATAATCATAGAAGGAGGAGCCACGGCCTTCGCCGTAATACAGGCTCTCGGTTGGAATACGTTCGGGATAAAAAGCGAATACGCCCCGGGCATCGTCGGCATGACGCATGGGGAAACCGAGATAATATTAAAGCCCGGAAGCTATCCGTGGGGAGAAAACTTTGAGAATTAAGAGTTAAGAGTTAGGAATTAAGAAAAAAATACTTCGTTGCCATAAGCCACAAGGCTATTTTCTTAATTCCTAACTCTTAACTCTTAATTCTCATTTGTACATCGGTCCGAAGTTGGCGCAGGCGCGGAAGTCTGCGCCTTCCTTATCCATGCCGAAAGCATTCCATGCGGCAGGACGGAATATCCGGTCATCGTCTACGTTATGCATGCATACGGGTATGCGCAGCATTGAAGCCAGCGTGATCAGGTCGGCACCGATGTGTCCGTAGCTGATTGCCCCGTGGTTGGCACCCCAGTTGTTCATTACCGAATACACATCCTTAAAGGCTGGTTTGTCGCACAGGCGCGGCACGAACCACGTAGTAGGCCAAGTCGGGTCAGTGCGCTTGTCGATAATCTTATGTATCTCAGGGTCGATGTCCACCGTCCAGCCCTCGGCCAGCTGCAGCACGGGCCCAAGCCCCTTAACGATGTTGACGCGCGCCATCGTCACGGGCATGCCGCCGCGCGTAAGGAAGTTAGACGAGAAGCCGCCGCCGCGGAAATAGTCGCGGTTGGCAGGATACCACGTAGTGGCTGCGAGGCAAGCCTCCGCCTCGGCCTCGGTCATGTCCCAGTAAGGCTTCATCACGGGATTGCCCTCGCCGTCGCTGCATCGGCCGGTGCCGTCGAGCGTAGTGGCGCCCGAGTTGATAAGATGTATAATGCCACCCGAGGCGCGACCTTGCAGCTCGCGGCCCGTTACGCGCTTCACGGCTTCAGGGCTCCAGTAGGTCCTCACGTCGGAGAATATCGCACTCCTGTTTGTCAGCAGGTGCTCAAGCAGCATGGTCAGGCCGTTGCACGTATCGTTTTCGGTAGCAACGACATACGGCTCGCGCAGGCCGTTCCAGTCGAACGACGTGTTGAGCAAAGCCTCAGAGAAGTCGCCGTTAGGCTTAAAGTCGGTCCACTGCCTCTGTCCCTGGAAGCCGGCAGCAATGGCGTTATGGCCGAGAGCCTCTTCCTTAAATCCGGCTTCGAGCAGACGGTCGTTGCCCGTCATCAAGTCGCGTATTATCATGGTCATCTTAGTGACAAACTCCCAGTCGGCATCCTTCCCCGCGCGGTCTTTCTTCTTAACGTCGCGGTTGCCGATGTCCTCGCCCTCGTTGGGCACGCAATACTTCCTCACCCACTCTATAGCCTTCTCATACTCGGCCTTGTCGTATATGCCTTCGTCCATGCGGCGCAATATCTCGGTCATGTCCACCTGCTCTGCCCTTATGCCGAGATACTCCTGCATGAAGTCGGCGTTGGCTATGCTGCCGGCTATGCCCATGGCCACGTTGCCCACTGACAGATACGACTTGCCCCTCATCACGGCCACGGCCTGGGCCGCACGCGCCCAGCGCAATATATTCTCGGCCACGTCGGCCGGGATTGAGTTGTCGTCAAGGTCCTGAACGTCGTGCCCGTAAATGCCGAAGGCGGGCAGTCCCTTCTGCGCGTGGGCGGCAAGCACGGCAGCAAGATAGACGGCTCCCGGACGCTCCGTGCCGTTGAATCCCCACACGGCCTTAGGCCAATACGGATGCATGTCCATCGTCTCCGAACCGTAACACCAGCACGAAGTGACCGAAATCGTAGCACCCACGTCGCAACGCTCGAACTTCTCCGCGCAGCGTGCGGCCTCGGCCACGCGGCCTATCGTGCCGTCGGCTATCACGCACTCAACGGGCGAGCCGTCGCCGTTCTTAACGTTAGAGGATATCAACTCGGCCACGGCCTGAGCCAACATCATAGTCTTGTCCTCAAGGCTTTCGCGAATGCCGCCTTGACGGCCGTCGATAATCGGACGGATACCAATCTTAGGATAGTTTTTCATCTTAAATATCAGGTTTTATTAATCAAAAAGTAGTTTCTAAATTATTCGGTAAAGATAATGCCAGCCGACATATTATTAGAATTTATTTTATGCAAAGATAATGCAAACGAGCGGAAAGAGAGCTTGGTTTTTTGACATACTGAATATACAAAATGACATAAAAGCCATGCGTAAATACAAATACCCGTATGTCAGCATGCCCTTGTTGCAGAAATCATCCATTTGGCAAGGTGCCGTTTTTCGCGTCCGCCCCGGCCTGCCTGCAAAAGGTCTCCTTTTAGCCTTCAATATGCCACCTTTTACAATGCGAAAGGTAACCTTTTACAGCGCAATAAGCCACCTTTTACAGCAACGGTTCTTACGTCTTGCGTATCATCTTGATTATCAATAAGATACGTTTCTCACCTTATAGCATTGCAACAGCCTTACGTATGTTGTCAAGTATGGCTGTAAGTTTGTTGTCGTGTCGTGCCGTCTGCATATCGTAAGCCGATTGCATGTTAACCCATAAATGGGCCGGAATACCCGTTGCGGCCTCAATTTTCAATGCGTATTCAGTTGTTACGGGACGTTTACCGTTCACAACCTCGTTAAGCACAGAGTAAGACACGCCGATGATGGCGGCGAACTTCCTTTGCGATATGCCGCGAGCCTCTAACTCGTCTTTCAGTATTTCGCCAGGATGTATTGGCGTGGACGGCTGCAACTCGTGCGGCGCGTATGTTTTCCTTGCTGTTTCCATATTAAATGTTATTTGTAATGGTTACTAATATCCAACAAGCGGCAAAATGTAATTATTTGTTCGTTAAAAACTTCGCGCACGGTAAATTCAAGTCTGTATTTGCGGTTTATCCTCACTGATGAAATGCCCTTTTTGTCACCCTGCAAAACTTAATAATTCAAAGCGTTATTCCGGTACAAGTCCGTTACGGAGTTCGCAGACAAAAGTAGGAAAACCGCCTTTTGGTAGCCCCTTATCACTTCGGGCTGGTATCGGTGTTTCTTGTCGCTTGTACGCCCTTGTTCGTACAATTCGCGCAAATAGTCCTTTTCAAACTCAATATACATAATGCCTTATCGCTATATGTGCAAAGATACGTTTATTCTACAATATTCGCAAATTGTCGAACACTTTTTGTTAGCCCAACCACAAATTTGAGACCTCTGCAAAGTAAAAATCAAAATTAACACAAGAGAAATCCGTTTTTATTTTGCCCTATCGTAAATTATTCTTATCTTTGCAGTTGACTCAGACAGCCCACACGAGGGCTTGAGGGTCATTTATTGGAAAGGACGTTTACGGACGTTATCTTCTACTTGTCAAATTCTCGCAAAATTTGAACCATGTACAAGAAGATACTGCAACCGGAGCGTCCACGTAGGGTGTATTATGCCCTTTCCGCCACGCTCGCCGTGGCGGAAAGTTAAAGCGTAATATCTCATGGCGTGGGCTGACTGCAGTTGCTTATCCTTGTACATAGGCAATGCGAGAAGCCTGACAAGTGGGATAAGCGAGAAGTAGAGACTCCCGCGCCCTTTTTAATATCTCAGCCAACACACATTATTATATAATCCGCCAGGCTTCGGGAGTTTGCAGGGCAAACAAAAACTTACGACTATGAGAAAAGAATTTAAGATCAATTATCACGCCTATGGGCGCGAAGATTCTTACTTTGTAAGAGTTTACGACAACGGGGACTTAACAGAGTTACAACATCATGTATTCAGTTGAAGAAAGCCTAAAAAACCATTTGAAAAACGAAGAGAATGACACACCCCTGATGACTATCATGTAATCAGCACCACTCTTGTAATATGACCGGACGGCTATAACGCATAAAGTCGCACCTTAATCCGTTGCTCTCGTAGAAGCCAATCAACTTTACCATTATGAGAAAGACAATCTTGCAATTTATAAACCTTATAATAAAATAGATTATGATAAGAATAATTTTATCCATGGTTCTCACCTGCCTTTCGGCACTTGCTGCTATTGCGCAGGAAACAGCCACTATCGGTGGCATAGAATATCATCTCCAAAACGGCGAGGCTACCGTGATGAAACAAACGGCAACATTCTCGGGAAATGTTGTCATTCCGGAAAAAGTATCTTACAACAACGAGGAATATGTTGTAACCAGCCTGTCAACTTCCGCTTTTTCGGATCAAAATGCCATAACAAGCATCCAATTACCAAACAGCATTATCGAAATAGGTGCGAGATGCTTTTCAAGCTGTGATGCGCTCGCAACGGTCGACCTACCAGACAATATAACATCATTACCCGATTATTGCTTTTCCTATTGCAAAAGTCTCAACTCAATAACACTGCCTAACAACATTACATCACTTGGAGATTATTGCTTTAGCGGTTGTTCAAGTCTCAACTCAATAACACTGCCTAACAACATTACATCACTTGGAGATGATTGCTTTAGCCTTTGTTCAAGTCTCAACTCAATAACACTGCCTAACAGTATTACGTCATTAGGAAGAGATTGCTTTTGGAATTGCGATAATCTAAGCTCAATAACACTGCCTAACAGCATTACATCACTTGGAGATTATTGTTTTACGGATTGCAGTAATCTAAGCTCAATAACACTGCCTAACAGCATCAAAATAATACCACAAGGATGTTTTTCATATTGTAGAAGCCTTAAATCAATTATCCTGCCCAAAAATATAACAAAATTAAGACCGTTTTGTTTTAACAACTGCATAAATCTCATGGATGTGACCTGCGAATGGGATAAGGTTAACGGTGAATACGCTTCTGACGCATTTGATGGTATATTCACCGAAGCAAGGCTACATGTACCAGTGGGCACCAAAGCGTTGTATCAAGCAAAGGAACCGTGGAAAAGTTTCAAGTACATTATTGAAGATGTCGAGACAACCGAACCCTTAGGACAATGCGCAACTCCCACAATAAGCTACGATAACGAAACAAAGACACTGACATTCTACAGCAGTACCGAAGGAGCTGACTATCACTATACGATATCAGACAAAGACATTAAAGAAAACGCTTACTCTGATGACGGCGTAGTAAGGCTGACTACAAAATACGACATAAGCGTCTTAGCCTCGGCCGAAGGCTACACCTCGAGCGACGAAGCTACCGCGACACTATATTTCGTCACAACAGAACTTGAAACCACTGACATCGCAACCGTTGACGGTAAACGCGGAATACTCGTATCGAGTGACGAAACGAAGGTAACGGTAAGCGGCCTCAACAACGGAGAGACCGTGGCACTGTACGACCTGCAAGGCATAAAACTCTGTTCAGGTAAAGCCGTAACAGCCGGCTCGGTAGACCTGAATACAGGCGGCAGACACGGGGTGATGATATTAAGAATAGGCAACGAAGCGATAAAGGTAAATGTTAAATAAAAACGAGCGAACTATGAAAAGACTACATTTTTACTGGCTGCTATTCCTGCTACCTATGCTTTTTGCAGGATGCAGCAATGATGAAATCGAGCCTGAAGATATAATATTAAATCAATCAAGGCTACTAATTTACGTGGGTGATGAGATTACTTTAGAAGCACAGGCGTATCCTACCGAAGCCGGGAATTGGCCTATAACATGGAGCAGCACGGATGAAACCATAGCGACAGTGACGCAAACCGGCGTTGTAAAGGGCGTAGGCGTAGGATGGTGTGTTATTTACGCAGACCTCGCAAACGGGCTTTCTGATGCATGCTTCATTCAAGTTGTCAGCCCGATAAAGGTGGATGCCATCCAACTGGATTACAACTCTTTAAATCTGAAAGTCGGAGAAGCATTCGCTTTAGACGTATATATAACTCCGGACGATGCGACAAACAAGGAGCTGACATGGCATTCCGACAACGAACAAGTGGCGACGGTTGACAACGGTATCATAACCGCCATAAACAAAGGCAGGGCCACAATAACCGCAATCACTGCCGACGGAGGCAAGTCGGCCACATGCATTGTAAACGTAAGAAACAATAACGGCGACGTAGGCTTTACGCCTTACGGAGATGAAGAACAATGGTAAAGAAAGGAGAATGCATTATGAAACACATTGGATTATTTGCACTGACTGTCACGCTGGCATTGACGCTTGCAGGCTGCAGCAGCGATGCCGACTTTGACAAACAACAGGGGCAAACGGACGATAACACGAAATACATAATAAACGTAAGCGCGAAAAAAGGATTCGGCGGCGACACCCGAGCTTATCGTGACAAAACCGAATGGGAAGACGGAGACGTAATATACATTCTGACGGCGGACAATAAAGACGCCATGCTGAAGATAACTTACGACAGCCAGAACGGTTGGAAAATGGAAATATCAAAACAACCGTTCCAGAACGACAGAGGCACCATTACGGCAGTATATTCATCAAACATAGATATGAATGCTGACGGATCGCTCTCGATGAGCGGCGACGTGCTTTACACCGACGAAGGCTATTATGAAAGGGCGGACAACGCCGTTTACATAAACCTGCCCATGAACATACGACCTTTGGCTAAGATAAACGTAACCGGCATAGGAGGAGGATGCAGCCTGAAAGCCAAGAAATTCTCAACGCTGGCATCGCTCTCGCCAATAGCATGGGCAGACTCGACCGACGTGTTGCCCTTTAATTACGAGAACGGGACGGCTACTTATTTCGGCATGATCGCCCCTAACGCCGACGGCACCACGACAGTAGAACTTGTCGACGAATTTACAGGCATGACCTACACACGCACATTCAACAATGCCATGCAAGCCGGCGACGCAATAGCGATAAACGGGCCGCTGAGCAACGAAAGCGGTATGTGGGAGCAGTCAATCCAAATCGTCCGTATTGATTTAGACAAAACAGACGCGATATTATTACTCGGTGAAGAGATGGACTTAACTGCTACGATAGTTCCCGGAAACGCACCAAACAAAGAGATAATATGGACAAGCTCTAACGAAAACATCGCTACGGTAACTCCCGGCGAAGCATCAAATACGGCACACGTGAAAGCCTTAGCAAAAGGTACGGCCGTCATTACCGCTACTGCGGCAGACGGAGGAGAGACAGCCACATGTAAAATTGAAGTGGGAGAAGTGAGTGATTACGTAAAAGCTTCCGTTACAACATTTGCTGGTATGCAAATAAATAATTGGATAAGCGGATCTTTCGGTATAAGAGTAGAAAACAATCTAAGCGAGACTATCCGCCTGACCAGCATTCAAGTCTACAACGCTGATACAAACGAACTATTAGTGAATGCATATCCGTCAGACGATATTGACGTAGACATAGAAAGCAACACGTCGAATGCATATAGCGTGGATATACAAGCAAGGTGTACGAACTTTTTGTTCGTGATAAATTTCCTTTATCAAGGAAAGGAATACTCGAGCAATTTTATATATTAGCCTTAAGCGATAACAATTAACGAGGGTTCATGAAAGCGGCCAAAACTTTATTTATCAACCGAGTTCATGAACCCTCGTAATTAACGTGAGTTCGGTATAATAATCTTATGCAATAATCCTGCTTTTATCAATGATGTCAATATTGAGTGACGGTTTCTT
>CALUFN010000038.1 GCA_944319945.1 uncultured Prevotella sp.
CAACTACAAATATACGACTTTTACGGCAACTTCCTCTTTTTGCAAATGAACATCCAACAGATTTGCGGATGAACCGCAAAAGACGGCATATTGCCGTGTAAAAGGTTACCTTTCGTTGTGTAAAAGGTTGCCTTTTGCGGGCTAAAAGACGGCCTTTTGTCAACGTCTTGATTACCAATGAGTTACAATGTGCTGTAAAACGGCTCCGTTTGACGCCTTCGGCGGCGGTGTCGCAGACTTTTCCTCCGGGTCTTGCGGAGGTTCGGCTTTTTTTCGTATATTTGCCGTCGGTTATTCAAATTCGTTGACGATGGAGCATATCGACAAATACCTGTTACACTTCCTGCGCTACACCGCCGGAGTGTCTGAAGACGTGTTATACTGGGTCTATCCGCTTACGGCCGCGTTTGCCATAGCCGTGCTCTCTTACGTCTGCACGGCCGTGTTCCGCTTCGGCGTGATGCCCGCCGTGCAGAAGGTCACCGAGCGCACTAAGGCCACTTGGGACGACTACCTTTTCAACCCCCGTGTGATGAAGGCCTTCCGCCGCATCATTCCGCCCGTTGTGTGGTATGTCGCCCTGCCGTCGGTGCTTACTCATTCGCCCTCGCTGCTGCTGTTGCTGCAGAAGGTGTGCAACATTTACCTCGTGATAGTGTCGCTGCTCTTCGTCAGCGTGTTCATACATTCGCTCTACGAGATATCCGAGGAGCACCAGAAGCTGCGCAACCGTCCGCTGAAGGGTGTCTACCAGATGTTCAACCTGCTTGCCTTCGTGCTCGGCTGCATACTCATCGTAAGCATCGTGATAGACAAGAGCGCCACCGCCGTGCTGGCGGGTCTCGGCGCGTCGGCGGCCGTGCTGATGTTGATATTCAAGGACTCTATACTCGGTCTCGTGGCCGGGGTGCAGCTCTCGGCCAACGACATGCTGCGCCCGGGCGACTGGATAACGATGGACAAGTACGGTGCCAACGGCTACGTGCGCGAGGTGTCGCTTACGACGGTCAAGGTGC
Organism: uncultured Prevotella sp.; assembly: GCA_944319945.1. Classification (GTDB taxonomy): domain Bacteria; phylum Bacteroidota; class Bacteroidia; order Bacteroidales; family Bacteroidaceae; genus Prevotella. The sequence continues at coordinate 1,017 of CALUFN010000038.1, forward strand.
AGAACTTCGACAAGACCATAACCACCATCCCGCCTTATGCCCTTGTGAGTGACGCTTTCCAGAACTGGCGCTTCATGCGCGAGGCCGGCGGGCGGCGCATGAAGCTGTCGGTAAGCATAGACTCAGACTCAGTGCACTTCTGCTCGCCTGAGGAGCTTGCCCGCTTCGAGGCCGAGGGCTACGTGCCCGCCGGCCGCTACGCCGCCGAAGGCTCGCGCGTGGCCAACACGAGGGTGTACCGCGACTTCATGATAGACTACCTGAAGGGCCGTCCCGACGTTAACAAGGATCTAATGATAATGGTGCGCATGCTGCAGCCTACGCCCGAGGGCCTGCCCGTGGAGATGTATTGCTTCTCAACGTTTACCGACTGGCAGCCCTTCGAGCACTTCCAGGGCTCCGTGCTCGACTACGCCATAGTCATGGCCCGCGAGTTCGGCCTGAGAGTATTCCAGCGTCCGTCAGGGCGCGACTTCTCGTCGGTCACGCGCACGGAGGCGTAAACGCGCCGCACGGGCGGTCGCTGTCGAAAGTGTAACCGTTTGGTTTTCACTTGTGTGAAATATGCTTAAATCGGTAAGGCCGGTATGGAAATTCGTCCCGATTTTACCGATTTTTATAGTATATTTGTAGGGAAAAAGACTTTTTAAGACACGACGAACAGTCGATGTCTCTTTGCTAATACCTAATAAAAATACTAACGATAATCTGATATTCACTGAAAAATGAAAGACTCTATGGATAATAGGAAGTTTGCGCCCGCCGCGCTCGGGCGAGTCATACTGGCGTTGCTGTTCGTGGCCGCCTTGTCGTCGTGCGGCACTACGGCCGTCACCGACGAAGTGCTCACCCCTACGTCTACGGGCATGGCGTACATGCCTCGGCTGTATCCCGTGATGATGGAGCGTCACGACTTTAAGGACAGGTTCCAGCTTACGAAGAAGCAGAAGATGAAAAGCATGGCCGACATGTATTATGACGACACCAAGAAGCTGTTTCAGCGTAACTTCGAGATAAATTATTCTGACACAGGCGGCGACGTCTACGGCTACGTGAGGTGCGACGGCGCCGACATCAAGATAAGGCACAACGGCTGGTATTGCATTCCCGCCATACTTACGGCCATGCTCTGTTGGGCGTTCGGCTGCCCCGTGGTAGACGCCATAGCCACGTGCCAAGCCCACTTCTCGGTGCTCGATTGCGAGGGCAACGTGGTGAAGACCATCACCGTCGAGGGTAAGGGCGCAGCTCGGGCTCGTTCTACGCGATGGGTAAGGACATAGCCCGGCACGCCTCGATCAAGGCCTACAAGAAAGTGCTTGAGGAGCTGAACGCCAAGATGGGCGGCGACGCCGACATGCTGACGCTGAGCCTTAACCGCGCCGCAGAGGGATTAGAGAAACGTCGGATGCAGGCTGCAGCGGAGGCTGCGCGGCCCAATTCAGACTACTCCTTAGGCATAAAACTGCTGCAGGCTTCCGACAACGGCGACGCCGTGGCTGTGTTGTCGAAGGTGATAGCCGCCTCGCCGTGTCACTACCCGGCTTATTTTTTCCGCGGACTAGCCTATGTAAACACCGGGCAATACTCTAAGGCCCTGGCCGACTTCAGGCAGGCATCGCTGCTCTCGCCCGAGCCGGCCGACGCGTTTTACTATCAGTCTTACCTGCTACAGAAGTTGCGCCGCAGCGAGGAAGCATACGTGCCTATGCTCAAGGCCGTTGAGGCTAATCCCGACAACGTGAACTATCGTGTGCTCTACGCAGGCCTGCTGGAGGGCGACGGCCGCTGGGCCGAGGCCAAGAGGCAATACAGGCGTGTGCTGGAGATTAACCCCGACATGGTGGAAGTGTACGACTGGATAGAGCGCGTAGACCGCAAGGAGGCCGAAAACGCCGCTCTTGAAGTGCAGCGCAGCATGCAGATATTGGAGCGTCAGTCGCAGATGCTGCAGGTCTACACGCAGACAATGACCAATCTTTCGGGCAGCGTAAGCCCGTCGGGCGCGTCGTCGTCGGGCACTGGCTCCTCTGCCTCAGGCGTCCCGAGCGGTCGCAGCAGGGAAAGCATACAGCGCGACCTTGACAAGGCAAAAAAACTGCTGAGCGACATGACGAAAAACCAAGAGCGGGACAGCAGCCTGGTAGACCTGCAGATTTACAACGGCATGATACAGCGGCAAGAGCAGAAGATATATGAATTAGAAGAGGAACTGCGATTGGCAGAGTAGACGGTTATAAGGTTTTTGCGGTTATGTGGTTGTGTGGTTATGTGGTTGTGTGGTTTTAAGGTTGTGCGGTTATACGGTTGTGCGGTTATACGGTTGTGCGGTTATTGTGTGGTTTTACGGTTCTACGGTTCTATTGTCGTGATGTTTTACCGTAAAACCCCACAACCTTATAACCGCATAACCCCACAACCTTATAACCTTATAACCGCATAACCGCACAACCGTATAACCGTATAACCTTATAACCTTATAACCTTATAACCCCACAACCTTATAACCCAACACCCCCACAACCCCAAACAAACATTAACTTTTTTAAACCGGAAATATAACCTTATTTATTATAATATCCCGAAGTCTTTCGCTATATTTGCAAAAGATAAGCCGCATGCGGGAGTCAGCCGGGAAATATGCTTAAGGCCCGTATGCGCTGCCTTGTCTCAAGTAACTAAAACACCAACGCTATGAAATACAAACTATTGGTTCTCGACGTAGACGGAACGTTGCTCAACAACGCGAAAGAGATCAGCAAGCGCACGTTGGCGGCCTTGCTGAAAGTGCAACACATGGGAGTGCGCATCGTGCTGGCCTCGGGCCGGCCCACCTCCGGCTTGCTGCCGATTGCAGAACAGCTGGAGCTTGGCAACTTCGGCGGCTTCATCTTGGCCTACAACGGCTGCCAGGTGATTAAGGCGGGCACGGGCGAGGTGATGTTCGAGCGCCGCATCAATCCCGAACAGATACCTTACCTCGAGAAGAAGGCACGCAAGAACGGCTTCTCGATATTCACTTATCATGACGAATACATCCTGACGGACAACGCAGACGACCTGCACATACGCAAGGAGGCGTGGCTCAACCACCTTAAGATAATGGAAGAGCCCGAGTTCTCAATCGCCATAGACTTCGCCCCGTGCAAGTGTGTGCTGGTAAGCGACGACTACGAGGCCCTGCTCGGACTGGAAAACCACTGGAAACGGCGGTTGGCAGGCGTGCTCGACGTGTTCCCATCCGAGCCGTATTTCCTCGAGGTGGTGCCCTTCGGCATCGACAAGGCTAACACCCTGGCCGTGCTTATGGAGCAGCTGGGCGTGACGCGCGAGGAAGTGATAGCAATAGGCGACGGCGTTGCCGACGTCACCATGCTGCAACTGGCCGGCAAGAGCGTAGCCATGGGCCATGCGCAAGACTCAGTTAAGGTGTGCGCCGACTACGTGACCGGCTCTAACGACGAGGACGGCGTGGCGCAGGCCGTGGAGAAGCTCATACTTGCGGAGGTGCACGCGTCGGAGATACCGCTCGACTTGCTCAACGCGCAGGCCACCCACGCGCTGATGGGCAACCTCGGCATACAGTACACCTACGCCTCGCCCGACCGCATAGAGGCCACCATGCCGGTAGACGAGCGCACGCGCCAGCCCTTCGGCATACTGCACGGCGGGGCAACGCTGGCCCTGGCTGAGACCGTGGCCGGTCTCGGCTCGATGATAACCTGCCAGCCCGACGAGATCGTAGTGGGCATGCAGGTCAGCGGCAACCACGTCTCGTCGGCGCACGAGGGCGACACGGTGCGCGCCGTGGGCACGATAGTCCACCGCGGACGCTCGTCGCATGTGTGGAACGTCGACGTGTTTACCTCGACCAACAAGCTCGTGTCGACCATACGCGTGGTGAACAGCATTATGAAGAAGCGATGACAGCCGTGCGCGTTTGGCCCAACATGCCGTCGTCCGTGAGCGGATGGACGGCATTTTTTGTTCAAATACGCGGCATTCTGCTTTTATCTCGTAAAAATTTAGTAAGTTTGCAACTCATATAATGAGAAATAGTAAAATATAAGGAAAATATATATGGGAAAGATCATACTTACCGGCGACCGTCCTACGGGCCGGCTCCACTTGGGCCACTACGTAGGTTCGCTGCGCCGCCGTGTGGAGCTTCAGAATGAGGGCGGCTACGACCGCATGTTCGTATTCATCGCCGACGTGCAGGCACTGACCGACAACGCCGACAATCCTGAAAAGGTGCGCCAAAACGTCGTTGAGGTGGCGCTCGACTATCTCTCGGCCGGGCTCGACCCCGAGCGGGTCACTATTTTCGTGCAGTCGATGATACCCGAGCTGGCCGAGCTTACCGTATATTACATGAACCTCGTAACCGTATCGCGCCTACAGCGCAACCCTACGGTGAAGACCGAGATACAGATGCGCAACTTCGAGACGAGCATCCCCGTGGGCTTCTTCACTTATCCCATAAGCCAGGCTGCCGACATCACGGCGTTTAAGGCCGACATCGTGCCGGTGGGCGAAGACCAGGAACCGATGCTCGAGCAGACCCGTGAGATAGTGAAACGGTTTAACAACATCTACGGCGAGGTGCTCGTAGAGCCGAAAATCATGCTGCCCACTAACTCCGTGTGCTGCCGTCTGCCTGGCACCGACGGCAAGGCCAAGATGAGCAAGAGCCTCGGCAACTGCATTTACCTCTCCGACTCGTCGAAGGAGATGCAGCAGAAGGTAAAGAGCATGTACACCGATCCCGGCCACCTGCGCGTGGAAGACCCCGGCAAGGTGGAGGGCAACACCGTGTTTACGTATCTCGACGCATTCAGCACTGAAGACGACTTCGCCGAGTTTTGGCCCGAATACAAGAACCTCGCCGAGTTGAAAGACCACTACCGCTGCGGCGGACTTGGCGACATGAAGTGCAAGAAGTTCCTCATCAAGGTGCTCGACCGCCAGCTTGAGCCTATCCGCTTGCGCCGCCGTGAGTTCGAGCAAGACATCCCCGAGGTGTACAACATCCTCAAGCGCGGATCCGAGTCGGCCCGCGAGGTGGCCGCTCAGACGCTCCACGAGGTGCGCGACGCCATGAAGATCAACTATTTTGACGACGCCGAGCTTATCCGCCGGCAGGCTGAGATGTACAAGGCAAAGGGCTGACCGGCGACACATCCCTTATGCCGGCGCATGCTTTACGCATGTTTCGTATGCGGATGTGATGAAATAATCGTGATGCTTCTTGTCTTTTCGGATAAAAAGGATTACCTTTGCATTGCAGTCTTGCGGCATGCGCTTTTACGGCTTGTGTTGCTTGCAGGACTAATTTGATAATACCTTATTAATATATATAAGAATTATGGAAAATAACAATAACAAGCAGCAAGGGCAGTTTCAGATAGAGCTGCCCCAGGAAGTGGCGCAGGGAGAATACGCCAACTTCGCAATAATTACACACTCAAGTTCTGACTTCGTGCTCGACTTCGCACGCATACTGCCCGGAGTGCCTAAGGCAACGGTGAAATCGCGCGTGATACTCGCACCTGAGCACGCTAAGCGTCTGCTCATGGCATTGAAAGACAACATCGTAAGATACGAGAATGCTTATGGACAGATACAACTTCCGCAGCAGGAGAAGGGCACGATAGCTCCCTTTAACATCAATAAGGGCGAGGCGTAAGGCCTTAGCTTGACTGCTGTTTGCACCTGCCTACAGGTGGCATTGCGGCTTCACCGCTGTTGTGCCTGCCGGCACGGCAAGATGTGAATGCGTGCGACAATGATGTCGCAAAGCCGTGCTTATACGGTATTTTATGGTTAAATAGTTTTAATAAAGCCTATATTGTCAAAAATAATTGACGGTATGGGCTTTTGTGGTTCTTTATAATTAGGTAATTTGAATATTTATTCGTACCTTTGCAGCCCAAAATAGTCTGTGTCTCAGATTGTTGCTTGAATAAGGAAAATAACAAAACAATATATAACTAAAAATTAACAACAATGCCTACAATTCAACAATTGGTAAGAAAAGGTAGAAAGGCGCTTGTTGACAAGAGCAAATCGCCGGCTTTGGACTCATGTCCGCAGCGTCGTGGCGTATGTGTTCGTGTGTACACAACAACCCCGAAGAAACCTAATTCGGCAATGCGTAAAGTTGCCCGTGTTCGTTTGACAAACCAGAAGGAAGTGAACTCTTACATTCCCGGAGAGGGCCACAACCTTCAGGAGCACTCTATCGTACTGGTGCGCGGCGGTCGTGTGAAAGACCTTCCCGGTGTTCGCTACCATATCGTGCGCGGTACTCTTGATACCGCCGGCGTAGCTAACCGCACCCAGCGCCGCTCTAAGTATGGAGCAAAGCGTCCTAAGGCTAAGAAGTAACAGGTCTGGACGAGAAGGACAGACATTTTATTTAAACGTTTTGCTGGAGAATTGTTATAAAGGTTGAGTAAGCGTTCCCGGAGGGGAAGCTGAAGAACAAGTGAACAGCCCCATGCAGAATTAATTTCAAAACAGAAATGAGAAAAGCAAAACCAAAGAAGCATGTGATCCTGCCGGATCCGGTTTACAACGACCAGAAGGTCTCGAAGTTCGTTAATCATCTGATGTATGACGGAAAGAAAAATACATCTTATGAGATTTTCTACAAAGCATTGGACACCGTGAAGGAGAAGATGGCCAACGAGGAGAAGTCTGCTCTTGAGATATGGAAGGCCGCCCTCGATAATATCACTCCGCAGGTGGAGGTTAAGAGCCGCCGTATCGGTGGCGCTACTTTCCAGGTGCCTACTGAAATCCGTCCCGACCGCAAGGAGAGCATCTCGATGAAGAACATGATCAACTTCGCTCGCAAGCGCGGCGGCAAGACTATGGCCGACAAACTGGCAGCCGAGATCATGGACGCTTACAACAATCAGGGCGGTGCCTTCAAGCGTAAGGAGGACATGCACCGCATGGCCGAGGCTAACCGTGCATTCGCTCACTTCAGGTTTTAACAAACATAGTTAGGTAAAAAGAATCATGGCAAAACAAGATTTACATTTGACCCGCAATATCGGCATCATGGCCCACATCGACGCCGGTAAGACTACGACTTCTGAGCGAATCCTGTTCTACACGGGTAAGACTCACAAGATTGGCGAGGTTCACGACGGTGCCGCAACGATGGACTGGATGGCACAGGAGCAGGAGCGTGGTATCACCATCACCTCTGCCGCAACTACTTGTTATTGGAAATACGACAACAAGCAGTTTAAGATTAACTTGATTGACACTCCGGGACACGTAGACTTCACCGCCGAGGTGGAGCGTTCGCTGCGCGTGCTCGACGGTGCCGTGGCTACCTACTGTGCAGTGGGCGGCGTTCAGCCCCAGTCGGAGACGGTGTGGCGCCAGGCTGACAAGTATAATGTGCCGCGTCTCGGTTACGTCAACAAGATGGACCGCTCGGGTGCCGACTACTTCGACGTGCTTCGCCAAATGAAAGACGTGCTGGGTGCAAATCCTGTATCTTTGGTAGTACCTATCGGCAGCGAAGAGACTTTCAAGGGTCTTGTAGACCTTATCAAGATGAAGGCTATCTACTGGCACGACGAGACAATGGGTGCCGAGTATGAGATAGACGACATTCCCGCCGACCTCAAGGACGAGGCTGAAGAGTGGAGGGGTAAGCTTCTCGAGTCGGCAGCAGAATTCGACGAGGCTCTCATGGAGAAATATTTCGACGATCCCAACTCAATCACCGAGGAGGAGATTATCGCCGCCATCCGCAAGGGTACTCTCGCTATGCAGTGTACCCCGATGCTTTGCGGTTCTTCGTTTAAGAATAAGGGTGTGCAGACTCTGCTCGACTATGTGTGCGCATTCCTGCCCTCGCCTCTTGACACGCCTAACATCATCGGTACCAACCCCGCCACCGGCGAGGAGGAAGACCGTAAACCTTCAGAGGATGCGCCTACTTCGGCTCTCGCATTCAAGATTGCTACCGACCCGTATGTAGGTCGTCTCGTATTCTTCCGCGTTTATTCTGGTAAGGTTGAGGCTGGCTCGTATGTTTACAATACCCGCTCGGGTAAGAAGGAGCGTGTAAGCCGCTTGTTCCAGATGAACTCTAATAAGCAAGTTCCTATGGATGCCATCGACGCCGGCGACATCGGCGCAGGCGTAGGTTTCAAGGATATCCGTACGGGCGACACTCTCTGTGACGAGGCTCATCCTATCGTGCTCGAGTCTATCACGTTCCCCGATCCCGTTATCGGTATCGCCGTAGAGCCTAAGAGCCAGGCTGACGTTGATAAGCTGGGTATCGGCCTTGCCAAGTTAGCAGAGGAAGACCCGACCTTCACCGTACATACCGACGAGCAGAGCGGTCAGACCGTTATCTCGGGTATGGGTGAGCTCCACCTCGATATCATCCTTGACCGTCTTAAGAGGGAATTCAAGGTTGAGTGCAACCAGGGTAAGCCCCAGGTTAACTACAAGGAGGCCATCACCAAGACCGTTAATCTGCGCGAGGTTTACAAGAAGCAGAGCGGTGGCCGTGGTAAGTTCGCCGACATTATCGTCAACGTCGGTCCTATCGACGAGGATTACAAGGAAGGCGGATTGCAGTTCATCAATGAGGTTAAGGGCGGTAACATTCCTAAGGAGTTTATCCCGTCAGTACAGAAGGGCTTCGAGACTGCAATGAAGAGCGGCGTGCTCGGTGGTTATCCTATGGACAGCCTGAAGGTTACATTGCTCGACGGTTCGTTCCATCCCGTGGACTCAGACCAGCTTTCGTTCGAGATCGCAGCCATCAACGCTTACAAGAACGCTTGTGTTAAGGCAGGTCCTGTATTGATGGAGCCTATCATGAAGCTCGAGGTGGTTACGCCAGAGGAAAACATGGGTGACGTCATCGGCGACTTGAACAAGCGTCGCGGTCAGGTGGAAGGCATGGACGAGACTCGCAGCGGCGCCCGCATCATCAGGGCAATGGTTCCGCTGGCAGAGATGTTCGGTTACGTTACGGCCCTCCGTACCATAACCTCCGGACGTGCTACAAGCTCTATGGAATATGACCATCACGCACCTGTTTCAAGTTCGATTGCAAAGACCGTGCTTGAAGAAATCAAGGGACGCGTAGACTTGGTATAAGCCTAAAATAAAAGAGAAAGAGGCGTCTCGTTAGCGAATGACTCTTAACGGGCGTACCTCTTCTCTTATTGATTTAATATTTAAAATAAAAATCAAAACACAATGAGTCAGAAAATCAGAATCAAGCTGAAGTCTTACGACCACAAATTGGTAGACAAGTCAGCAGAGAAAATCGTTAAGGCCGTTAAGGCCACGGGCGCAATTGTCAGCGGACCCATCCCCCTGCCGACGCACAAGCGCATTTTCACCGTAAACCGCAGTACTTTCGTTAACAAAAAGTCGCGCGAGCAGTTCCAGTTGAGCGATTACAAGCGTCTTATCGACATATACAGTTCTACGGCAAAGACAGTCGACGCTCTTATGAAACTTGAGTTGCCGAGCGGTGTTGAAGTTGAAATCAAAGTGTAGTATAATTTTTAATATTAATTGAAATGCCAGGATTAATTGGAAGAAAAATCGGAATGACATCCGTTTTCAGTGCCGACGGCAAGAACGTGCCGTGCACTGTTATCGAAGCTGGTCCTTGTGTTGTAACCCAAGTGAAGACCGTAGAAAAAGACGGCTATAAGGCAGTTCAGTTGGGCTTCGGTGAGGCAAAGGAAAAGAATACCACCAAAGCTCTTCAGGGAGTCTTCAAGAAGGCAGGTACGACACCGAAGAGACACTTGGCCGAGTTCAAGTTTGACGAGGAGTATAACCTCGGCGACACCATTACCGTCGACATCTTTAACGACGCTAATTTCGTAGACGTTGTCGGCACATCTAAGGGTAAGGGATTCCAGGGCGTCATGAAGCGCCACGGTTTCGGTGGTGTAGGCCAGAGCACTCACGGTCAGGACGACCGCGCCCGCAAACCGGGTTCAATCGGTGCATGTTCTTATCCTGCGAAGGTGTTCAAGGGAATGCGCATGGCCGGCCAGATGGGAGGCGACAGGGTTACCACTCAGAACCTCAAAGTGTTAAAAGTAATACCGGAGCATAACCTCATCCTTGTGAAGGGTAGTGTTGCTGGTTGCAAAGGTTCAACCGTTTTAATTGAGAAATAATGGAAATTAACGTATTAAATATCAAAGGTGAAAACACTGGGAGAAAGGTTACGTTAAACGAATCTATCTTCGGAATTGAACCGAACGACCACGTTCTTTATCTCGACGTTAAGCGCTACATGGCTGCTCAGCGCCAGGGAACGGCAAAGTCTAAGGAAAGAAGCGAGCATGCAGGTTCAACACGTAAGCTCGGCCGTCAGAAGGGCGGAGGCGGCGCACGTCGCGGTGACATCAATTCTCCGTTGCTCAAGGGAGGTGGTCGCGTGTTCGGTCCCAAGCCCCGCGATTATAGCATAAAATTGAACCACAAGGTGACCATTCTCGCACGTAAGAGTGCATTGTCTTATAAGGCAAAAGAGGATGCTATCATCGTAGTGGAAGATTTCAATTTGGACGCACCTAAGACAAAAGATTTTGTAAATATTACTAAAAATCTTAAAGTTGACGGCAAGAAACTGCTTTTCCTTTTGCCGGAAGCAAATAAAAACGTATATTTGTCGGCTCGTAATTTGCAGCGTACCGATGTCATGGTTGCTTCGACGCTCAACACCTACAAGGTTTTGGATGCGGACGTAGTGGTAATGACGGAAAACTCGCTGAAGGCAATCGACGAAATCTTAAACAAGTAAAAAGGAGACAAGTATTATGGCATTTATCATAAAACCATTGGTCACTGAGAAGATGACCAAGATTACAGACAAGTGGCCTAACCGCTACGGCTTCATTGTACGGCCTGAGGCTAACAAACTCCAGATTAAGAAAGAAGTCGAAAGTCTGTATAATGTTACGGTTGAAGACGTTAATACTATGCGTTACGCTGGGAAGCGTTCTGCCCGTTACACAAAGGCCGGCCTTATAAAGGGGCAGAAGAACGCATTTAAGAAAGCAATCGTCACTCTTAAGGAGGGCGACACTATTGATTTTTACAGCAATATTTAAATAAAAAATGGCAGTACGTAAATTTAAACCGGTAACTCCGGGTCAAAGACACAAGATTATTGGTACGTTCGAGGAAATTACTGCATCCGTACCAGAGAAGTCTCTCGTTTACGGTAAACGTTCTACCGGCGGTCGAAACAATACGGGTAAGATGACCATGCGCTACCTCGGCGGCGGTCACAAGAGGAAGTATCGTTTGATCGACTTTAAGCGTGAGAAAGATGGTGTTCCAGCTGTAGTAAAGACAATCGAATACGATCCGAACCGTTCGGCTCGTATCGCTTTGTTGTATTATGCTGATGGCGAAAAACGTTACATTATTGCTCCTAACGGACTGCAGGTGGGTGCAACCCTGATGTCTGGCAAGGACGCTGCCCCTGAGATTGGAAATGCGCTTCCTTTGGCCAACATCCCCGTCGGTACTGTGATTCATAACATTGAATTGCGCCCGGGGCAGGGAGCCCTGCTCGTTCGCTCGGCTGGTAATTTCGCTCAGTTAACTTCTCGTGAAGGCAGTTATTGCGTTGTAAAGCTCCCCTCTGGTGAGACTCGCCAGATTCTGAGTGCTTGTAAGGCTACTGTAGGTAGCGTGGGTAATTCAGACCATGCATTGGAACAGTCGGGAAAGGCCGGACGCTCTCGTTGGCTCGGACGTCGTCCGCACAACCGTGGTGTTGTTATGAACCCGCACGATCACCCGATGGGTGGTGGTGAAGGACGCCAGTCCGGAGGTCATCCTCGCTCACGCAAGGGCTTGTATGCTAAGGGTCTCAAGACAAGAGCTCCCAAGAAGCTTTCTAACAAGTATATCATTGAAAGAGCTAATAAAAAATAACAAAGTTAACTAAGAGTAAATTATGAGTCGTTCATTAAAAAAAGGTCCATATATAAATGTTGCACTCGAGAAGAAAATTCTCGCGATGAACGAGAGTGGCAAGAAGAGTGTGGTAAAGACTTGGGCCAGGGCATCGGTGATTTCACCTGATTTCGTTGGTCACACCGTTGCAGTTCATAACGGAAACAAATTTATCCCTGTTTACATCACCGAGAACATGGTGGGGCACAAGCTCGGAGAATTCTCTCTGACGCGCCGCTTCGGAGGCCATGCCGGTAACAAGAAGTAATACGGGCAAACCATTGGAAAATAAAAGGAAAATATAATGGGAGCAAGAAAAAAGATAGCGGCTGAGAAAAGAAAAGAAGCCCTCAAGACACAGTATTTCGCTAAGCTCAAAGGCGTGCCTTCTTCTCCGCGCAAAATGCGTTACGTGGTAGACATGATACGTGGGTTGGAAGTGAATCACGCGCTTGGAATATTAAGGTTTTCTAAGAAAGCAGCTGCAGCTGACGTTGAAAAACTTTTGCGCTCTGCTATTGCGAACTGGGAAGTTAAGAACGATCGTAAGGCTGAAGAAGGTGAGCTTTATATTTCAAAAGTATTCGTAGACGAAGGTGTTACGATGAAGCGTATGAGACCGGCACCTCAGGGACGTGGCTATAGGATTCGCAAACGCAGCAACCACGTTACTTTGTTCGTAGATGCCAAAACTAATGACGAAAAATAAGAAGCAGAATGGGACAGAAAGTTAATCCGATAAGCAACCGTCTCGGTATTATCAGAGGTTGGGACTCAAATTGGTTCGGAGGAAAGAACTTCGGGGACAACCTCGTAGAGGATATGAAGATCCGCAAATACCTGAACGAACGATTGGCTAAGGCCAGTGTATCTCGTATCGTCATTGAGCGTACGCTGAAACTCGTTACGATCACCATTTGTACGGCCCGCCCCGGACTCGTGATAGGTAAGGGTGGACAGGATGTTGACAAACTTAAGGAGGAGCTGAAGAAACTCTATGATAAGGAGATCCAAATAAATATTTACGAAGTAAAGAAGCCTGAGCTTGATGCGTCAATCGTAGCTAATAACATCGCCCGCCAAGTTGAAGGTAAGATTGCTTACCGCCGTGCGATAAAAATGGCTGTAGCTAATACGATGCGTGCCGGCGCCGAGGGCATAAAGGTGCAGATTACCGGCCGTCTTAACGGTGCGGAAATGGCCCGTAAGGAAATGTACAAGGAGGGACGTACTCCTCTTCACACTTTCCGTGCCGACATCGACTACTGCCAGGCAGAGGCTCTTACTAAGGTAGGTCTTTTAGGCATTAAGGTGTGGATTTGCCGTGGTGAGGTTTACGGAAAACGTGACCTTACGATGAGTTTCGCCCAAGAGAAGCAGGGCGGACGTTCTGCGGGTAAACCGAGGGCCAACCGTAAGAGAAACAATAACCGTTAAAGAAAGAAGTTATCATGTTACAGCCAAAAAGAGTAAAATATAGAAGACCTCAAGACGGGCGCGGCAATAAAGGTAACGCCCATAGAGGTACACAGTTGGCTTTCGGCTCATTTGGTATCAAGACGCTTGAGGCTAAATGGCTTGACAGCCGTCAGATAGAGGCAGCACGTGTGGCTGTCAACCGTTATATGCAGCGTGAAGGACAGGTTTGGATCCGTATTTTCCCCGATAAGCCTATAACCCGTAAGCCTGCCGATGTCCGAATGGGTAAAGGTAAGGGAGATCCCGCAGGTTGGGTGGCTCCCGTGACTCCCGGGCGAATCCTCTTTGAAGTTGAAGGCGTGCCTTTCGACGTGGCAAAGGAAGCACTCCGTCTGGCCGCTCAGAAACTGCCTGTAAAGACAAAATTTGTTGTTAGACGTGATTACGATAAAAACGCTTGATTATGAAAATTAAAGAAGTAAGAGAGCTTGAGACCAAAGACTTGGTAGAGAGACTGGATGCAGAGGTTGCCAAATACCATCAGATGAAGTTGAATCACGCAATCACGCCGTTGGAGAATCCATCTCAGATAAAGGCAGCTCGTCGTGATATTGCCCGTATGAAAACGGTTCTCCGTCAAAGGGAGCTTAATAAATAACAATGGTTCAGATGGAAAAGAGAAATTTAAGAAAGACTAGAACGGGTGTCGTAATAAGCAACAAGATGGATAAAACCATTGTTATTGCCGCTAAGTTCAAGGAGATGCACCCCATATATGGTAAATTTGTCCAAAAGACGAAAAAATACCATGCACATGATGAGAAGAATGAGGCAAATGTAGGTGATACGGTGCTCATTATGGAAACTCGTCCTTTGAGTAAGACAAAGAGATGGAGATTAGTTCAAATAATTGAAAAAGCTAAGTAATTATGATACAGGCAGAGTCAAGACTTACAGTATGTGATAACAGCGGCGCGCGCGAGGCGTTGTGCATTCGTGTACTTGGTGGTACGCGCCGTCGTTATGCAAGTGTTGGTGACGTTATTGTCGTTGCTGTCAAGAATGTCATCCCGTCAAGTGATTTGAAAAAGGGTGCAGTATCTAAGGCTTTGATTGTCCGCACAAAGAAGGAAATACGTCGTGCCGACGGTTCATATATACGTTTCGACGACAATGCTTGTGTGTTGTTGAACAATGCAGGCGAGCTTCGTGGCAGCCGTATTTTCGGCCCGGTCGCACGCGAACTTCGTGCGGTCAACATGAAAGTCGTTTCTTTGGCACCGGAGGTTCTTTAATATTTAAACTGAAGAAGAAATGAACAAGTTGCATATAAAGAAAAATGATACGGTTATTGTCTTGGCTGGTGAGGACAAAGGCAAGACCGGAAAGGTGCTTAAGGTTCTTGTTGAAAAGCAGCGCGCCATTGTCGAAGGCGTCAATATGGTGTCAAAAAACATGAAGCCAAGTGCCAAGTATCCTCAGGGAGGAATCATCAAGCAGGAGGCTCCCATACATGTGTCAAACTTGAGCTTGATCGATCCGAAGAGCGGAAAGGCAACACGTGTGGCTATTAAGAGAACCGAAGATGGTAAGAAGGTGCGTATCGCTAAAAAATCAGGGGAGGAAATTAAATAATGAATACAGCTGAATTAAAGAAGGTATATGCGGAGACTATCGCTCCCGCGCTGCAGAAACAGTTCAATTATTCTTCTAAGATGCAGATTCCTGTCCTGAAGAAGATTGTTGTGAATCAGGGTCTTGGCGAGGCAACTCAAGATAGGAAGGTTATTGACGTGGCTATCAACGAGATCACTACAATAACAGGCCAGAAAGCTGTAGCCACTTATTCAAAGAAGGATATAGCTAACTTCAAGCTCCGTAAGAAGATGCCTATCGGCGTTATGGTGACTTTACGTCGTGAGCGTATGTATGAATTCCTTGAGAGGCTTATTCGTATCGCCCTTCCGCGTATCCGCGACTTTAAGGGTATTGAAAGCAAATTCGACGGTAGAGGTAATTATACTCTTGGTATTCAGGAGCAGATTATTTTCCCTGAGATAAATATCGATACGATAAATAAGATTCAGGGTATGAACATTACGTTCGTTACGTCTGCAAAGACTGACGAAGAGGGATATGCACTTCTGAAGGCATTTGGTTTACCTTTCAAGAACGCTAAAAAAGATTAAGACATATGGCAAAAGAATCAATGAAAGCCCGCGAAGTAAAGCGTGCGAAACTCGTTGCTCGTTATGCAGAGAAGCGTGCGGCTTTGAAAAAAATCATCGCAACTACTGACGATCCGGCAGAGGCTTACGAGGCTGCAAGGAAATTGCAGAGCATTCCCCGTAATGCTAATCCTATCCGTTTGCATAATCGTTGCAAGATAACGGGACGTCCGAAGGGATATATGCGTCAGTTCGGCCTTTCGCGTATCCAATTCCGTGAGATGGCTTCTGCAGGACTCATTCCCGGAGTGAAGAAGGCAAGCTGGTGATATTCAGTTTAGAAGAAGTATTATTTAATATTGTCGGGGCAGTCCCGATTAATTAAACTTTCAATATTTATGACAGATCCAATAGCAGATTATCTGACGAGGTTGAGAAACGCAATCATGGCACATCACCGTGTTGTCGAAGTACCGGCTTCAAACTTGAAGAAAGAGATTACAAAAATCCTCTTCGAGAAGGGTTACATCCTGAATTATAAGTTCATTGAGGATGGCCCGCAGGGAACCATTAAAGTTGCGTTGAAGTATGATCCCGCAACAAAAGAGAATGCCATTAGGTGTTTGAAGAGAGTGTCTACGCCGGGCTTGCGCAAGTACACCGGTTATAAGGACATGCCGAGAGTTATTAATGGATTGGGCATTGCTATTTTGTCCACTTCTAAAGGTGTAATGACAGACAAAGAGGCTAAGGCGCTTAAGATCGGCGGTGAGGTTCTTTGCTACGTATATTAATTGGGAGGATTTAAGATGTCAAGAATAGGTAAGTTGCCAATTAGTATTCCTGCAGGAGTTACAGTAACTCTCAATAATGGTGTCGTAAACGTAAAGGGCCCTAAAGGCGAGCTTTCACAGAAGGTGGATCCTTCAATCATCGTTAAGATGGAGGATAATCATCTTATTTTTGAGATAGATGAGAACAGCCCTGTAAATTATAAGCAGAAGCAGGCTTTCCATGGCCTTTACCGTGCACTTGTGCATAATATGGTAGTTGGTGTCAGTGAAGGCTACAAGAAGGTTCTTGAACTTGTCGGTGTCGGTTATCGTGTATCAAATCAGGGAAACATCATTGAGTTTGCTTTAGGATATACTCACCCGATATTCATTCAATTGCCCAAAGAGGTAAAAGTTGAAACGAAGTCTGAAAGGAATCAGAATCCTATAATAATATTGGAATCTTGCGATAAAGCGTTGCTCGGACTTATTTGTGCAAAAATCCGTTCTTTCCGTATGCCTGAGCCATACAAGGGTAAGGGTATATTGTTCCAAGGCGAAGTCATTCGCAGAAAGTCTGGTAAGACTGCCGCTGCTAAGTAACTTTAATTTTTTACGATTATGACAACAAAGAAAGAAGAAAGACGAATTAAGATAAAGTACAGAATTCGTAAGCGTGTAAACGGAACTGCTGAACGTCCGCGCATGAGTGTATTCCGTAGCAATAAGCAAATTTATGTTCAGGTAATCAATGATTTGACTGGAACGACTTTGGTTTCTGCCTCTTCTCGTGGAATGGAAGTGATGCCTAAGTGCGAGCAGGCTGCAAAAGTCGGCGAACTCATTGCGAAGAAGGCTGTCGAGGCTGGTATCTCGAAGGTCGTTTTCGACCGTAACGGCTATCTTTATCACGGACGTGTAAAGGAATTGGCTGATGCAGCTCGTAAAGGAGGACTTAATTTTTAATCGATTATGGCAATGAACAAAGTTAAGATAAATAGTGACGTAGAATTAAAAGACAGATTGGTTGCTATTAACCGTGTCACAAAGGTTACAAAAGGTGGTCGTACCTTCACGTTCGCTGCAATCGTCGTAGTTGGCGACGGAAATGGAATTATAGGTTGGGGACTTGGCAAGGCCGGTGAGGTAACAGCTGCAATCTCGAAAGGTGTTGAAGCTGCCAAAAAGAATCTCGTTAAGGTACCTGTTCTCAAGGGAACCGTTCCTCATGAGATAGAAGCAACTTTTGGAGGTGCACAGGTTTTCTTGAAGCCTGCCGCAGCTGGTACAGGTCTTGTTGCCGGTGGTGCTATGCGTGCCGTGCTTGAGAGTGTCGGCATCAAAGACGTGCTCGCTAAGTCAAAGGGGTCGTCTAATCCCCATAACCTTGTAAAGGCTACGATTGTTGCGTTGAGCCAAATGCGTGATGCATACACCATTGCAAAAACGCGCGGCATAAGTTTGGAAAAAGTATTTAGAGGATAAGGAGACTATTAAAATGGCAACAATAAAGATTAAGCAGATAAAGAGTAAAATAGGTGCTCCTATTGACCAAAAACGTACACTCGACTCTCTTGGGTTGCGCAAGATATCTCAAGTTGTTGAGCGTGAGGATACTCCCGAACTTCGTGGTATGATTAGGAAAGTTCACCATTTGGTAACAGTTGTTGAGTAAATAAATTTACATTTAAAGGAGAACGATTATGAAATTAAATAATTTGAAACCAGCTGAAGGTTCTACGCATTCACGTCGTCGTTTGGGACGTGGTCCGGGTTCCGGACTTGGTGGCACATCGACTCGTGGACACAAGGGTGCTAAAGCTCGTTCTGGTTACAAAAGGAAGATCGGATTTGAAGGAGGTCAGATGCCTTTGCAGCGTCGTATACCCAAATTCGGATTCAAGAATATTAACCATAAAGAGTATTTTGCGGTTAACCTTTCAACGCTTCAGCTGCTTGCTGAGTCAAAGAATCTTACTAAGATCGGCATTAACGATCTTAAGGAAGCCGGTCTTACCAACGGGAAAGAGTTGGTTAAGATCTTGGGCAACGGTGAGCTCAAGGCTAAGCTCGAAGTGGAGGCTAATGCCTTCTCTAAATCTGCCGAAGAGGCTATCAAGGCAGTTGGTGGTAACACAACTATAATCTAAGTAAATGAAAAAGTTTATTGAGACACTGAAGAACTGTTGGAAAATTGAGGATTTGCGTCAGCGAATCCTCATTACCATAGCGTTCATAGCAATTTATCGTTTCGGGTCGTTCGTCGTTTTACCGGGAATTGACCCCTCAATGTTGGAAAAATTGCAGTCGCAAACCAGTGGCGGTCTTATGTCGTTGTTGGACATGTTCTCCGGTGGTGCATTCTCTAATGCATCTATCTTTGCATTGGGAATAATGCCTTACATCTCTGCTTCCATCGTGATGCAGCTTCTTGCTGTTGCGGTGCCATATTTCCAAAAAATGCAGCGTGAGGGCGAGAGCGGAAGGAAGAAAATCAATTGGTACACACGTATCCTGACGGTTGCCATTCTTTTCTTCCAAGCGCCTTCATACTTGATGAACCTTAAGATGCAGGCATATGGTGCTTTGTCTTCTGGTATTGATTGGTCTGTGTTCATGATTCCTGCGACTATCATACTCGCCGCGGGAAGTATGTTCATATTATGGCTCGGTGAACGCATAACCGACAAGGGTATCGGAAATGGTATTTCGCTGATAATTATGATTGGTATTATCGCCCGCTTGCCTCAGGCTTTTATACAGGAGGTAAGTTCGCGCTTTACAGCGATTTCAGGCGGTGGACTTGTTATGTTCATTATCGAAATAGCCATTCTTTACGCCGTTGTGTGCGCTTCTTTGCTTCTTGTCCAGGGTGTTCGTAAGATTCCCGTGCAATATGCAAAGCGTCTTGTCGGTAATAAGCAGTACGGTGGTGCGCGCCAGTATGTTCCGTTGAAGTTGTTCGCAGCTAACGTTATGCCTATCATTTTTGCTCAAGCGCTGATGTTCATACCGTTGGCAATTGTTCAATATTCCACTGACCAAACGGGATTTGTCATTCGCTCGTTGATGGATCACAGGAGCCTGCTTTACAATATCGTATTTGCGGCTTTGATTATTGCCTTCACGTATTTCTATACGGCGATAACCCTGAATCCGACCCAAATGGCCGAGGATATGAAGCGCAACAATGGATTCATCCCCGGAATAAAGCCGGGTAAGGATACGGCAAACTTCATAGACACGGTGATGTCACGCATCACGTTGCCGGGATCGTTGTTCATAGCCTTCATAGCCATAATGCCCGCTCTTGCCGGCTTGCTTGACGTACAAGAGGCCTTCTCGCAATTCTTTGGAGGAACTTCGCTTCTCATTCTCGTAGGTGTGGTTATTGATACATTGCAGCAGATTGAGAGTCATTTGATGATGCGACATTATGACGGATTGCTCAATTCCGGCAGGATTCGTGGTCGCGGCAATACTGTTTCTGCATATTGATTGTGTACATTTCTGTACTGAATGAAAATATTTCTGAAGACAGAGGATGAAATTGAACTGATGCGTAAAGCTAACCGACTTGTCGGAAAAACACTCGGTGAGATAGCTAAGCATATCAAGCCGGGTGTTACTACGCTTCAGTTGGATGAGATTGCCGAGGAGTTTATTAGAGACAACGGGGCAGTACCGACTTTTAAGAATTTTCCGAATCCTTTTGGAAATCCTTTTCCCGCCAGTATCTGTACATCCGTCAACGATGTTGTGGTGCATGGCATACCTGATGATAAGACTGTGCTGAAAGACGGAGATATAATTTCCGTTGATTGCGGTGTTTTACTTGATGGCTTTAATGGCGACTCCTGTTATACTTTTTGTGTCGGTGATGTGGCTCCGGAAGTTAAGCAGCTACTAAAAGTAACGAAAGAAGCCTTGTATCTCGGCATTAAGGAAGCTGTTGCAGGTAAGCATGTCGGTGATATCGGCCATGCGGTTCAACAACATTGTGATGCGTACGGGTACGGAATCGTTAGGGAATTGACAGGTCACGGTATAGGTCGACAGATGCATGAGGATCCGCCAGTGCCTAATTATGGTAAAAGAGGCAATGGCGTATTGTTAAAGGCTTGGATGTGCATTGCCATTGAGCCGATGATAACAATGGGCGACCGTTCGATTTACATGCAGCCTGACCGTTGGACGATTAGAACGCGCGACGGCAAGCCTGTAGCGCATTTCGAGCACACATTAGCGGTGCGCAGGGGTGAGTCAGAGATTTTATCTTCGTTTGAAGAAGTAGAACAATTAGAAGGAAATTTATATTAAGCAGTATGTCAAAACAAGATGCAATTGAACAAGACGGAACAATAGTAGAGGCGTTGTCAAATGCAATGTTCCGTGTGGAATTGGAGAATGGTTGCCCGATTACGGCACATATTTCCGGGAAGATGCGGATGCATTATATCAAAATCCTCCCGGGAGACAAGGTTAAAGTAGAGATGAGTCCTTATGACTTGACAAAGGGAAGAATCGTGTTCAGATACAAATAACTTTCTATAAGACATATATGAAGACAAGAGCATCATTGAAAAAACGTACACCTGACTGTAAGATAGTACGTCGTAAAGGTCGTCTGTACGTAATTAACAAGAAGAACCCTAAGTACAAATTACGTCAGGGCTAAACATTAATTATTTAATTTATCAATTACAAAATGGCAATAAGAATTGTTGGAGTAGATTTGCCCCAGAACAAGCGTGGCGAAATCGCATTGACTTATATCTATGGTATAGGTCGAAGTAGTTCAGCAAAGATATTGGACAAGGC
>CALUFN010000039.1 GCA_944319945.1 uncultured Prevotella sp.
TGGTCGATGGAAGAGAACATGAACACGGCCGACAGCCACTTCCTGACCGTGCAGTACAGCATCGTTCACGAGGGGCTTAACGACGCCGGCCACGCCAAAGGGGCGCGCGGCTACGGCTCGCAGTGGGGCGGCTCGCCGGCCACCTACCACCACAACCTGCTCTCAGGCAACGACTCGCGCAGCCCGCGCTTCAACGGCGCGAGGGGCGAAGACTACGTGGTGTTCATGGAATACATAAACAACGTCAACTTCAACTGGGGCCGCCGCAACTCGGTCTACGGCGGGGAGAACACCGCCGACATAACGGAGTATAACGGACTGAACTCCGCCCACGAGTGCAACTTCATGAACAACTACTACAAGCCCGGGCCCGAGTCGCCCTCAGACTCCTACTTCTTCCAGTCGAGTTACGCCCGCGAGGGCGCCACGTCGTGGGCTCCGGCCAAATGGTACGCCGCCGGCAACGTGATGGAAGGCCGCAGCGAGGCCACCGCCGACAACTGGAAGGCCATTAACGCCGAGGTGTATAAGCTCGACGAGATACGCGCCGACGAGCGCATAGTGACCTCTACGCCATATTACCAGTATAACGCCGTGCTGGGCAACACGGGCGAGTACGACCCCGCCCGCTACATGCTCACCGACGTGCAGACGGCCGAGGAAGCCTACGCCACAGTGCTGGCGGAGGCCGGCACGATAAACCGCGACGCCGTGGAGCAGCGCATCATCAACGACGTGACCACCGGAAAGCCTAAGTACACAGGCTCGAAGACGGGCAAGCGCGGCATCATAGACTCGGTGAACGACGCCGAGGGACTCGGCCTTGAGCACACGCCCGCAGCCGCTCCGGCCGACGGCGACGGCGACGGAATGCCCGACGAATGGGAGCGCGAGCACGGACTCGACCCAGCCGACGCCGCCGACCGCAACATGATTAACGGCACGGGATACACCGCGCTCGAGGTGTATCTCAACTCGCTGATGGGCGAAGAGCTTGACGACGACTTCACCGCCGGCATCACGGCCGCCGTGACCGAGCGGCCCGAGATAAGCTACGACGCGGCCACACGCACGCTCAGCGTGAGCGACAATGCCGTAGGCTCCACGCTCGCCGTCTACTCCACTGACGGCCGCCTGCTCTCCACCGAGGCCATACGCTCCACCTCTACGCGCCTGGGCGGCATGCCTAAGGGCGTATCGCTGCTGCGCGTGAGCGGCAACGGGCTGGCCCCGAGAATGCTGAAAGTAAGAAACTGACGCACGGCCCCACGGCCGGCCTCATCCTAAAAGGTTGCCTTTTGCTGCGCAAAAGGCAACCTTTCGCGTTGTAAAAGCTATCCTTTCGCGCCGCAATTTGCCACATTTTGCAATTACGGAGGTAACCGGCTGGTTGTCAACAGTTTAAGCCGGCACATACATTTACCTCGACCATAACTTGGCAACAAGAGCGTCCCGATAACTTCAATGCATATCAGGTTCCCTCCCTTCGGGAGGATTGGGGTGGGCGTTTTTTTCCCATTTTATTTGGTGAGGTTATTGAGTTTAGCCCCATTTTTATTGTATTAAAATCTTCAATCATTAGTAATTATATTTGGATTTTTATTATTTGCTGTAACAAAAACAGTATTTTTCTCGTTTCATATCCTAAAACTTGCCAAAGTTTTTTGTCCACCAAAGTTTATATAGCAAAGGACATAAACTTTTGCTATATGAAAACTATTAATTTTACGAAATTCAAGTCTTTGAAGCAACTTCTTCAGACTTTCAAGACGGAGGCTGATTGCATCCATTTCTTAGAAGAAAAACTTTGGAATGGAAATGTACCGACTTCTCCGTATGACCCAACATCAAAGGTCTATCGTAGAAAGGACGGTTATTACCGTTGTAAGAATACTGGAAAGAATTTCAGTATAAGGAAAGGTACGTTTATGGAAAACTCAAACATTCCGCTTTTAGATTGGTTTATTGCCGCTTATCTTATGACCTCAAATAAGAACGGCGTAAACACAACGCAACTAAGGGTGTACTTGAACGTTACCAAAAGTACAGCCTGGTTTATGCTTCAACGTATCAGACAAGCATTTGAACAAAAGCACGGTGAAAAGTTCTGTGGCGAGGTCGAGGTTGACGAAACGTATGTCGGCGGTAAGAATAAAAACCGTCATAGGAATAAGAAGGTCAAACATAGCCAAGGTCGTAGTACAAAGGATAAAGCACCTGTATTTGGAATATTACAACGTGACGGCAAGGTATTTACTAAAGTCGTCAAGAATGTAGGCTGGAAAGTCCTTACATCCACTATGTTACGCAAAATAAGAACAAATACCACTATTTATTCAGACGAATACACTGCATATCAAAGGGTATTCGACAAGGCGAAATCTTTTACGCATGAAATTGTTGTTCACGGCAAGGGTAATTATGTAAATGGCGATGCGCATACGAATAATATTGAAGGATTTTGGAATATTACCAAAGATGCTGTATGCGGTACTTACAACCACGTAAGCAGGAAATATTTGCAGAGGTATTGCGATGAGGTTACTTTCCGCTTTAATAATCGCAAAGTTTCTAATGGGGAGTCCTTCTGTAGCTTATTTGCTAATTGCAGAGGAACGAATATAACCTATAAGCAACTTATTGGATTATGAAGCAAAAGAAAATCCGTCACCGTAATATTCCCATAGAGGTACTTGAGGAGGAACACCGCCCAGAAGACTTTATTCCGCTTTATCCTTTTGTAAAGGCGGATATGAAGATTATCCGTGAACGTATTAAACGAGAAAGGGAAGCTAAAAAGAAGGGCAAGAAATAATCCTGCCCTGCAAAAAATCTTTTATGTCTTCAAATACATACTTGCATTCTCGTCAACCTTGAATTTCCAACCGTTTTCTGCAAGCCAAACGAATGTGTCTACAATGGCTTCTAACAAGGTGTGCTTATCGCCAGAGGCAAAGATTGTCTTGTTTTCGGCGGTTGCATAGGTAACGCTATATTTATCAAAGCGTAAATCATAAAAGACGCAATCTTCTGCCATTTCGTCCAAGGCTACATCAAGATACTCTGGTAATAGGTCTATCAGACGGGCTAATGACCAAGCAGGAAGTTTTGTGTAGCTATCGTCATAATTCTTTGCCCATTCTTTTTTGAACAGATGATAACCTTTGAAATATGGAGGTTTTATGTATATCAAGTCCGCAGTTTCAGCGGAATAACCTAAATCTGTTAAACGTTTAGACTGTTCCGTTGACGTTACGGAATAATTCGGCTTGTCATTCATATGTAGTGAATTATATATTGTCAAAATATATAGCTATTTACGTTTGCTTGTGGTTTGCGAAAACATTTTTGACAAATCACAAATAATTTCCTCTTTATTTGTATCTACTATATATAACCCTACCGTTTTTGCCAACACGTAATCATTCAAAGCCTTTTGTCTTCCTACATATCCACCATAATTAATAACTCTTGCCTCTTTTGAAACTCTGTAAGGTTTAACTATAAACATTAAGCATATTGAGCAATCTGGATTTTCCATTTCTTTTTCAATCCGTAACGCTGTGCTTTCAGGAATAGTGGTTGTATATAGAAATTGGGATAAGAAATAATCGCCATATCCAGTTGAAGTTTTTTTGACAGATAATCTATTTGTAGGACATGAAATACACAAGTTATTTCCCAAACCTATATAACCAGCAATGTTGGTTTTCATATAATCATTAACTCCAATTCTAAAAGCAAAACGCTTTTTAGCCGTGTCATATGGAGTGTTATACCTCAAGTTATACAAGATGTAAAATTTGTGAGCCTTTGTTGATTGATAAACTTCATTAAATGACGGCAAATCTTGTTTTAGGTATTCTTTTGACTTTTTATATTCGTTCTTTTGCAAATTAGTCGGATAATCATCATTCAAGTCGTAAAAAGAAAATAAATTCTTATTTAACAAATCTGCTAATTTCTGAATATTTCCAGTGTACCACATTGGTTCGGACGGAAATAATACTTCATCTTCTTCGACATCAATATAAGGATAATTGTTAATTATGAAATCATAAGTTATTTGTCCCCAAGTACAAACGCTGCAAATAATCGCAGCGAAAATCAATAAACACTTTTTCATAATGGCGAATTTTACAAGGTTTCCCCTCTGGCAGCGTTCGGGGAGTTAAACAACGTTACTGGTTATAGAAAGTGGACTGCCATCCCTGCACCCTTGTAGGCATCGCCAAACGCCCGAATACACGCACGGATAGGCAGCCCACGTTATATGAGCTGTCCCCGTGCCTCGTGTATTCTTAATGAGTTTTGGCGAATTTCACAAGATGTGAGGCACTATCTATTTTTCCTCAAAAACTTTGTCTAAAAAAGACGTTGCAAATATACGTGAATTTATTGAAATAAGACTAATAAACTTCTACTTATTTTATTGTGATTTTCTATTCGATAGGAAATATTACAGTGTGCCATGTGTCATTTAATAAGTATTTGGCACGAAGTTTGTAGGTATAAAAGTGTCCCTTCTATATTCACATACAAAAGGGACTGAAAAATTATAATCTTAAATTAAAAACTTATGATACAAATCTTAGATTGGGTCTATCCCAGAGGCAATAAGGCAAAAGCCTATTCGGTAAGAGAAGTAATTGGTGATAAACTTGTTCTTGCCGCTCCCGATTATACCCGTTTATACTTGGGAATGTCCGAAGTTGAAAAAATAACGGATGGTAATATGTTATTAGAACTTGGGAAAATAGAAATGTGTTAATTCTGTATTTATGAAAAAAGAGAGGTTTTTAGAGGAAGATTTTGAAGGCTTTATAGAAGACCTGATAAAATCTGGACGTTTAGATGATAAAGAAATTGGTATATCTAAAAGGATGTTGGATAAAGGGTATGACAACTTGTCTGATAAACAAAAGTATGTATTTGATAAGATGATTAACAATAATAGTGTTGAAGAGTGTCAAAGATGTGCTTGTGATATTCCATGGTCTGAAATGCTTGAAGCTCTTGACAATGGTGGCTATTGTAACTATTGTCAGCATATGAAGGAAAAATTAGAAAAAGAGTAAAGATAATGAGGGTATGTCAAAAACAAGCATATCCTCATTAAGGTATTTAATTCAATATTATCAGAAATACCACTTATCATTTATTCATCAAATTTCTATAATACACCTGAAACTCACGTAGCGTTTTGAACTTACTGTAATCAAACTCTATATTAGCAATCCGTTCAAACGCCTTTATAATTGGCAAGTCAAGACTAAACCTTATCGCTTCCTCTATTTCGTTAGGTTTCTTTGCAAAAATTTTCTTACCGCCTATAATCTCTTCCAGTAGTCGGGTTAGGACTTCTACGGAAACGGATTTATATGCTTGCTCCTCGCTTATCTCCTTATCGGTAAACAAGTGTACGTCTACGGGCTTTTCCTCTGTTGTAAAGCTCTCGTAGAAACAGTAACGGTCATTCCTTCGGGCTTCCACGTTTATCTTCGTTATGCCTTCCTCCTCGACCTGCTCTAAAGTTATGTGTACTATCGCCATGCTCATTATTATACAAGTTTCTTAACGTACTAATATCTGTGTCAGTTGGAATGTAGTTTTGGCAGTCTGTCGTATGCCAAAATGACACAGACCGTTGAAGGCATGATTTTAGCTTACATATTAAATATGTGCCTTGGCACTCGCTTGCTGAAAACTTCAAAGTATGCGACAGGCTCTTTTAGATGTCTCACCTGATAATGAGAATAAGGGATAACACACTTTGTTCAATTTAATTTTTTCTTATATGTCTGATTATTCTGAGAAAAGGCTTGACCAAATTTGGGATAAAGGCGGTATTATAAGAGGGAAAAATCCAGACTTGTACAGACAAGATAAATATGGAAATACGATGTATAAACCCTCTTATGGAAAGACAAGCGCAATGGGCTGGAATGTAGACCATTCCAAGCCCCAAGCACTTGGTGGTACTGACCATTTGAACAATTTGCAGCCGATGAACAGTAGGGCAAACTCTTCCAAAGGCAAGCAGTACCCGAAATAATTTATGAATAGCTTTTACTCAAACCTTGTTGCAGCAAGGTTATGAGCCTTATCAAAGCCGCTGTCATTTGGCACGATGACGGTGGCTTTTCTTTTTAGCTCTGTTTATAGAACGAATAATAACTGAAAATATTATATTCCTTTGTCGCAAATTAGGGGCTAAACTCTATAACTTCGCCTTTTATTTTGCATTGCGCTCGGCTTGCACTATCTTTTGATAAAACAGGCTGCGCCTCTGCAATCGAAGATCGCTGTCAAGCAATGAAAATAAAAGCTCGATTCTCTCGCTTTTATTTTGCATTGCGCTCGGCTTGCACTATCTTTTGATAAAATAGGCTGCGCCTCAGCAATGAAAATAAAAGCTCGATTCTCTCGCTTTTATTTTGCATTGCGCTCGGCTTGCACTATCTTTGCACAATGATTATGGACTATATTTTCACCACGCGGATGATGGTCCGCGACTATGAGTGCGACATCGAGGGCATCGTAAACAACGCCAACTACCTGCATTACGCCGAGCATACGCGCCACCTGTTCCTGCAACGGTGCGGACTGAGCTTCGCCGAGATGCACCGGCGCGGCACCGACGCCGTGGTAGCAAGGATGAACCTGCAGTATAAAACACCGCTGAGATGCGACGACGAGTTCATCTCGTGCCTCAACGTAAAGAAGGAAGGGCTGCGCTACGTATTCCAGCAAGACATCTACCGCGCCTCCGACAACAAGCTCTGCTTCAAGAGCGTGATAGACCTTGTGTGCCTCGTTGACGGCAAGCTGGCACACAGCAGGGAGTATGACGAAGCCTTCGGATTCGCCGGTTAAGAATAAAGAAACAAACATTTAACGGCGCGACGGAACGGCGACAGGCAGAGGATGGCGGACGACGATTCACCAGCCTTGACCTACGGGCCGCCCGACAATGATTTTTAATTATTCATTTAACAAGATAGCATGGAGCAAGAGGTAGTCAACATGCTGACGCTGGCGGCCGCGCTGCACTTCACCCCCGAAGCCGCAGTGCAGCTCTACCGCAAGGCGGGCAGCGCCACGGCCGTGATGGACAACCGCCGCAACCTCGGCGACATCGTGCCGGGCTGCCCGCGCAAGATCGTCGAGGCCCTGGCCGACGTCGACGGCGCACGCGCCCGCGCAGAGGCCGAGACCGAATACGCCGTGCGCACGGGCGTGAGCATACTCTGCCTCGGCGGCGAAGACTATCCGCAGAGGCTCGCAGACTGTGCAGACGCCCCTCTGGTGCTCTTCTTCCGCGGCACGGGCGGGCTCAACCGCCGGCGCGTGGTGAGCGTCGTAGGCACGCGCCACAGCACTACATACGGGCAAGACTGCGTGAGCTCGTTTGTCAGACGGCTCAGGGAGCTGTGCCCTGACACGCTCATCGTGAGCGGACTGGCTTACGGCATAGACATCCGCGCTCACCGCGAGGCACTGGCCTCGGGGCTAGACACCGTGGCCGTATTGGCCCACGGGCTCGACTATCTCTACCCTCCGCGACATAAGGACACGGCCTGTGAGATGACACGGCACGGCGGACTGCTGACCGAACACTTCACGCACACCAACGCAGACAAGCTGAACTTCCTAATGCGCAACCGCATCGTGGCCGGCCTGGCCGACGCTACGGTAGTAGTGGAGAGCGCACACCACGGCGGCGCCCTCGTCACGGCGCGCATCGCCCAAAGCTACGGCCGCGACGTGTTCGCCTACCCCGGCCGCGTGGGCGACGAATATTCCGAGGGCTGCAACAACCTGATACGCGACAACAAGGCCGCCCTCATAACCTCGGCCGACGACCTGGCGAAGTCTATGGGATGGACTGCCGACGCCCTTGCGGCCGAGGCTCGCCAGCATGGAATAGAGCGCACGCTCTTCCCCGAACTGACGGCCGACGAGCAGGCCGTCGTAGACCGGCTGGAGAAAGACAACGACCTGCAGTTTAACACGCTCGTAGCCCGCACGTCGATACCCGCCGGCAAGCTGGCCGCAGCCATGTTCTCGCTCGAGATGAAGGGCGTGGTGAAGCTGACGGCAGGAGGAGTTTACCATCTGATTAAGAACTGAATACACACCCCAAACCTCCCAGAGTGAAGGAGCCAAGCTACCGGTGAAGACTGCAAGCAAGGCCATCTAAGCTCCTTCCAATAGGGAGGGTTTGGCTGGGTACATATATATAAAGACAATGAACATAGGCAACATACGATTCGGCGAACGCCCGCTCTTCCTCGCCCCGATGGAAGACGTCACCGACATTGGCTTCCGTCGGCTGTGCAAACGCTACGGGGCGGCTATGGTATATACCGAGTTCGTCAGCGCCGAGGCGCTGGTGCGCTCGGTCAAGAGCACTGTGAACAAGCTCGCGATAAGCGACGACGAGCGCCCCGTAGGCATACAGATATACGGCCGCGACGCCGACTCTATGGCCGAGGCGGCAAGGATAGTGGAGCAGGCCGGCCCCGATCTGATAGACCTTAACTTCGGCTGCCCCGTCAAGAAGGTGGCCGGCAAGGGCGCCGGAGCCGGCATGCTGCGCGACGTTCCGCTGATGCTCAAGATAACGCGGGCCGTGGTAGACGCCGTAAAAGTGCCCGTAACGGTGAAGACGCGCTTAGGATGGGACAGCCAAAGCCTCATCATCGAAGATCTGGCCGAGCAGCTGCAAGACTGCGGCATACAGGCTCTTACCATACACGGACGCACCCGGGCACAGATGTACACGGGCGAAGCCGACTGGACCCTGATAGGCCGAGTGAAGCAAAACCCGCGCATACGCATACCCATAATAGGCAACGGCGACATCACTTCGCCCGAGGAGGCCCGGCTGGCTTTCGAGCGTTACGGCGTAGACGCAGTGATGATAGGCCGCGCTACGTTCGGAAGGCCGTGGATATTCAAGGAGATCCGTGACCGGCTCGACGGTCGCCCGGACGACCCTTCGCTCGACTTCAACCGCAAGCTCGACATCCTTGAGGAGCAATTGCGCATCAACGTGGAGCGCATCGACGAGTATCGCGGCATACTGCACACGCGCCGCCACCTCGCCGCTACACCCATATTCAAGGGCATACCCAACTTCCGTCAGACGCGCATAGCCATGCTCCGCGCCGAAACCGTAAGTGAACTGACGGGCATCTTGGAGGAATGCAGGAAAGTGTTAAATTAAGAGTTAAGCATTAAGAGTTAAGAAAAAATGCTCCTATGCTTAGCAACAAGGGTGTTTTTCCTAATCCTCAACTCTTAATTCTTAACTCTCTCGATTCTTAATTCTTAATTCAAATAAATTAAGAGTTAAGCATTAAGAGTTAAGAAAAAATGCTCCTATGCTTAGCAACAAGGGTGTTTTTCCTAATCCTCAACTCTTAATTCTTAACTCTCTCGATTCTTAATTCTTAATTCAAATAATGTTATCAGATTACCAATCACGCACTCGCCTGCTGATAGGCGACGAGACCGCAGCGCGCTTGAGCGGCGTCAGAGTGATAGTTTTCGGCGTGGGAGGCGTAGGCAGCTGGTGCGTCGAAGGCTTGGTGCGCTCGGGCGTAAGGCGGCTTACGATAGTAGACCAAGACCGCGTTTGCCCGTCGAACGTCAACCGCCAGCTCATGGCTACGGTCAATACCGTGGGCCGGGTGAAGGTAGACGCGCTCAAGGAACACCTGCTGACGATAAGTCCCGAGGCAGAGATCGACGCACGCCACGAGGCCTTCAACGCCGCTACGGCCGCCGGTTTCGACATCGGAAGCTATGATTACGTCGTCGACGCTATCGACAGCCTGCAAGACAAGATGCTGCTCATCCGCACGGCGTGCGACGCCGGCGTGAGGCTGTTCTCGTCGATGGGAGCGGCGCGCAAGCTCGATCCTACGCGTGTGAAAGTGGCCGAGTTTTGGAAGGTTTACGGCTGTCCGCTCGCCCGCTCGCTGCGCCAGGGCTTCAAGCGGTCGGGGCTGATGCCGTCGAGGAAGTTCAAATGCGTGTTCAGCGACGAACTGTTAGACAACGCCGGCACGTCCGACGAGCCGCAGGCCAACGGTTCCCTGGTGCACATTACGGCCGTGTTCGGCTTCACTTTGGCCGGACTCGTGATAGAAGACACGGTGAAAAGAGTGAAAAGTGAAGAGTGAAAGGTGAAGAATCCAAATGCTTCGTGGCGTTAAAACATTTGGATTCTTCACCTTTCACTCTTCACTTTTCACTTTCAGATGCGTCTGCCCTTGCGGTCTTCCTTGTCCGCGCATTCAGGACAAAGCCCCTTAACCACATAGTTTATGCTGCTAAGGCGGAAGCCTTCGGGCAGCTCCACCACGGGTACGTGTATGCGCTTGAGGCAGAAAGTGCGGTGGCAACGCTCGCAATAGAAGTGGGTGTGCTCGTCGTCAACGCCGCAATCGCAGTCGTCCGAGCAGACATTATACTTCAGGGAGCCGCTCCCGTCGTCGACGACATGTATCAGCTTGTTCATCAGAAACACCGAAAGCGTGCGCGATATGGTGCTCTTGTCTACCGTGGGGAGCAGCCTTTCGAGCTGCGGAAGCGACACGGTCTCGTCGCCCCTGAACATCTCGCGCAGGATGAGCAGCCGCGTAGCCGTGGGCTTTATGCCGCGATGTAGCAGCTTGTCAACGTAAAACTTATCATCGGCCATACGCTTGCAAAAATAAGGATAATCGGTTGAAGGGACAAGAAAAGGAGGGAGTTTTTTGTAATAAAGTAGTAAAGGAGTAGATGAGTATGTGGATTTCCACTCACTCCTCTACTCCTTTTCTCCTTTACTACTCCAATAATCTACTTCTTGTTGAAAAACACTCTCGTGGCGTTCATCACCGCAAGAAGGGCTACGCCCACGTCGGCGAACACGGCGGCCCAGAGGTTTGCCATGCCGGCAAGGCCGAGAAGCATGACGAGCACCTTGACGCCTATGGCGAAAACGATGTTCTGGCGCACTATGCGGCGCGTGCGGCGGGCTATGCGCACGGCGGCGGCCACCTTTGAAGGCTGGTCGGTCTGTATCACCACGTCGGCCGTCTCTACGGCCATGTCAGAGCCGAGCGCGCCCATGGCCACGCCCACGTCGCTCAGGGCGAGCACCGGAGCGTCGTTGATGCCGTCGCCCACGAAGGCCACGCAACGCCCCTGCCGCCTCAGCTCCTCTATGCGGCGCACCTTGCCTTCGGGCAGAAGGTCGCCGCAACTGCGGTCCACTCGCAGCTCGCGCGCCACCTTGTCTACCAACGCTTGCTTGTCGCCCGAGAGTATTTCGACGCTGCTTACGCCCTCGGCATGCAGCCGCTCTACGGCTTCTGCGGCGTCGGCTTTCAGAGTGTCGGCCAAGAATATGCAGCCCTCATAGCACCCGTCTTTAGCACAGGCAACGATAGTCTCGGGCACGTCGGCCAGATCCTTCGGGTAACTTACGCCCTCACGCTCAAGCAACTTCAGCGTGCCCACGGCCCAGCGGCGGCCCTCGACGATGGCCGTAAGGCCGTAGCCCGGCACCTCTTTTATGTCGTCGGCCACCGCGCTGCCGCCCTTAGCCGCAGCCACCACGGCCCTGGCTATGGGGTGGTTGCTGCCGCGCTCTATGGCGGCCACGGCAGCCAGCAGCTCGTCAGGCCGCGCGCCGTCGACGCGCACCACGGCAAACTCGCCGCGGGTGAGCGTGCCCGTCTTGTCGAACACTACGGTGTCTACCCTCGTCATGGCGTCAAGATAGTTGCCGCCCTTGAAGAGCACGCCCTGACGCGAGGCCGCGCCGATGCCGCCGAAATAGCTCAGCGGTATGCTGATGACAAGGGCGCAGGGGCACGATATCACGAGGAAGATGAGCGCACGGTAAAACCACGTGCCGAAGTCGTAGGCAAACCCCGCGTCGGCCAGCGACCACAGCCAGGGCACCACGACCGTGAGCACGGCTAAGGCGATGACCGCAGGCGTGTAAACACGGGCGAACCGGCGTATGAACAGCTCGGCCGGGGCCTTGCGCTCAGATGCCTGCTCCACCATCTGCAGTATGCGCGCCACGGCGCTCTGGTCGGCCGGGCGCACCACGCGCAGGCGCACCACGCTGTCGGCGGCTATCATCCCGGCCAGCACCTCGCCTCCCCGCTCTATCGTGCGGGGCACGCTCTCGCCCGTAAGCGCGGCCGTGTTGAAGGCCGCGTCGCCGCTTACCAGCTCGCCGTCGAGCGGCACCCGCTCGCCCGGCTTCACCTCGATAAGGTCGCCCGGGCGCACTTCTTCAGGACTCTTCGTCACCACCGTGCCGGCGGTCACCACCGAGGCGTGGTCGGGGCGGAACTCCATCAGGCTCCTGATGTTGTCGCGGGCGCGGTCTACGGCCATGTCCTGCAGCGTCTCGCCGATGCAGTAAAACAGCATCACGGCCACGGCCTCGGGATATTCACCTATGGCGAACGCGCCTATCGAGGCTACGCTCATCAGCATGAACTCGCTGAACACGTCGCCCTTCACGGCGCACTCCCACGCTTCTTTCATCACGCCGAGCCCTACGGGCAGGTAGGCTACGGCATACCACACAAGTCTTACGGTGTCGGAGGAAAACCATTCGGCATCGACGGCGGCCATGACCACGCCCGCAACAAGCATGGCGAGCGACACGGCCGGCTTGAGAAAACTCCTTTCTTCCATCTGTTTTTCCGCTTAATGTCACATTTTACAACCGCAAAGTTACGGCAAAACGGCTGCAACCGGGTTGCAAAGTGCCCCACAACACGTAACCGCCTGATAATCAAACTATAAGAAAACGCAGCACAAAAGGTTACCTTTCGCAGGGCGAAAGGTAACCTCTTACAAGACGAAAGGCATCCTATTGCAATGCAAAAGGACGCCTTTCAGAATATCATGGATTTATCTCAGCACTACCTTCGAGGTCTTCACGGTGCCGTCTGCATATCTCACCGACTTGATGTAGAGACCGCCCGACGGGGCCGTAACCTTGCGGCCCGAGGCGTCGAAGTATTCTATTGACTTCACTCCGCCCTTAGCCGTCTCGGCGGCTGATATGCCGGTGCCGCCGCCACGGTCTACGTCGCACTTGTTAGAGTTGATCACCTCGCCCGTATCGGCGTCTACGAGTACGGCCACCACGCGCAGCTTCGACTTGTCTTGGATGATAGGCTCGCCGTCGGTATTCACCGCGTCGGCCACGTTGAACTGGTAGGTACAGGTCTCGGCCACGCCCGTCTTGAAGTCCGACGGCAGGCTGCCCTCGATGCCCTTGATGTCTGACGTGAGCACGGCTACGTCGTTATAGTGCAGTCCGGATACGGAGCTGCCTCCGTTTACGAACACGTCCATGCCCTCGCTCTCGGCATATCCGGTGTCACCGCTGAAGTAGTTTGACTGCATCCAATCCGGGCCTTCGCCGTGAAGGTCGTCGGCCACGAGGATGTATGCCAGCCTGTAATCAGCTCCGCTCACATCCTTGACGAACGTCACGGTGCCCGTCACGTCAATGGTCTGCTGCGAGTCGTCGTTCCAGTGGGCCGTGACGTCGACCGAGGCGGGAGCT
Organism: uncultured Prevotella sp.; assembly: GCA_944319945.1. Classification (GTDB taxonomy): domain Bacteria; phylum Bacteroidota; class Bacteroidia; order Bacteroidales; family Bacteroidaceae; genus Prevotella. The sequence continues at coordinate 13,601 of CALUFN010000039.1, forward strand.
ATCTCGGCGGCGCGCGCAAGGTAAACGTCGTCAAGGCTGAAGTCGTAGCTGGTCAGGTTGTCGCCGTGGTAGGCGTCGGTCTCATGCACGCGGTCGAGCCAAGCGTCGGGGAATCCGGGTATGTCGTTCGGGAACTCATTGGTCCTCATTATCTCGAGCACGTCGCCGTTGTGGTAAGACACGCCCACGAAGAGGTCGGGATACTTCTCGTTCATAAGCTCGAGGCCCACGAATCCTCTCGGACAGTAGCCGCACCACATGCCCGTGTACTCCTCGAGCAGCGGACGGTGGACGGGCACGAATGGCAGCACGTTGAGCGTCGTCGTAGCAGAGGCCGCAGCGTTGGTGTTGTCCGTGCCGTTCACCTTAGTAATGGTGACCGTCAACGGATAGCTGCCTATCTCGGCCACGGCCGGCAGCGGCAGGGCTACGGAGGTCTTACCGTCATACTGCGGACCGAGAGGCTCTGTCAGCTCGTAGTGGTCTGTGCCGGTAAGTCCGGCCACGTCATACGAATAATCGACGGATGTCACCGTGGTAGAGCCGTTTTGGACGAGCGTAAGCCGTGCCTCGCCGGCCTTTCCGGCCTCGACGTACTGCTCGCCGAAGGCGTCGATGCCCACCGAGCTTTCATAGAAATCGCCCGCGATGCTGACCGACATAGCCGACACTCCTCCTATCGTCTCGCTCGCGGCCATCCAGCTTCTGTACGTGCGCGAGGAGTGCAGGTAGAGGCCGTCGGGATGCGTCTCGGCCGACAACACCAGGGGATACGCCGTGGCCTCGGTGAGCTTGTCTACGTCGAACGAATAGCCTACGTAAACGCCGTCGGCGGTTATCGTGTAAGGCTCGGCGAAGGTTACGGCCAGCTCGGAGCCTTCGAGCTCGGCGTCGACCGACACGATGTCGGGCGCGTTCTGCTTCACTCCGTCGACGGTCTCGAGCGTAAGCTCCTTAGAGAGCCACACCTTTACGCCTGAGATGTCGGCAGTAGGCTCGAACGGCACGGTGACGCCCGTTATCTGCTTGCCTACGAGGTTGGCGTCGGATATGCGTATGGCTACGTCGTAATTTTCCTTCTTACCCGTTCCCCACCTTGCCAACAGGCTCTCGTCGGTGACGTAATCGAACGTCATAGTGCCCTGGGCGAACGAAGGTATGGCGGTGACCGCCGACAGAACGGCGGTTGACAACAATCTTGATAGCTTCATGATAAAATGTTTTTTATGACCATGTTATGCGTAATATCTTAATCGGGAGACGGCAAGCGGCAGCCTTCGACGGGAACCGCTTGCCGTCTTTCGGGCCGACAGTAGCCGACCGGCGTCAGCGTGCCAGCATCTTGACGCTCTTCTGAGTGCCGTCTGCGTAGGTCTCGGTCTTGATGTAGAGACCGTGCGCGGGCTTCATTATCCTGCGTCCGGAGAGGTCGGTGTAGGTCACGCTCTTCACGTCGCCGCCCTCAGCGGCTGCGGTGCCGATGCCGGTAGGCTCGCCGTTGACGTAGTACCAGGCTATGTCCGAGTCAGTGGCCACGCCGTCTTCCGACGTGTAAGTAGAACGCACGCCTATCTTCTCGAAGCCGGTGAAGTAATAGTAAATCTCCTTCACAGCTCCATCGATTAATATATCGTAATCGTCGGTGAAGTCGTAAGGCACGTCGGTCATCTCCTCTGTAAGATAAGTGTACTCGTCGGGATAGAACGTGAACAACTCGTCGTCAACGAAAATGTTGTAGTGCAGCTTGTCCGTATCAAGCATATTGCCGTCTACGTCGAACTTAGGCACTAACACGTCGAAGTATCCCATTCCGTATGACTCGTCGTAGGCCATGAAGTAAGAGAACTCGGGCGTAGCCGGCTTGGTGGCTCCCTTGACGGGAGTGTAATACCTGAACTCGGGGGCAGAGATTTCCTCGAGGTAGTAAACACGTTCCTTACCGGAATTGATGAACATGGTGGAGTCGTTCTCCGAGTCGGCCGTCATGGTCTTGGCATCGGCATCGTAGGTAAGCTCTATTTGATCGGTCGTGTAATAGTCGGTTACGTACTGCTCGTAATAATCGTCCCAAACGACCTTCGTGCCGGCCGTCAAGAGATAGACGTGGCAGTTGTAGTCAGCCAACGGACCGAGGTATTGGCCTGACGGAATGACCACCTTGCCGCCGTCGACAGTACCCTTTATCCATGCGTCGGGCATCATCTCGGAGAGTCCGCCAACGTAAACGTCGCTGCCGCTAAAGCCCACTTTCACCTTATGTCCGTCGCCGGCGTAGCGCACGGTCCAGTCTTCTAAGGCGAGATCGGCAGGTTCCTCTACGGGCTTGTCGGTCATGGGAGCGTAGACGGTGGCATAGTCGCCGTAACCCATCCAGTCGCCCAAGTCGTCGCAGAAGCCCAAGAGAACGTCGCCGTCAGGGTCTTCATCCATGACGAGGGTGTCGTTACGCAGGGCGAACTTTATCTCAGACGATGCGTCGTCGATGTAATACCATGCGCCCGACTCGTCTTCTTTGTAAACAACGCGCTCGATATAATAGTTGTAAATCTCGCTTTCATAGTTCTCCTGGTAAATTGGCTGGTGGGTCGGTATGGTGATCTCGTCGCCTTCGATCGTACCCTTGAGGTAAGTGCCTGTGGCAAACTGCGAAATGGGGTTCTTTATATATACGGTGTTATCGTCGCAGAACACCACCTCGCCGATGTTCCCGACGAAACTGCTGGCCGCCACTCCGAACAGCGAGTTGTAATAAGCTATTCCGCTGACGGTGTAGGTCTCCACGCGGCCCTCCGGCGCCTCGGTGATCAGCTCGAAATCGTCGGCGGCGCGGGTGGCCGTGGTCTTGGCCGCATGCCTGAACGGCTCTACCTTCTTAGCACCCAAAGGACGGCCCGCGTTGGCGGACTGCCGCATGTTCATCACTTTTGCGTTAGCTTGGGTTTCGCCGAAAACCTTCTGCAGCCTCGTCTGCGGCTGCACCGCCCTTTGTGCCGTCGCCGTCAACGCGAAAGCCACCGTAAGGGCTAATAACGTAAACTTCTTCATAATAAAACCGTTTTAGTTAATATTAAGAAAACTCCTTGCAAGGGCCTGCCCCGACTCCGCCGGGCATAAAGCCCGGCGACGCATATCAAAGCGATTGCAAATATACGAATTAATCTTAAATTAGCAAATAAAATCAATATTTTTCTTTCATAAAGCTAAAATATCGGCCATTTTAATATAAAATAGGCACCATACAAAACCCTACTAACAATAAAACATAAATTAAACAAAATAAACAAATAAGCATGAAAATAACGCAACGCGTAAGTATCAACGGCGACATGAAGGCCGACCGACGAAGAGGCGGATTACAAACGGTTACCTTTCACCCCACGAAAGATAACATCTTACACGACGAAAGGCATCCTCTTGCGGCGCAAGAGGATGCCTTTCGGAAAACGGGGCGCGAAGCCTTAGGCCTCGGGCGGCCACGGCTCAGCGCACGAGCACTTTAGTGCTCTCACGAGTGCCGTCGCCGTAGACCACGGTCTTGACGTAGAGTCCGCGCGCAGGTTTCGCCGTAACGCGGCCCGAGAGGTCGGTGTAGGTAACGCTCACAACGCTCTTGCCTGCGGCAGCGGCCGAGCCTATGCCCGTGGGCTCGTCGTCAACGTAATACCAGGCGATGTCAGAGTGGGCCGTCTCGCCGTTGGCGGCGGTGTAAGTGGAGCACACGCCCACCTTCCTGAAGTCCTTCACGTAGAGGTTGATGTCCTTGTACGTATCGTAGTTGAAGATGTCGGTCATATCGGTGAAGCTGTAAGGAATGTCGGTCATGTCGGCCGAGAGCTGCGTGTACACGTCGGTGGTGAAGGTGTACGGCTCGTCGTCTACGAAGATGGTGTAGCTCAGCTTGGCGGTGTCGAGCAGGTTGTCGTCGACGTCGAACTTTGGTATCATCACCTCTATGAACGTCTTGCCGTCAGGGTCTCCCTCGAAAGGCAGGCAGAAAGCCACCTCGGGATTCTTGGGCGTTACGGCCCCCTCGGGCACTACGAACACCTTGAACACGGGCGAGGCGTACTCGCCGATAGCCCGGATGGAGTCCTTGCCCCGGCTGATCACCATCGAAGAGCCGTCCTGGGCGTCGGCCGTCATGGTACGGGCCTCGGCGTCGTAGGTAAGCTCTATGCGGTCGGTCTTGACCAGGCCGTCGACGTATTCACCCCAGTCTTCGCTCCAAACCTTGCCCGGCTCGGCCGTCATGAAGTAAAGGTGGCACGCGTACATCTGGTCGGGACCCAAGTACTGGCCGCCGGGGAAGACGGCCTTGCCGCCCTCGACGGAGCCCTTCACCCAAGCGTCGGGCATCGAGGGCCACAGTCCGCCAATGTAGACGTCGCTGCCGCTGAAGCCCACTTTCAGCAGGCGCGTATCTCCGTCGCATGTCAGCGACCAGTCTTCAGCCACCATGCCGGCAGGCGTCTCCACGGGTTTCTCGGCCGGCAGGGCGTAGGTGGTGGCGTAGTTGCCGCAGCCGAACCATTCGCCCCGCTCGTCGGCTATGCCGAGGATGACGCTGCCGTCGATAGGTTCGGCCCATATCAGGGAGTCGTTTCTCAATACGAACTTTATCTCCGGGTTGTCTTCGTCGACAACGTATTCGGGGCCGTCGGCACCGTCCTTGCGCACCAAGCGCTCTGCGTAGCCGCAAGAAGGCTCGGGCGACGTGTACATGGGGATGACGGGCTGGTGGAGCTGAAGGGTGACCACGCCGTCATCGAGCGTGCCCTTGACGTAAGAATCTGTATCGTAAAGCACTATGGGATTACGGAAGTAGACGGTGCCGTCGTCGCAAAACACGACCTCGCCCAGCTCGTCGTTGAACGTGGTGGCTTGCGGGCCGACAGTAGAGCGGCTGTATCCGTTCCCTCCGACGGCGTAGTAAACAGTGCGTCCCTCGGGTGCTTCGGTTATCATCTGCGACATCCAGTCGGGCTCCTCTTGGGTTTGGGCCTGCGCAGGCACAAACGCCGCCGTCGCGACTTCGCCGCGAGGACTGATAAGAAAAAGTTCTTCATTTTTTTTGTGAGGTTATGCGGTTGTGAGGTTGTGCGGTTTTACGGGGTTATGAGGTATATCATATGAACGTATAACCGTAAAACCGCATAACCTTAAAACCGTAAAACCGCATAACCGCATAACCGCACAACCGTAAAACCGCATAACCGCACAACAGAGTTTACTTCGAGCGCCACTGGCCGTGCAGGTTGCAGTATTCACGGGCGTAAACGTCGGCGGCGTCGGTATAGAACACGGCTTCGGGCTTGTCGCCGGGATTGAGGTGCTTGCGCTGTGTCTTGCTCTCCTCTACCAGTTCGATCCATTCGATGTAGTGGTTGTCGAGCATCGGGTGCTCCACTTCGCCCACCTTCACCTTGTATCCGCCGTCGATCTTCTCGATTACGGGCACGTGCTTCTCGGTAGCAGCGTCTACGCTGTTCTCGGCCAAGAGGGTCATGGGCTGCCCGCAGCAGGTCAGCTCGCCGGCTCCGGCATGCAACACTTCAACGATATTGCCGCACACTTGGCAGCGATAAACTTCTTTTTGGTTTGTCATAATCTTGTTCCTTTCTTTATTATTGGTTAGTATGTTAAGGCTCTTACGGCCTTATTCTTCGGCTTCATCGGCTTCGTCGTCGGCAGCCTCGTCGTCGGCCGGCTTATAGGTGCCGTCGAGCACCGACCTGTATTCGGCAGGATTGTTTATCAGGTCGAACGCGGCGTTCACCTGCTTGTCGTGCTTCAGGCTGTTCTCCACTCCGCCGGCCTGGAAGTAATACGCCGGCACGATGTCGTTGGATATTATGTCCTTGAGCACTTCACGGTGCATGTCGAGGTCGCGCGCGATGTCGTGCCGGAGCTTCTTCTCGAGATTGTCAAACTCCGTCTTGGCGTCGTCGTAATACCCCTCGAACTGCACCACCTTCTTAAGCTGCTTCAGTATGCGCTCGCTCTCGGGGTCGTAAGTGAAGCCGCTGGCTATCACCCTCTGCTTGAAGTCCTCATAGTCGGCGTCGGATATCTCGAAGTCGGCCGCCGGCGCGATGGTCGGGTGCGAGGCAATATAGTCAATCTCGTAATTGAGCAGCACCTCGGTAGAGTCAAGCCCCGAGACGGTCAGGTAGTAAGCTATGTTGGGCAGCGAGTCCGGGCGCACCACCACGTCTGGCTTTATGCCGCCGCCGTCGCGCACCTCGCGGCCCCCGCGCGTGCGGAACGCCTTAGTCAGGCTGTCGGGTATGTGCTCGGTGTAGCCGCCCCGGGCGTGGCGGTAGTTGATGGCCTGTATGCAGCGGCCGCTGGGTATGTAATACTTGCCCGTGGTGAGCTTAAGCTGCCCGTTGTAAGACAGGTCTACTGGCAGCTGTACGAGCCCCTTGCCGTAAGTACGCGTGCCGAGGATGACGGCGCGGTCGAGGTCTTGCAGGCTGCCGCTGGTTATCTCGCTGGCGCTTGCCGACTCGCCGTTGACCACCACTACGACGGGCATCACCGTGTCGATAGGCTCCACGGTGGTCACGTAGTCGTTGTTGGCCCGCTTCAGCTTGCCTCGCGTCTTCACCAGCGTTATGCCCTTAGGCACGAACATGTTTACGATGTCCACAGCCTCGGAAAGCGAGCCGCCGCCGTTGCCGCGCAGGTCGAGCACGAAGCCCTTCATGCCCTTCTGCTTCATGTCGAGAAACGCGCGCCGTACCTCCTTAGCGCAGCCTTCGGTGAAGCCCGTAAGGTTAAGGTAGCCTATCTTGTCCTTATTGAGACCGTAAAACGGTATGGCCGGCATGGCCACCGAGCGTCGCGTGATCTTAAAGTCCATCACCTTGCCCGTAGACGGGCGCTCTATCTTGAGCACGAACGTGGTGCCGGCGTCGCCGCGCAGCTTGCTGCTTACGAACGACACGTCCTTGTCGGTCATCGTAGAGTCGTCTATGCTCAAGATGACGTCACCCTTCTTCAGTCCCACCTCTGCCGCCGGATTGCCGGCATAAGGCTCGTCGATGACCACCCGCTTGAGCTGCTGGTTGTAACGTATCACGGCCCCGATACCCACGTAACGCCCCGTCATCATCGTGCGCAAGTCGTTAACCTTGTCTTCGGGATAATAAACGGTGTAAGGGTCGAGCGACCGCAACATCGAGTTGATAGCCGTGCCGACCACCTCGTCGGCATCGAGCGTGTCGACATACATCAGGTCAAGGTAGCCGTAAATCTCGTTGAACACCTGCATGTTCTTACCTACCTCAAATGCGTGGTCCCTGTTCTCTTGGGCCGAGACGGCCGCAAAAGACATCGCGAACAGGGCGACAATCTGCAAAATCCTTATTTTCATATTAAGAAGTATGTATTCTTATAACTTATGCAAAGATAACGCAAACGAGCGGAATGAAAACTCGTTTTCACATTCCCGAGCGCAGCTTATCTTATGCAAAGATATATGTTTATGCCCGTAAAACGCGGTCTTTTAGCCGAAAATTATCGAAAATTAGCCGAAAAAAGATTTTTTTCGCGAAAAAGTTTGGAAGTTTCAGAAAAACATATTACCTTTGCATCGCATTTGAGAAACAATGCTACACTGCTTCAATAGCTCAGTTGGTTAGAGCACCTGACTGTTAATCAGGGGGTCGTTGGTTCAAGCCCATCTTGAAGCGCTGAACGAAAGAAGTGCTAATTGCTTAGGGAACAAGCAGTTGGCACTTTTCTTTTTTGTGCGTTTATAAGATCTTACGAGGCGGCAAACCCGTTTTTTGGGTCAGCAAATTTTTTCGACACAAATCCTTTTACGAGTTAACCGATATCAGGATTTTCTCACGAAAAGTAGCTTAAAGAACAAAAAACATGAAGAAAAATTTGCGATTTAATCTGGGAAACATTATCTTTGTGGCCGAATACGCATACGTTTCAATACGTACAAGTTCGGGGTTGACTGGATTTGACAGCGGGTTGGAATGGTACGTAAGCACGCGGAGCGTGGTCTGTTGGCTCCTAAATCTCAGCGGTCATAAATTTATCTGGCGAAAACAAGTACGCTCTCGCTGCCTAATCGAAGCATAGTAGA
>CALUFN010000040.1 GCA_944319945.1 uncultured Prevotella sp.
GCCGTATAGTCCGTAGGTGAACCAGTGGCCGAAGTGTGGGTCGGAGGCGGTCTGCATGTTGAACATGGGCACGAACGTGGCACTCACGATCCAGTTGAATATCCACTGGAAGGCTACGGCTATGGCCACGGCCGCGCCGCGTATGGTGTTGGGGAATATCTCGGAGATGAGCACCCAGCATATCGGTCCCCACGACATCATGAACGAGGCACTGTAGACCATGATGCTTATCATCGTGACAAGCTCGAGTCCGGCGTGGCCGAACGTCAGCGCAACGCCGAACGCTCCCACGCCCATGCCTATCGAGCCGGTGACGAGCAGGGGCTTGCGTCCCCATTTCTCTACGGTGAATATGGCCACGAGCGTGAAGAGGATGTTGACCACGCCCATCATGATGGTCTGCATCATGGGGTTCTCCATGCCCATGTCGCCGAAGATGCGCGGGGCGTAATAGAGCACGGCGTTGATGCCTACGGCCTGCTGGAACACGCTGAGCATGATGCCGACGAAGATTACTAAGAAGCCGTAGGTGAACACGCGCTCGGTCTTCTCGGTAATGGTGTTCTTTATCTCGTTGAGGATGTTGCGGCCTTCGGCCTCGCCGTTGATCTTGGCGAGCACGGCAAGGGCCTTAGAGTCTTGGCCGGCCATGACGAGATAGCGCGGAGTCTCGGGCACGAAGCATATCAGTATGGCGAACAGTCCGGCCGGGACGGCCTCGCTGCCGAACATGTATCGCCAGCCGGTGGTTATCGTCCACGGGTCGCTGCCGGGAGCTACGGCGTTGACTCCCTGGCCGATCGACTCGATTACGGGGTTGGTGTGGTCGCCGAGGATGAGGAAGTTGACCATGTAGACTACTAATTGGCCGAAGATGATGGCAAACTGGTTCCACGACACGAGGGTGCCTCGGATGTTCGACGGGGCCACCTCGGCTATGTACATGGGGCAGATGGCCGAGGCCAGGCCTACGCCCACGCCGCCTATCACGCGGTAGATGTTGAAGGCGATGAGCAGCGGATAATTGGCCACGCCGTGCTCGAAGAATAGGAACTCGGGCTCCATCGAGCCTAAGGCCGAGATGAAGAACATGACGCCGGCGAAGATGAGCGACTTCTTGCGGCCCCAGTTGGAGGCCATATAGCCCGACACGGCGCTGCCGATGATGCAGCCTATCAGGGCGCTGGCGCACGTGAAGCCGTGCCACGCGTCGGTGTAGGTGAAGTCTTGCGCGCCGATGAAGAACGCCTGCAGGCCCTTCTCGGCTCCTGAGATTACGGCGGTGTCATACCCGAAGAGCAGTCCGCCCAACACGGCAACAAGCACTATTGAGAACAGGTAAGCCTTGCTGCCCGATTGATTTTGGTTCATGGTAACTGTGTTTTAATTCTTAATTTGTTTTAGTCATTATTTATGTATAACTTGACTTATGTCAAATTATTGTGTACCGGTCATGCTTTTTTCTCGTTTTTACATAATGTCGCGCTTGTTGCGGCCTGGCTTTCATTTTGATTTGGCTTGGCTCTCCGTGGCGCGTTTATTCTGAAATACGAAACCGTCGTACGAAAATACGGGCGTTACGGATGTGCAACCGTAATTGCCTGATATGATATGTTATATGCCGTGATGAGGCCGATGTGTGCAATATTAAGGGCCTTTAGCCGTGCTGAAGACCGCCTTTCGGCGGCTGAAAGGTTGCCTTTTACGATGCCGTAAGCCGCCAATGGTGCCGGCTTAGGCTGTCTTCTATAGTGCCGAATGCCGTGCCTATTCCCGTGTTGGTAGTCCGTTCGCCGTAAATTCGGCGTTTTTGAGTCTCGACGGATGCAGTCTCGTCCGTGCCTTTTCGCCTGTTTCGGTTGTAAAACCGTGCATGCGCGTTTTGACGGATTGCGATAAAATAACGTCGGATAATTGTTTTTTGTAACTTAATGATTATCTTTGCACACGCTCCGGCCGGGCTTAAGCCGGGTGGGCTTCAGACGTATAACCTAAACACACGCATACGATCATGAATAGTTACCGGCCTTCCGCGCAGGCCAATACGCGCGTCGATGCCGCCGACCTGCTGCGCGGTGTAGCCGTAGGCGGCATAGTCATGCTGCACTTCATCGAGCATCTTAACTTCTACAACTTCCCCGAGCCTACGTGGCTCGACGGCATCGTGTGGGACGTGGCCTTCTTCCTGCTCTCCAGCAAGATGTACGCCATCTTCGCCATGCTGTTCGGCCTGACGCTTTTCATCCAGCACGACAACCAGGCCAAGCGCGGCTTCGACTTCCGTCCGCGCTTCGTGTGGCGCATGGTGCTGCTGTTCGGCTTCGGATTGCTCGACCTGCTCTTCTTCAACGGCGACATACTCACCGTCTACGCCGTGTGCGGCGTGCTCGTGCTGCCGCTGGTGCGCGCGTCGAGCCGGGTGCTGCTGGCCTTCGCCGCGCTGCTGGCGCTGCAGCCCGTAGAGCTGGCTTATTTCATAGGCGGACTGGTGAATCCGCAGCTGCAGCCGCTCAACCTCGGGTCGGGCGAGCTGTTTCTCAACATAATGCCGGCCCAAGAGGGCGGCAGCTGGCTCGACGTGGCCGTGGCCGGCCTGCGCTACGGCCTGCCCGTAAACTTCACCTGGGCCATTGAGCACGGCCGCATGACGCAGACGCTCTTCCTCTTCCTGCTCGGCGTATGGATAGGGCGGCGCCGCTTCTTGTACGACGAGGGCGGCAACGCCCTGCTCTGGCGGCGCACCATGTTGTGGTCGGTGGCGGCCTTCGCCGTGCTCTGCCCCCTGCGCTACACGCTGCCCGGGCTTGTGAGCGGTGAGTGCGCGTCGGCCTCACTGACCGTGATGCTCGACATGTGGAAGAACCTCTCGATGACGCTCTTCTACGTAAGTTCGCTCACTTACCTTTACCACCGCACCCGCGCCCGTGGCTTTCTCACCTTCATACTGCCTTACGGCAAGATGAGCCTTACCAACTATATCGGCCAGTCGGTGGTGGGCGGATTCGTCTTTTACCACTGGGGGCTGGGCCTTTACGCCGTCAGCGGCCACGCCATGAGCCTCGCCTTAGGCGCCGCGTTCGTGCTCGTGCAGTTCACGTTCTGCCGCCTTTGGCTGCGCTCCCACAAGCGCGGGCCGCTCGAGCAGCTGTGGCACAGGGCTACGTGGGTCGGCTCGGCCAAGCCTAAGAGGTAGGCCCCGGGCCGTTGCTCCGCTCTTATTGCGGTTTTGTTGACATTCGTGATAATTAAAGATAGGAGGTCTTATGCTGTTTTCCTGGTTGGTTTTGGGCTTGGCGGCGATAGCCGCCTTCGTGTACAGGCGCGTGAAGAAGCGCCCTTACGAGTTTCCCGACGGCGTGTGCGCGTTCGTGCTCGCCGCTGCAGTCATCAATGCGTTAGGCCATGCCGGCGTAAACGTTGACCTGCCCGAAGCCGTCGTTGCCGCCGTGCTCACGGGCGTGTCGCTGGCCGGCTTCATAATCAGGCGTTGCCTGAAAAAGCCCCATACGTTTACCGACGACGTGCTGGCCAACGTCGTGCTCTTCTCCGTATGCACCCTTGTAGAGAGCCTCGGCGACGTACCGTGGATATACACCATGCTGGCCGTGTTGGGTCTTTGGGGGATAATCATGAGGCGACACCGTAAGAAGGACATCGGCACGGCCGACTACATACTCGGCCTCGTCTACATGTCGGCCTCGGTCATGCTGCTGCGCGGGCTATTCGTCCTGTCGGTACCGGCCGCCGTAGGCATGGCCACGGCAGTGCTGGTGGCGGCCCTGGTGTGCTACTTCCTGTGGCCGATGTTTTTTAGAAGTTAGAGATAGAATTTAAATAAGTTAGAGAAGTTAAAGCCAATAGTCCTGCGTATTTAAGGAAAGGCATACTGAGCAACAAAGGTATTGGCTCTAACTTCTTTAACTTCTATAATTTCTATAATTTCTACGAATATCCGCCCTTTTGTCACGTTATAATGCGGATTTTTCGTAAATTTGCAGCGGATTGAATATATGCAGTAATGAAGTTCAGCGACGTTATAGGCCAAGACGAGGCCAAGCAGAGGCTGCTGCGCATGGTAGCCGAAGACCGCGTGCCCCACGCCATGATGCTCTGCGGGCCGCAAGGCTCGGGCAAGATGGCCCTTGCCGTGGCCTTCGCCTCCTACCTGTTGTGCCAAGACCGCTCCGGGGCAGACTCGTGCGGGGCGTGCCACGGGTGCGCCATGACGGATAAGCTGACACATCCCGACCTGCATTTCTCTTATCCCGTAATCCGCCCCTCGGGCACGGGCTCCGAGCATAAGATGTCGAGCGAAGACTTCGCCGACGAGTGGCGCGGCCTGCTTTCGCGCGGTGCCTACTTCACTATCGACCAGTGGCTGGCCGAGATGAACGCCGCCAACCAGCAGGCGCAGATAGGCGTGGGCGAGAGCGACCTGCTCATGCGCCGCCTCAGCCTGAAGTCGAGTCAGGGCGGATACAAGGTCGTGATAATATGGCTGCCCGAGCGCATGAACGCCGAGTGTGCCAACAAGATGCTCAAACTGCTCGAGGAACCGCCAGCCGAGACGGTGTTCATCATGGTGTGCGAAGAGCCGGGCATGCTCATCGAGACCATCCGCAGCCGCGCCCAGCGCATCGACGTGCGCCGCATCGACGACGCTTCGATAGAGCGCGCCCTCATAGAGCGGCGCGGAATAGACGCCGACGCGGCGCGCCGCTTGGCCCGTGCGGCCGGCGGCAGCTGGCTGTCCGCCCTCGAGGAGCTCGACGCCGACGGCGAGAAGCGACAGTTCTTCGACCTCTTCGTCTCGCTCATGCGCCTTGCCTACATGCGCAAGATAAAGGAGCTGCGCCAGTGGAGCGACACCGCCGCCGCTCTCGGCCGCGAGAAGCAGCGGCGCATGCTGGCTTACTTCCTGCGCCTTGTGCGCGAGAACTTCATGTACAACTTTCACGACCCGCAGCTCTGCTACATGACGCGCGACGAGGAAAACTTCGCCCGCAACTTCGCCCCTTACATCAACGAGGCCAACGTCATCGAGATGTCCGAACTGATGAACCGCGCCATGCGCGACATCGGGCAGAACGCCAACGCCAAGATTGTGCTGTTCGACATGGCCACCCACGTCATCGTCTCGCTGATAAGAAAACAATAATCAAATGAATAATGAACAATGAATAATGAATAATCTAAAATGAATAATGAATAATGAGAAGTTTAGGCCGCAAGGCATTTGGATTCTTCATCGTTCATTCTTCATTTATAATATATTCTTATGGACTTTAAGAACAGGAAATTCATGATATACAACGGCTGCGACCGCGGACTATGCATACGCGGATGCGGCCGTCAGGACCGCCAGCTCAACACCTATGACTGGCTGGCCGACGTGCCGGGTAACGCCCGTAGCACCGACCTCGTGGAGGTGCAGTTCAAGAACACGCGCAAGGGATACTACCACAACGTGAACAACCTCGACCTCAGGAAGGGCGACATCGTGGCCGTAGAGGCCAATCCCGGCCACGACATCGGCGTGGTGACGCTCACCGGAAAGCTCGTAGAGCTGCAGATACGCAAGGCCAACCTTAAGTCGGCCGACGACATAAGGCGCATCTACCGGCTGGCCAAGCCCGTAGACATGGACAAGTACCGCGAGGCCAAGAGCCGCGAGCACGCCACCATGATACAGAGCCGCCAGATAGCGAAAGACCTCAACCTGCAGATGAAGATAGGCGACGTGGAATATCAGGGCGACGGCAACAAGGCCATATTCTATTACATCGCCGACGAGCGCGTAGACTTCCGCCAGCTCATCAAGGTGCTGGCCGAGACCTTCCACGTGCGCATAGAGATGAAGCAGATAGGCGCGCGCCAGGAAGCTGGGCGCATAGGTGGCACGGGACCCTGCGGACGCGAGCTGTGCTGCGCCACGTGGATGAAGAACTTCGTATCCGTAAGCACCGGTGCGGCGCGCTACCAGGACATCTCGCTCAACCCTCAGAAGCTGGCCGGCATGTGCGCTAAGCTGAAGTGTTGCCTTAACTACGAGGTGGACAACTACATCGAGGCCAGCCGCCGCTTGCCCAGCAGGGAGATAGTGCTGCAGACCCAAGACTCCGACTATTACCTTTTCAAGAGCGACATACTGGCAGGCCTCGTGACTTATTCCACCGACAAGAAGACACCAGCCAACGTTGAGACCATCACCGCGCGCAGGGCATTGGCCGTGATAGACATGAACAAGCGCGGAGAGAAGCCCCTCTCGCTGCAGGAAGACGGCACTGCCAAGCACCGCGAGCGGCCCGTAGACCTGCTGGAGAACGAGAGCCTGACGCGCTTCGACAAGAACAAGAAAAAGAAGAAATCCAAGAACCGCGCCGCCCGCCAGGCCGCGCCTAAGAGCAGGGCCGAACGCCCCGCAGGCAGCAAGCCCGCAGGCAAGCAGGCGCAAAACAAGCCGGCAGGCGAACGGCAGGCAGAGGGCAGGCAGGCATGAGGCGCGCGGTGAAAGTGCTTGCGGCGGCTGCGGCCGCGCTCCTGCTGTGGGCCTGCGACGGCCGCACCGTGTACGACCGCTATCGGCCCACCCTGATAGACGGGTGGGAGAAGAACGACACGCTGGTCTACGACGTGCCCCGACTGGCCGCCACCGGCCCCTACCGCCAGGAGATAGGCGTGCGCATCAGCGGGGCGTACCCCTTCACGGGGCTGAGTCTCTTAGTTGAGCAGACCGTAGAGCCGGGCCACAGGCGGCGGGCCGACACGCTGAGCTGCCGACTCTATGACGACAAGGGCAACATCTTGGGGCGCGGCATAGGCAGCTACCAGTATGACTTTATCCTTGCCGACGCCTATCTGCACAAGGGCGACTCGCTGCACGTGGTGATACGCCACATAATGAAGCGCGAGATACTGCCCGGCATTTCGGACATCGGATTCAGAATGACGAGAAAGTAATATTACGCTGGCGGCATGATGTATTCCGTCTGTGTATATGCATGAAGGCTTCCTTTTGCAGTGCGAAAGGAGGCCTTTATGCGTTTTGGTTGACGTGCCTTATGATGTGTAAGATGCCGTTTGTTTGTTAATTTAATGTAATTAGATGGAACGGTTATGGATTTTTTATTATTTTTGCAGCATCACATCTTGTATGTGAATGTTGTTATGTTCAATCGTTAATGATGTAAAACCGTCAAGCAATGCCAATGAGTGGAGCCATTGACTATCGTAAACTGTCATGTCGTAGATGCGTCTTCGTTTCTGCGAAGGGCGTGAACGACTGTAACGGCAGTGCCTTTCCGCACTTTGACGGACTTTCAAAAATGTTAGTATTACCCCCCCCATGCAATCTGTAACAGGCTTGCAGTAAGGCTGTTATGCGTTTTTGCGGCGGTTGTCAAGCCGCGTCTGCAAGCCTCGTTTATCAAAACTTTGTTCTTATTCGCAATTACATGTGCCGCCGTTTCGGTGCATGGCGCATTGCCGCGTTCGGCCGACAGCCTTATTGCCCGAGGCTGGTATGTCGGCGCAGGGGGCGGTGTGCCGTTTGCCGTAAGCACGTTCTGCTCGTTTGCCGACGGCGGCTTACGCTCCGGTTGGGGCGTAGGCGCTTTCGGAGGCTATGCCTTCGACCGTGTCGTTTCGTTGGAGGCGCAGGCCGTTTGGGGACACGCAAACCTCGGAGCAAGGAAATGTTGTACGTCCACTGGCTATTGGCTCGGCTCTGACGGCTCGTTATATTATGCTCCGGTTTACGGTATGGACGGCTGGGATTACCGTTCGCTGAAAAGTCGAGTAGCCTTTCAGGGTTACGGCGTTCAGCTCAATCTGAACGTGTTGCCCTGGCTGGGCGCGCCGCCGCATTGCCGTTGGAGCCTTGACGTTTCGCCCCGACTGCAGGCCGTAGGCACAAAGGCGAAACTTTATGATACTGCGAACGGCAGGATGGTGGGCGACCGACCGACGTGTTGGCATTTTGCCGCAGGCTTCCGCCTGCAGGCAGGTTACGCCGTTGCCGATAGGTTGAGGCTCGGCGTGTACACGGGCATGACATTCCTTACGGGCGGCCGCATGGACGGCGTTCCACGCCATGCGCACTCGTCAAACTACCTATGGGAGAGCGGAGTGCGGCTGTCTTTCTCGTTAGGAAAGGCAAGGCGAGGCGCGTCATGCGGCCGGGGCGCAGGTGGCGGACGTGCCGACGCTGCTCAGGCACGCCGTGCGGTAACGGTGAAAATAGGGGAGTAAGGCTTATGACACACATTGTTAAATATATAAACACGGTTTTGCTGATGCTCGTCATGGGCCTTTCAATATTGTCGTGTACCGATTTTCCGCACGACGGCGGACGCGGAATAGCCGTCAGCATCGACCGTTCGGCGTGCCCCGACATCGACATTAGTCGGATAACAATCAATATAACGGCTGTAGACGGCTCGTATGAGACGAGCCACACGTTCGCCGACACGAAGCAGGTAAGCGCAATGTTGTTTGCCGTTCCGTCCGGATGTTACGTCGTGACGGCCACCACCCCTGAAGGCATTGGCGGCGAGGCGCGCGCCTGCATTAACGACGGTGAGGTGCGCCGGGTGGTCGTCAGCCTGACGATGGACGATGAGGAACCGTCAGTATTGCGGCTTGCCGTGACGTTGCCCGACGATAGCCTGCCTCCGTTTGACGGCAACACGCGCTCGGTAGGGCGGACGCTTACGCGGCGTGTCATAGCCGACGTGTTCGCCGCCGACGGCGGCGGGCGTGTCGTTAGGCGCGAGGTTACGGCCGGTGTCGGGCCTTGCGATACCGTCATGATCGACCTGCCGCTTGACGAGGGCATGTATGACGTCAGCTTGTGGAGCGATTACGTTGACGCTGAAGACGGACTGTCGCCGTTTTATGACGTGTCAGACTTACGTCAAGTGAGGCTATTCACCGACGCTTACGAGGCTTGTACCGACGGCAAGGACGCCGCTTACGCATGCCTTGAAGGCGTAAGCGTGACGGCCGGCGGCAACGACGTGGAGGTGATGTTGGAGCGTCCTTTGGCGAAATACCGCATAGTTGCGCTCGACATTGGCGCTTACCGGCAACTTGAAGGCGTGCCGCCTGTGGCCGACCTCACGGTGGGCGTGGCGTATGAGGGCTTCTTTCCGTCGTCGTTCAACGTAGAGACGGGCAAACCTAACGATGCCGTCGAGGGTGTAGGCTATACCGCACGGCCTGCATTTACGACCGATGCGGAGGGGCGCACCGAGCTTGTCTCAGATTATGTGATGGTGAACGGCACGAGTGCGCCTTACGGTCAGCATCATCGCTCCCGACGGCTCAGTAGTGAGCCGCACCAAAGGCGTGAAGGTGCCTTACCGCTGCGGACGGCTGACTACCGTCAGCGGAAACTTCCTCACGGCGGGGCATGGCAGCGGCGGAGTGGATATCGATACCGACTGGAACGACGACACGTTTGAGGTGGAGTTTTAGCCTTTTCTTGAAAAAACAACTACAAAATAAGATAACATCAACCAATAAATGACGTAATGAAAATGAAAAAGAAGCAACTTTTCATGATGCTCGGCATGGCGGCCATGCTGGCATCTTGCAGCCAAGACGAGCTTGGCGGAGCGCAAAGCGGCGGCACGGCGACCATCACAGCCACGGTGGACAACGGCATAAGCACGCGTGCCTCGACGTTTGACACCGACGACGTGAAGATGGACCGGTGCCTCTTGGAGGTGTATGGTCCCGACGGAAACATCGTAGGCTCATAGGTTGCGGGCACTCCCGGGGCTGACGGCACAACGTTTACCTTCACCGTAGGCGGACTCGACCCCGACGTGCAGTATGACTACCTCTTTTGGGCGGACAACGAGGAGGCTGCGGCCTACGGCGGGAGCCTGAAGGAAAGGGCGCTGGCCGACGGTGCCGACCTGACCCAAGCCCTTGCTTTTCAGGGTAAGATAGAAGACGCAACGCCGGCCAACGCAACCGACGTGACGCTGAAGCACGCCGTGGCGAAAGTCACGCTGAAGACTACCGGGGCTATGGGGACGGGCGACAAGGTGACGCTGAACATACCCGACGTGGCCGACACGTGGAACGTGCTCGACGGCACGGCTGCCGGAAGTGCAACCGAGACTTACGCCTACACGCTGACTTCGGCCATCGCCCAGACGCAAGACGCTGCCGAGGTGACCACATTCTACGTGCCAGCCCCGGTGCTCGGCACTACGAGCGACATGACCCTGAACTACGCCAACGCCTCGGGCTCTAAGTCAGGAAGCACCACGGTAACCAACGTACCGCTTAAGGCGGACTATCGCACGGTGCTGAAAGGAGACGTGGCGGCATTGTTCGGCGGGGCTACTGCCAACATTACGGCGCAGCTTACGGAAGCATGGAAGAATCAGGACGATGAGGTAATATTCCCACAGACCAACGAGATTAAGACCACAGGCGTAGGAGAGATAACCGAAGAAGCCGTAGAGGAGGCTGCCGGATTTGGCAACGGGACGGTCGTGATAATAGGACAAATCAACGATACCGACCTCGGCGTGATCGCGGATATGACCGATATTGAAATAAACCTCGACCTCTCACAGGCCACGTTGATGAATGAAGACGGGACGCAAGCCGTAACCGAGTTTCCTGCGGCATTTAGATATGCCAGCGGCATAGTAGGACAAAATAGTGTGCTGACAGGCATCGTCTTGCCGCAAGGGATAGAGAGCTTGGCGGACAATTGCTTCCAATATTGCAAGACATTGGCGGGAATTACCTTCCCGGATGGATTGAAAACTATAGGTGATTACGCGTTTGACGGATGTTCAAGCCTTACTTTACCCGACCTTGACGGCATTGAGAATATAGGGCAATACGCATTCCGCAATTCTGCAATATCAGGCGATCTTGTCGTGCCAAGCAGCCTGACGTCGGCCGGACAAGGATGTTTTGCGACTACTAAGCTGACATCAGTCACATGGAACTCTAATTGTAAAGTTCCGGATTATGCTTTCTGTTATAGCGTCAACCTTACAAGCATAACGTTGAACACTGATGCTGAGCTTGGTTATTACATAGCGAATGATTTTAGTAGCGGCGCTAACGTCACTCCGGCTTTTGACCTGACGTGTAAGAGCATGACTCCTCCTACGATATCGGGGCGGACTTTTCAGTATTCAACAATCAACAACATATATTTGCCTGCCGAAGCCATTGACGTTTATATGAAAAATAATCTATGGGCAGGGTATGGGAATATTATCAAACCAATCCAATAAACCTGACGGTTGGCAACCGTATTGCCATAGAGATATGGCCGGCATTGCGGATACCTTTGGGACTGGAATGACTTGTGCGCAATTTATTGAGCGTCAGTATTTTATAAAATATGCTACCAAAGGCGGCCTTTTGCACGGTAAAAGGCCGCCTTTAGCATCGTAAAAGGTTGCCTTTTGCGTGGCGAAAGGTAACCTTTTACTTTATCCTATTATATGTGGCAGGCTCAGCCCGGCCGTATTGGAGTGCGCAGCAACCGTGTTATCGGCGGCGAAATAATTATGTTTTTAACTACAATTAACCAATCGGGGGGGTAATTTGGGATTTTTTATTAAATTTGCAACCGTAATCACATTGTAGGCGAACTTGTGGCCGAACTGAGACGAGAATGATAAGACGCAAGGCGCATTGCGTTCGATCGAGGTGGTAGAACCAACATAAAATCATCATATTTATACGCATTTTAAGTGAATTGTTAGTATTTTGGGTAGAGGCTCCCGTCGGCAGCGTGTCGACGGGAGCCTTGTTTGCATATCTATAGAATGTAAAGAATTTAGAGAAGTTAAAGAATTTAGAGAAGTTAAAGCCAATAGCCTGCATGCTTTTGGGGAGGTTGTAGGGTCATACGGTTTTGGGTGTACCGTAAGACCTCAAAACCCATAAAAAGCTGCGGCGAGGCAATAAAAGCGGCCGCGGCTCGTTTTAATAAGGTATGACAATAATTTATTCAGGCAGATGATAGAATACGTAAGAGGCCTGTTGGCCGAGCTGACCCCGGCCTACGCCGTGGTTGAGGCCGCCGGCGTGGGCTACGGCCTTAATATTACGCTTAACACTTACTCGACACTTCAGGGCGCAAGGGACGTGCGCTTGTACGTCTACGAGGTCGTGCGTGAAGACGCGTTCACGCTTTACGGCTTCGCCACGAAGGAGGAGCGTGCCATGTTCCTGCTGCTGATATCGGTGTCGGGCGTGGGCGCGGGTACGGCCCGGATGATTCTCTCGGAGCTTACTCCGGCAGAGCTTTGCGGAGTGATATCGGCCGGTAACGAGAAGATGCTGAAGACGGTGAAGGGTATTGGCCTGCGCACGGCGCAGCGCATCATCGTGGACCTGCGCGACAAGATTGCCGCCCTGGGCATCGCCGAGGCGCAGCCCGAACAGGCCGCGCGCGGCGATGAGCAAGTGAACCGAGAGGTGAGAGACGAGGCCGTAGGCGCGCTCACGATGTTGGGCTTCGCCCCCGCACCATCGGCTAAGGTGGTGACGGCCATTCTTAAGGAGCAGCCCACGCTGCCCGTGGAGCAGGTGGTGAAGCTGGCGTTAAAGCAAATCAAGTGAAAGGTGAGAAGGTGAAAAAGTAAAAAAGTAAAAAGTAAAAAGGTAAAAAAGCTATTCTCCTTTACTCCTCTACTCCTTTACTCCTAAAAAATAAAAAATGCGGAAATTATTATACGGACTTTTGTTGGTGTTGCTGGCCGTCAGCGCGGCGGGCTACGCCTTGTCCGTGCCTTACAGCCAGGACGACCGCACACGCCGGGGCGCGCTCAGGCGGCCCGCGCCTGCCGACTCTACGGCCGGCCGGGACTCTGCCGCCGCCGGCGTAGTGACGGCCCAGCCTGTAATAGTCTCCGACGACTCGATACCTGACTCGCTGCTGCATCCACGCTGGAAGATTCAGCGCATCACACCCGTAACGCAAGACGACCTTGACCGTTATCCCGCCGACCTGACCCTGCCCGACAACATCAAGCAGGACGTGGTCTACGACGACTCACTCAACATGTATTTCATCGGCTCGAAAATGGGCGACGGGTATCTCTCCACGCCTATCGTGATGACTCCGGAAGAGTACCGCAAGTGGAGCGAGAAGAGGGAGATGGACCGGTTTTTCCGCCAAAAGAACGACACGCTCGTAAAGGAGGGAGGCAAGGATAAGTTCTCATTCTCTGACATGCACTTCGACCTCGGGCCGGCCGAGAAGATATTCGGCCCCGGCGGCGTGCGCATAAGGACGCAGGGAACGGCCGAGCTGAAGCTGGGCGCCACGCTGAAGAACATCGACAACCCGTCGCTGCCGATACGCAACCGCAAGACCACGACGATGGACTTCGACGAGAAGATCAACCTGAGCGTGAACGGCAAGGTGGGCGACAAGGTGAACATGAACCTCAACTACAACACCGATGCCACGTTTGACTTCGACTCGCAAAACCTCAAGCTCAAGTACGAGGGCAAGGAGGACGAGATAATCAAGCTGGTGGAGGGCGGCAACGTGTCGTTCCCCAGCAACTCGTCGCTCGTCAACGGGGCCACGTCTCTCTTCGGTAT
This sequence comes from uncultured Prevotella sp., assembly GCA_944319945.1. GTDB lineage: Bacteria > Bacteroidota > Bacteroidia > Bacteroidales > Bacteroidaceae > Prevotella. The sequence continues at coordinate 13,603 of CALUFN010000040.1, forward strand.
CCGCACCGACCTGCAGTTCGGCAAGCTGTCGCTGCAGACCGTTGTGTCGCAGAAGAAGTCGTCGTCGAAGAGCGTCTCGTCGAAGGGCGGAGTGCAGTACACCCCGTTCGAGATGGACGTGTCAGACTACGAGGAGAACCGCCACTTCTTCCTCTCCCGCTATTTCCGCGACAGGTACGACGAGGCCATGTCGCACCTGCCCAACATCACCACCGGCATCACCATCAACCGCGTGGAGATATGGGTGACCAACAAGACCGGCACCACCACGAACTCGCGCGACATCGTGGCCTTCACCGACTTGGGCGAGAACACCACGGTGAGCAACCCCATGTGGGGAGTGACCGGTCAGCCCGTGCCGGCCAATAACGCCAACAGCGAGTATTCAACCCTCGTGAACAGCTATGCGGCCGCGCGCGACATCAACCAGACAAGCTCGGTGCTCGACGCCGTGCCCGGATTCGTGGGCGGCTCCGACTACGAGAAGCTCGAGAGCGCGCGCCTGCTTAGCTCGAGCGAGTACACGCTCAACCAAGCCTTAGGCTACGTCTCGCTGAAGACGTCGCTGCAGACCGACCAAGTACTGGCCGTGGCCTACGAGTACACTTACGGGGGAGTGACCTACCAGGTGGGAGAGTTCGCATCGGACATTCAGGATGTCAACCAGGCCCTCTTCGTCAAGTCGCTCAAGAACACCAGCAACAATCCCCAGCAAGGCAACTGGGACCTGATGATGAAAAACGTCTATTACCTTGCCTCATCGATACAGAAAGACAAGTTCCGCCTCGACGTGAAGTACCAGAGCGACACCACTGGTGTCTACCTTTCTTACATACCCGAGCAGCAGGTGAAGGACCAGCCCATTATAAGGCTCCTCGGTGCCGACCGTCTTGACAACAACAACAAGACGAACGCCAACGGCTATTTCGACTACGTGGAAGGCTACACCGTGAGCAACGGCCGTGTGTTCTTCCCTAAGGCCGAGCCTTTCGGTCAGTACATGTACGAGGCTCTCACCGGTCGGGGCGTATCGCCCGACGTGGCGCGCAAGTACAGCTTCACCGAGCTTTACGACTCCACCAAGACGATAGCCAAGCAGATAGCCGAGAAGGACAAGTATCAGATCAGCGGACAGTTTCGCGGCACGCTGGCCAACGTCATCTCGCTCGGAGCTTACAACGTGCCGCAAGGCTCGGTGGTGGTCACGGCCGGAGGCATGACCCTCACCGAGGGAGCCGACTATACCGTGGACTATTCGGCCGGAGAGGTGACGATACTCAACCAGAGCATCATTGACGCCGGTACGGGCGTCAACGTGTCGCTCGAGAGCAACACCGACTACGCCCAGGAGCGCAAGACGTTCTTCGGAGTAAACTGGCAGTACGACTTCTCTAAGAACTTCCAGCTCAGCGGCACCGTGCAGCACCTCTCCGAGCAGGCCCTCACCACTAAGGTGGCCATGGGCTCCGAGCCGCTCAACAACACCCTTTGGGGCCTCAATATAAACTGGAAGAAGGAGAGCCAGTGGCTGACCAACATGCTCGACAAGCTGCCCTTCCTGCATTGCACCCAGCCTTCGCAAATCTCGTTTACGGGCGAGTTCGCCCATCTTATTGCCGGGCAGGCCAGCGGAGTGCAGGACAACGCGTCGTACATCGACGACTTCGAGAACACCAAGAACGCCATCGACGTGTCTTCGCCCACGTCGTGGATACTCTCGAGCGTTCCCTCGATGTTTCCCGAACAGGCCGACAAGACCACGCTGCAGAGCGGATACAACCGCGCGCTGCTGGCCTGGTACAACATCGACCCGCTGTTCACGCGCCGCAGCTCGTCGCTTACGCCGGCCCACATCAAGAGCGACCTCGACCAGCTTAGCAACTACTACGTGCGCGAGGTGTACGTCAAGGAACTGTTCCCCAACCGCAACGACAACTCTTACAGCGGCGTCACGTCGACACTCCCGATACTCAACCTCGCCTATTATCCCGACGAGCGCGGCCCGTACAACTTCAACCCCAACCTGAACAGCGACGGAACCCTGTCCGACCCCGAGCGCCATTGGGGAGGAATGATGAGGAAGCTCGACACGAGCGATTTCGAGACGGCCAACATCGAGTATATTGAGTTTTGGCTGCTCGATCCTTTCATCTACTCGAACGGGCAGGCCGACGCCCACGAGTACGGGGGCGACCTGTACATAAACCTCGGCGAGGTGAGCGAAGACATACTGCGCGACGGGCGCAAGTTTTATGAGAGCGGCATGCCCGTAGACGGTTCGGAGAGCTTCGTCACCACACAATGGGGCAAGATACCGACGCAGGCCACCGTGACGTACGCCTTCGCCACGACCGACGGTTCGCGCGAGCTGCAGGACGTAGGCTACAACGGACTGACCGATGCAGAGGAACGTGAGTTCGGCCCTTACCAGGAGTTCCTCACCGCAGTGCAGGCAAGGGTGACCACGGCGCAGCGCGACTCGATACTCAACGACCCTGCCAACGACGACTACCACTATTTCCGCGGCTCGGACTACGACCGGATCGAGGCCCCGATACTTTACCGCTACAAGCGCATAAACAATCCGCAGGGAAACTCGCCCGACAGCAACGACCGCACGGAAAGCTACGACACGTCGTATAAGACCACCCCCGACGTGGAGGACATCAACCAAGACTACACCCTCAACGAGTACGAGAAATATTACCAGTACCACATAAGCATGCGCCCGGAAGACTTCGTCGTGGGCCAAAACTTCATCGTTGACAAGCGCGAGACTTCGCCCACGCTGCGCAACGGGCAGCCCGGCCACGCCACGTGGTACCAGTTCCGCATACCGCTTGACGACTATGAGGACCGTGTAGGGTCGATAAGCGACTTCACATCGGTGCGTTTCATGCGTATGTTCCTTACCAACTTCAAGAAGCCGATTGTGCTCAGGTTCGGCACGCTGGATCTCGTAAGGGGCGAGTGGCGCACCTACGAGCAGCAGCTCAGCACCTCGGCGAACGAGAGCGGAAGCATGTCGGTAAGCGCGGTGAACATCGAGGAAAACAACGACAAAGAGCCAGTCAACTACGTTCTGCCGCCGGGCATCGAGCGCGGACAAGACCCCACGCAGCCGCAGCTCGTGGAACAGAACGAGCAGGCGTTGAGCTTCGTGGTCAACAACTTCTCTACGGGCGAGGCTAAGGCCGTTTATAAGAACACGGCTCTCGACATACGCCAGTACAAGAGGATACAGATGTTCGTGCACGCCAATGCCTTCGAGCAGAACACCACCAACCTTGACGACAACCAGCTGGCCCTGTTCGTCCGCCTGGGCAGCGACTACAGGAACAATTACTACGAATATGAAATACCCCTGAAGCTGACCGAACCGCGGCAGTACAGCCGCTATTCGGTGGAAGACGCGCGCGCCGTATGGCCCGAGGAGAACATGCTCGACATACCCCTGAGCGTGTTCACCGAGCTGAAGAAGGCGCGCAACATAGCCAAGTCGCAGGGTGCGGCTTCCTACAGCGCGGTGTACAGCAGCTATGACGCCGACAAGCCCAATAACAAGATAAGCATAGTGGGCAACCCGACGCTCGGCGAGGTGAAGACGATGATGATAGGAGTGCGCAACCTTGCAGGCGACATCAAGTCGGGCGAGGTGTGGGTCAACGAGTTGAGGCTGCTCGAGTATAACAACAAGGGCGGCTGGGCCGCACAGGGAGCGCTCAACGTGCAGCTCTCCGACATAGGCACGCTCAACGCTACCGGCAAGATGGTGACCGACGGCTTCGGCGGCATCGAGGACGGCGTGGCCGAGCGTTCGCAAGACGATTACAAGACTTACAGCTTTACGGCGAACGTAGAGTTAGGTAAGTTTTTCCCAGACAAGGCTAAGGTCTCCGCGCCGCTCTATTACTCGGTGACGCAGGAGGAGACACGCCCGAAATACAACCCGCTCGACACCGACATGCTGCTCGACGACGCCCTTGACGCCACCACCGACGCCCACGAGCGCGACTCGATAGAGAGCATAGCCGTGACGAAGACCAAGAACACCAACTTCTCGCTCTCAAACGTGCGCGTAGGGATACAGACTAAGGGGCACCCCATGCCCTACGACCCGGCCAACTTCTCGCTGACTTACAGCCACAGCAGCCGCCATACGACCGGAGAAACCACCGTCTACGAGAACGAGAAAGAGTGGCGCGGTGCGCTGAACTACAGCTATACGCCGGTATATAAGACGTTTGAACCATTCAAGAAGCTCATCAAGAGCAAGAGTAAATGGTATGACATAGTGAAGCGTTTCGGCCTCAACTGGCTGCCGCAAAACCTCACGTTCGATACCGAGATGCTCCGTAACTATTACGAGCTGCAGGAGCGCGACATGGAAAGCACCATGGGCAACCAGCTTCCGCTGACCTTCAGCGAGCAATTCCTGTGGAACAGGTCGTTCAACCTGCGCTGGGACTTGACCAAGAACCTGCACATGAACTTCAGCAGCGCAACCAACGCCGAGATAGAAGAGCCGTACACACCGGTCAACAAAGACCTTTATCCCGACCAATACACGGCATGGAAAGACTCCGTGTGGATGAGCATAAAGGACTTCGGCCGGCCGCTGGACTACAACCAGACGTTCAACGCCTCATACCAGTTGCCGCTCAACCTCGTACCGGCGTTCGACTGGATCAACGGCGACGGCAACTATAACGCTACCTACAACTGGACGCGAGGAACCGAGCTTGAAGACGGAACGTCGCTCGGCAACTCGATCACCATGAACCGCCAGTATAACGTCAACGGTACTTTCAACCTCGAGAAGCTCTACAACCACGTGCCCTTCCTGCGCAAGGCCAACGAGCGTTTCAACAAGACCGCAAGCTCGCGGCGCAACCAGCGGCGCCAAAGCAACCTGCGCCGCCCCGGCCAAAGGCAGAACGCAGGCAAGGACGCTACGGACAAGGACTCAAAAGGACGCACCGCCGCCGGCCGTGAAGACAAGCTGCTGCCGAAAAACAAGCGCAGCTACGAGCAGGAAATAGTGCTCAAGCCCGACACCACCATCACCATATCGCACGGCAAGAACAGCCGCCGCCTCATGGTAAGCGCCAAGACTAAGGAGGGCAAGGCCTTCAAGCTGAAGTACAAGAAGCTGGACAAGAACCGCATACGCATAACGTCGAAGGTGGACACCGTCACCACGCTGAAACTCACCGTCACGCCGAAGGAACCGCTCGACGAGACCAAGTGGTATAAGGCCGCGCAGTGCGTGGCGCGCGGACTGATGCTCGTGCGCAACGTCAGCTTCTCTTACCGCAACCAGTACAGCATGTACCTGCCGGGCTTCATGCCCGAGGTGGGCGACATGCTGGGGCAGAAGCGCGGCGACGTGATGTCGCCCGGACTCGACTTCGCCTTCGGCTTCGTCGGCGACGGCTTCATCGACAAGGCCTCGGAGCGTGGCTGGCTGCTTATGAACGACAGCGTGGCCACGCCCGCTACGACAAGCCTTACCGAAGACTTCCAGCTGCGCATGACGCTCGAGCCGGTGAAAAACCTGAAGATAGACCTCAATGCCAGCCGCGCCGAGACTAGGGCCAAGAGCATACAATACATGTATCAGGGCGCGCCCACCACGCAGAGCGGCACGCTCACCATGACTACGATAAGCCTCGGCAGCGCCTTCGAGGGCATGGGCGACGCCTCCAACGGTTACCGCTCGGCCACGTTCGAGAAGTTCTGCCGCTCGCTCGACGGCTTCCGCGACCGCGTAGAGGCGCAGTACGCCGGGGCGACGTATCCTGCCGGAACGTCGCTTGCCGGCAAGCCGTTCGACCCTGCCAACGGCACCGTGAGCAAGTACGGGGCCGACGTCATGATACCGGCCTTCCTCTCTGCTTACACGTCTATGGGCGGCGGTTCGCTCGACATATTCCCCGCCTTGTCGCGCCTGCTGCCCAACTGGACGGTGCGTTACAGCGGACTGGTGCAGCTGCCGTGGTTCCGCGACGTGTTCAAGAGCTTTAACGTCAACCACGCTTACAAGAGCGTTTACGCCGTAGGCTCTTACAGCACGTACAGCACGTTCGTCGAATACATGGACGGCCTCGGCTTCGTCAGCGACGCCACTACCGGCGCGCCAGTGCCCGGCAGCCGCTACAACGTCAGCGCAGTCAGCATCAATGAGTCGTTCTCGCCGCTGCTCGGAGTAGACATGACCTTCCGCAACAACCTTACCTGCAAGCTCGAGTACCGCTCTACGCGCGTGCTCAGCCTGAGCATGACGAGCATACAGCTCAACGAGTCTACCAGCAAAGACTGGGTGGTAGGCATGGGTTACAAGATTAACAACTTCAAGCTCTTCGGCGGCAATCGCCGCAGGCGCGTGCGCTCGAGCAACAGGGGCGACGACGATGACGCGCAGAAGAGCTCGTCTGCCACGTCGCGCAGCAGCGGATTCAACACTTCGCTCAATCTGCGCTTCGACCTCTCTTACCGTAAGCAGGCGGCCATCTGCCGCGACATAGCCACCATGACCAGTTCGGCCAGCAGCGGCAACACGGCCTTCAAGCTGTCGTTCTCTGCCGACTACGCCCTGTCGCGCCTGCTCACTATGAGCTTTTATTACGACCGTCAGACCAACACGCCGCTGCTCTCGTCGAGCAGTTATCCCACGACTACGCAAGACTTCGGCCTCAGCCTGAAGTTCTCGCTCACAAGATAAAAAAGACAAAAGGCCGTCTTTCAGGCTGCAAAAGGTTACTTTTCACGTTGCAAAAGGCCACCTTTCACGCCGTGAAAGGTGGCCTTTTGCGTTGATGTTCGTAAGGTGTTGACTTTCAATGTATTGTCGTGAGGGCTAAGAGCCCTAGTTCGGCGGTTCTCAGTTGAACGTTAGGCGCAGTGTGGTCAGCCCCTTGTCGCGGTCGGTCACGAGCGTGATGAAGCCGCCCGAGGCGCGCATTATCTGCCTTGATATCGACAGGCCGATGCCGCTGCCGTCTTTTTTCGTGGTGAAGAAGGGGATGAATATGTGGGCCGCGATGTCGTCGGGTATCAGCGGTCCGTCGTCTATTATGTCTATGGTCACGGTGTCGCCGTCGTCGGTCGATGCCTTAAGCCACACGTGGCCGCCTTCGCCTACGGCCTCGGCCGCGTTTTTTATGAGGTTGGTCACCACCCGGCTTATCAGTCCTTCGTCGGCGTAGACTATCAGGTCTTCAGGCGTTACGCTTACGTCTATCGTGCATCCCGGCTTAAGCAGCGTCCGGGCGAGGCTCTGCATGCGCTCGAGAAACGGCTTTACGTAAAACAACGCCGGCTGCGGCGTGGGCACGTGGGTGAACTTGCGGTAGTTCTCTACGAATCTCACCAGCTCTCCCGCCGTGCTGTTTATCACCCTCAGGCCTTTGCGTTGCTCGCCTTCGGCCTGCTTTAGGAGCGTGTCGCTCAGCGACACTATCGGCGTCACCGTGTTCATTATCTCGTGCGTGAGCACCCTGATTAGCTTCACCCACGACTCTATCTCCTGGTCGGCCAGCTCGCTCTTGATGTCGCTCAGGGCTATGATTTTCACCTTGCGCCCTTTCAGCGTGGTGTAGGTGGTGCGTGCCGAGAGGCTTGCGGTCTTGTCTTTCACTTGGTCTATGTGCGTTATCACCTCTCTTTGCAACATTTTTTGCGCCGCCTTGTTGTAGCGTAACACGAGCCCTCGCTCCTCGTCGGTCACGAGTATGGCCGTATCCACGGAGTCAAGTATCAGCTCGAAGTATTTCTCACGCTCTATCTGTTCGTCGCGTGCGTGCCTCAGTATGTCTCTTATGCGGTTGAGCGAGGTGTTGAGCAGTCGGTCGGCGTGTTGCCTTCCGCTTTCCGAGAAGCGGAAAGCGTAGTCGCCGTTGTCGAGTGCGTCGAAGAGGAAAGCCGTCTTGTCGGCCATTTTCCGGCAGCGTCTCCACAGCGCGAGGCACGCCGCCGCGAGCACTATCACCGCCGCCGACAAGACTAAGAGCCTGTTTAAATTTTAGCATTAAACATCGAAAGTGTGTTTCTTCTTTCCGGGAAAATAATTATTTTTAAG
>CALUFN010000041.1 GCA_944319945.1 uncultured Prevotella sp.
CAGGACTCGGGCACTCAAATCTACACAAAAAAATCTATAACAATAGGTGAACTAGGTGGTCAATACTATTTTGGCCAAAAGGGTCAATCATATTGTAGCCAAAGGGGACAATCCTGCTTGGCCAAAAGGGTCAAAGTCGCGTGGCTTTTCCACCTTCATCGAAAAACATATTATAAGTGTTTTGTTGTATATTCAACACAAAAACAAAAGGCCACATATTGGCTTGCAATACATGGCCTTTTAGCGTGCAAAAGGTGTCCTTTTATCGACCCAAAAGCCACCTTTTGCATTTTTGTGAAGGTTTGGTGTCTTTTTGTTATGGAAAGAGGGGTGAGTCTTTCCGCCGTCAGTCAGCACGACTGGCAAAGCCTGACGGCGCAAAGGCGTATATGTCATAATGTGAAACCGTAGCCTAAGATCAGCGAGATGTTGCTGTTTCTTACGCCGTCGACGTATTTGTAGACGTTGCGGGTGATAACGATGTTGTAGCGCAGGTCTACGGTGAGGTTGTCGTGTTTGTATGAGATGCCTGCCGGTATGGAGACTTCAAGCCTGTGGAACACGTCGGTCACAGTGCCGCTGAACTTGTCTCCGGGATTGTTTGGGAGGCGTTCACCGTCGACGATTTGTCCACTTTCATAATAATTGCTTGACGTTGCGTTGAGCAGATAGCCGAGTTGCACTCCGCATTTTGCTGAGAATGCTGAGTTGTATCCGAGGTTGAACACGGCGAGAACGGGCAGGGTGAGGAAGTGCATGGTGTATTTCATGTCTTTGAACAGGCTGTAGTTGCCGTTCGGGTCGTTTGTGTAGCTTTCGTCGTAGCGGCTGCCTTGCATGGAGTAAAGCAGTCCGGCGCTGGCGGCTAAGAGCGGTGTGAACTGGTGTTCTACTTCGGCTCCGGCAACGACGCCGAATTTATATTTGCTTTTTACCGACCCTCCGTCTGCGGCTGTGAGTATCTTGTCGCCTGCGAATTTCGACATGTTTACGCCGAAGCGGGGGTATATCGTCGTCGTGCCCGGGTCTGATTGTGCCTTTACGGATATTACGGCTAAGGCTGTCAGCAGTAATATGGCTAAGTGTTTCTTCATTGTTTAGTGTCGTTTTATTATAATAACGGTGGGAAACTTCTAATATTATTTCTCTTAAGGGCTTTTTGTTTTGTTTCTTTTTGTCGTAGACGTATAAATTAACCGCGCAGTCTTACTGCCGGTATTGCGGAAGTAAGGCTGCGCGGTGGTTTGTTGTTTAGGTGGTCGGGGTTATTCTTTCAGTGGGTTCCAGCCCTGGGCTTTCAGCTCGAACTCGTTATTGTCGCGTGTTACGAGCATGCGTCCGAACTCTTTCTTCGTGATGTGCCCTATCAGTTTTACGTCGTTGAGCTGTTGTATTTTCTCGTGGTCGCCTATCGGGACGGTGAAGAGCAGCTCGTAGTCTTCGCCGCCGTTCAGGGCGCATGTGGTGACGTTCATGTTGAGCTCTTCAGCCATTACGGCAGTTTGGTAGTCGATGGGTATGTTCTTTTCGTACACGCGACACCCGCACGAGCTTTGCTCGCAGATGTGCATCAGTTCGCTGCTCAGGCCGTCGCTTATGTCCATCATCGCCGTAGGCCGTATGCCGAGGTTGCGCAGCTGCTCTAAGACGTCGCCGCGGGCTTCGGGTTGCAACTGGCGTTGCAGCAGGTATTCCTTGCCCGCGAAGTCAGGCTGGAAGTGGGCGAGATGTTCAAGTGCGCGCTTGTCGTTCTTCTTTCGTGCCTCGTCTACCTGCTGGTAATATACGGTCTTCTCGCGTTCGAGCAGTTGCAGGCCCATGTATGCCGCGCCGAGGTCGCCCGAAACGCATATCAGGTCGGTGTCGTTTGCGCCGTCGCGATAGGTAATCTCGTCTTTGGCGCACTCGCCGATGCAGGTAATGCTGATGGCCATTCCGGTGTACGACGACGTGGTGTCGCCGCCCACGATGTCTACTCCCCATTTGTCGCAGGCCGCGCGCAGGCCGTTGTAAAATCTCTCCATGTCTTCTACGGTGAAGCGTTTGCTCAGGGCGATGCTCACGGTAAGCTGGCGCGGCGTGCCGTTCATTGCGAATATGTCGCTGATGTTGACCATTGCAGACTTGTATCCCAAGTGCTCAAGGTCTATGTAGGTAAGGTCGAAATGTACGCCTTCCATGAGCATGTCGGTGGTTACGAGCACTTCCTTGTCGGGGTAGTGCATCACGGCGCAGTCGTCCCCTACGCCGCGTACGGTCGACGTGTTCTTGGGCTTCAGCCCGTCGGTAAGATGGCGGATCAGTCCGAACTCGCCAAGTTTAGATATGTCGGTCATTGCTTTAATTCATAATGCGTTATACACAATCCATAATAAATAATGCATAATTCATGATTGGTTTTGTCGCCTTTTCCGCTTGTTTCGGCGGCGTTTGGCCCAATTATGAATTATGCATCATGAATTGTGGTTTTGTTAAGCGTTCCTCTTTATCATTTCCCTCATTATCTCGGTCATTAGCGGTTGCGCCTTGTTGGCTGCTATCTGCACTTCCTCGTGGCTCACCTCTACGGGCTGGTCTTCAAGGCCGAGGTCGGTGATGATGCTTATGCCGAAAGTCTTGATGCCGCAGTGGTGGGCTACTATCACTTCGGGCACTGTGCTCATGCCTACGGCGTCGCCGCCCAAGCGGTGGTACATCTTATATTCTGCAGGCGTCTCAAACGTAGGCCCTTGCACTCCTACGTACACGCCGTGGACTACGCGTATGCCCTTTTCCGCTGCAATGGCCTCGGCCTCGGCTATTAATTTCTTGTCGTAGGCCTCGTGCATGTCGGGGAAGCGGGGTCCCGTAGGCAGGTTCTTGCCGCGTAAGGGGTGCTGGGGGAACAGGTTGATGTGGTCCGTTATGATCATCAGGTCGCCGATCTTAAAGTCCGGATTCATGCCGCCCGAGGCGTTGCTTACGAACAGTGTCTTTATGCCCAGCTCGTACATCACTCGTATCGGGAAGGTCACTTCCTTCATCTTGTATCCTTCGTAGTAATGGAAACGGCCTTCCATTGCCATGATTTCAACTCCGCCGAGCTTGCCGAAGATGAGTTTGCCGGCGTGCCCTTCCACCGTCGACACGGGGAAGTTGGGTATCTCTTCATACGGAAACTCGTAACTGTCAGTTATTTCTGAAGCTAATTGTCCCAGTCCGGTGCCGAGTATTATCGCCGTTTGCGGACTTGTGGTCATCCTTTGTTTTAGCCAAGATGCTGTTTTTTGAATTTTTTTGTACATATCCTATTATTTTATTGTTGAAGTCTTCCTCTTGTCCGAGCATGAACTTTACCTTGACCGGCAGCATGTATATGTTGCGTTTCACCTCGTCTGAGAGGCCTTCCGTCACGGCCAGTCGTGAGTTGTCTTTTTCCGTAGTGACCACGATTTTAGGTGAAGGCATGCCGGCAAACGCGTCGTTTATCCGCTTGATGTCCTTCGTAGTGAACTGATGATGGTCGGGAAAAGACAGCGGCGTGATGTTTGCCGAGCATCCCCTCAGGTCGTACATCATTTGTTTGGGCGACGCAATGCCCGTTACCAGCAGTATGTTCTCATTCTTGCTTATGCTGCTTAGCTTGCGCTGCTTGCCTTGAAACACGGGGCGCAGGTCGTCGTAATCGAAGGTGGTGAAGTATAATTGTTGGTAAGGATATAGGTCCATAGCCTTGATTATCACCCTGTATTCCATCGGTTTCAAGTCTTTCGGGCATTTTGTCACGATTACGATGTCGGCCCTTGATTTTCCGTTTTGCGGCTCCCTAAGCCTTCCAGCAGGCAACATCTTGTCGTAAATTATCAGCCTGTGGTAGTCTACCAGCAGGATGTTGATGCCCGGTTTGACGTATCTGTGCTGGAAAGCGTCGTCAAGAAGTATCACGTCCGTGTCTTTCGTAGCCTCGTCGCCGGTCAGCGTGTCGATGCCGTGACATCGGTTTTTGTCTACTGCCACATAGACGTCGGGAAACTTGGTCTTCATCTGATACGGCTCGTCGCCGATTTCTCTCATCGGCGTATCCTTGCCTGCCAGCACGTATCCCTTGCTCTTACGCTTGTATCCGCGACTGAGTACGGCCACCTTGCAGCTGTCTTTCAGCAGTCTTATCAGGTACTCTACGTGGGGAGTCTTGCCGGAGCCGCCTACCGTTATGTTGCCCACCGATATTACGGGAGTGGTGAAGCTCCTGCTTTTTAGTATGCCTATTTCAAACAGTTGGTTGCGCAACCTTACGCCGAGTCCGTACAGCCAGCTTAACGGCCGCATCCACTCGTTTATCTTGATAAAGTCGCCTTCCATACGTAAATTACTTATTTAATGTTCATGACGAACGGGATTCGTGCTTGTATCGCCGACTGGCTGCCGATGTCTTTCAACAGCATGAACGGCTCGTAATATTCGCCGAGGGCCAGGCGGGTTTGCGTCTTGATGTACGTGCCGCCCGAAACAGAGTTCAGCAGCTGGTCCATCCAGTCTGTCTTACCGGGATAGTCAGACGTGTGATACTCTTTCAGCTTGGCTAATTGTGCGGCTTTCGCCACGGCTTTGTCAAGTCCGCCAAGCTCGTCAACTAGCTTTATCCTCAGTGCGTCTTGTCCCAGCCATACCCGGCCTTGCGCAATCTGTTCCACTTGTTCCGTAGTCATCTTGCGTCCTTGTGCCACGCGTGAGCGGAACAAGGCGTAGCCGCGGTCTACATGGTTGCCGAGATACCTCATCTCTTCCTCGTTGAACGGCCGTGACGGAGTTCCGAACGCGCTGTGCCTGTTGGTCTTTACCTCGTCGAACTTCACTCCGAGTTTCTGCGTCAGCAGTCCGCTCATGTCGGGGAACATGCCGAATATGCCGATGCTTCCCGTCAGGGTGGTAGGCTCGGCCACTATCCAGTTGGCTCCGCTGCTTATGTAGTAGCCGCCCGATGCGGCCATTCCGCCCATTGATACTACTACCGGCTTTTTCTTCTTAAGCGTCTCTACGTAGTGCCATATCTGTTCAGACGCGTAAGCGCTGCCTCCGCCTGAGTTGATGCGCAGCACCACGGCTTTCACGTCGTCGTCGTCCATCAGCTTCTCCAGATCTTCGCAAACGGTCTTGCCTACGATGTTGTGCTCGTCTGAAAGCATGCCGCCGGCCGCGTTGTCCACAATGTTTCCATAGGCGTAATACACCGCTATTTCGTCTCCCTTCTTGTCTTTGCTCTTCACCACTCTCATGTCGGCGAGGCTTACGGAGTTGATGTTGTCGTCGGCATCCTTCTTAAGCAGCTTGTTTATCTCGGCCTTAATCTGGTCGGTATATACCAGCTTGTCTACGAATTTATACTTGACGAAATCCTTCGTGTCGTTAAGCGTTATGAAACTGTCAGCGTATTCGTTGAGTTCCTTTACGCTGATCTTACGGCTTTCAGACACGCCTTTACAGATGTTCTGCCATATTCCGTTGACGTATGCGGTGACCTGTTCGCGGTTAGCATCGCTCATCTTGTCGGCTGTGAACATCTCGGGGGCGCTCTTATACGTGCCTACCTTAGCCAGCTGCATTTTTACGCCGAACTTCTCCATGAGGTCTTTCAGGAAGATTGGTTGCGAGGCTATGCCGTGCCAGTCTACCCGTCCGCTCGGATTGAGGAGAATCTTGTCGGCCACCGAAGCTACGTAATATGTGCCCTGGGTATAGACGTCGCCGTAGGCAATGATCCATTTCCCGCTCTTCTTGAAGTCGAGCAGGGCGTTGCGTATGGCTGCGAGCGATGCGTAAGAGTCTGCCGCCAACATGCCTGCCTCTATGTATATGCCCTTTATCTTATCGTTGCTCTTGGCCTTGTCTACTGCGCTGAGCACGTCGTCAAGTCCAATGGTGCCAACGGTGCTGCCGCCGATTTCGTCCATGAAGCTGTTCTCCGACCGCTCGTTAAGCATTCCTGACAGGTTGAGCACCATTACGCTGTTGTCGCTGACGTCTTTGGCCGAGCTTTCAGAGGCTATCATGCCTACTATGCACATTGCTCCGATTGCTCCCGTCAGAAGCGTGAAGACGATCAGGCCAACCACCGTGGCCGACATGTATTTGAAAAAATCTTTCATAAGGGTATTTGTTTTGTTGTTATTTTCCTGATTTTATATTATACGTTGCAAAGATACTTATTTTATTTTATTTTGTTTGAAAAACATGATAAAGTTTTACTGTTCCGCAGGATATTAGTATTTTCGCAATGATGAAACGTGCTATTGTGATAGGCGCATCTTCGGGCATAGGGCGCGAGGTGTGCAAGCTGCTGATTGCCGACGGTTGGCATGTCGGCATAGCCGCGCGGCGTGAGGACAAGTTGGCCGAGATAAAGGCCGCCAGTCCGCAGAGCGTGGAGATGATGCGTATTGACGTAACTGCTGACGACGCACCCGAGCGTCTGTTGGCTTTGGTGAAGGCGCTTGGCGGGGTCAACTTGTTCGTGTTTTGTTCGGGTGTGGGCAAACAGAACGCCGGGCTTGACCGGGGCGTAGAATTGTCTACGGTGGATGTCAACGTGAAGGGGTTTACCTGCATGATCGACACCATATTTAATTATATGGCTGAAAATCTCGGGGGCGACATTGCCGTCATTTCCTCCATAGCCGGCACAAAGGGGCTTGGCGTTGCGCCGTCTTACAGCGCCACTAAGGCTTATCAGAACACTTATGTCCAGGCGCTCGAGCAGCTGGCTAACATGCGCAGGCTGCACATACGGTTTACCGACATATGCCCGGGCTTCGTCGATACGCCGCTGCTTGCCGGCGGAAAATATCCCATGCTTATGGACAAGACGGTTGTAGCCCGCAAACTGTTGCGCGCCGTGAAAGCCCACCGCCACGTGCGTGTCATCGACTGGCGTTACCGTATCTTGGTGTTCTTTTGGCGCCTGATACCAAACTTTATCTGGAGAAAACTTAATATAAAGAGTTAAGAATTAAGAGTTAAGAAAATATGCTTTGGTTCAACAATGGTATTTTCTTAACTCTTAATTTTTTTTACTTTCTCGTTACCGAGAACGACTGCCTGTGGAAGATGAATATCGGGATGATGCATCCTGCCACCATGCCGAACATTACCAGCACGGTGAGCGAAGCGTTAGAGAAGAAGCGCGATACGTATTCCATAGTGTATTCGTCGGGCAGGCGCACTATATTAATAAGGTCGCGTATGGCCTTGTAGGCAAACATTCCGGGCACCATGGGCAGCAGCGAGGGGAACGCGAAGCACTCCGCAGGGCAGTGTATGCGCATGGCGAAAGGCACGGCCAGCAGTCCGACGGCGAAGCCTGCTATGGTAGACGCCGTAACCTGGTCGAGCATCAGGCCAGTGTTGTGCATGAGAAAATAGCGTATGCCGTGGCCTACGCACGCCAGCAGGGCGCACACCAGCAGGGCCTTGCGCGGAGGATTGCTTATTATGGCGAAGCCTACGCCGGCCACGGCGGCGAAGAGTCCGTCGGCTATGGCCGCCCGCACAACGTCGGGCCGCACCACTTTTGTGAACGTCGTAGGGTCGATGTCGAGCATTATCACCGTGGTCGAGAGGCCTATGGCTATGCATATTATCAGCAGGCAGGCGTTGGTCAGGCGGGCTATGCCGTCGAGGGCGTGCCCGTCTACGATGTCCATCACGCCGTTGATGAGCGGAACGCCCGGCACGAGGTAAAGCATAGACGTACCTAAGGATATGTCTTCGGTGCCGCCGTGGAAGAAGAGAAAGTCGGTCACGCCTATCATCGTAGACACGAAGGCGCATATTATGAACACCGCAAGGTGGTTGAGGCCGCGGCGTGTGAGCTGCTGGCGGACGAAGAAGCCCACGAACGTGGCCACCCATACGATGATCATAGACGTAAGGTTGCCGTCGAACAGGCGGCAGAAGCAGGCGTTGGCGAACGATACCATGAGCAACACCACCCACGGATTCTCGCGCTTTTCCTTGACTATCAGCTTGAACATGCGCCACAGCTCGTCGATTGGCAGCTTGTGGTCGAACGCCTTCCACGACAGTGCCGACAGCTTCATGTTGGCCTTGAAGTTGATGCCCATCGACGGCGTTTTCTTTATGTACGTGTACGAGCGGTTGTGCTCGGCGTCGAGCAGCGTTATGCTCAGTGTCTTGGGGAATATCAGCAGGTTGATGTGATAGCCGAACGAGCGCGCCATGCGCACCGTGTTGAGCTGTATGCGTGATGTCTGCGCGCCTACGGCCATCATCGTAGAGGCGTATTCGGCGAGGAATATCGCCGTGTCTTTCAGCGTCTCGTGTACGCTGTCGTCTTGATTCTGTCGTGCCATTTGTTTATGTCCGAATTTGTTATGGTTAAGGAGTAGTTCCTGAAAACGGATGCAAAATTACATGTTTTTGCCAAAAATAAATAATGTTTGCATGTATTATTTCAATAATGA
Source organism: uncultured Prevotella sp. (assembly GCA_944319945.1). Lineage (GTDB taxonomy): Bacteria > Bacteroidota > Bacteroidia > Bacteroidales > Bacteroidaceae > Prevotella. Next base: position 8,460 of record CALUFN010000041.1, read on the forward strand.
ATATGCCGTGCGCCATTGTATGCGCCGTCAGGCTGCCGTCCTCACGATGTTTGACCGCTGGTTGACAATATGTAAGGCCGAAGGTGGCAGCAGCTTTCATCTTGGTTTACGATAACGGTATGAGGCTGCGTTATTTTTGAAAATAAGTCTTTCGTCCGTAAATATTGCGGTGTTCGGTGTGTAGTTGTAACGTATTGTAAATTAGGTTTTTATGTTCTATAGGCGGCTTTGTGTGCATTAATGCTCGGTTCCCTTTCGCCTAAAAGGATACCTTTGGCAGGCTTAAAGGTATCCTTTGGGCGGCTCAATGATGTCCTTCTGCAGTGCTAAATGCCGTCGGAAAGCGTCATTACGGCGTGATCTTGTCGCCTGAAGGTTGTCGTCAGGCCTTTTTGTCAGCACTTTTTCGTAGTCTTGGCAGACGTTTCGGGCGTGCGGCGCGGCTGTTTCGTTGATTTCGGACGACATTCACCGATTTACAAAATGATACGGTATCGGCATGTTTGCAGACATGCGCGGAGCGTTGACGGCAGACAGCGGGACTGACAAAAGTGTCAGTCGTGTCATGTCATGTTTGTCAGTTGGGCCTTTGGCACGCTTTTCGCTATACCGTAGGCGGAAGCGTCGCAAGGCGCTCAAGAACAATAAACGTATATAACATTAAAATCATAAGAATTATGAACATTAAACCATTAGCAGACAGGGTGCTGGTACAGCCGGCACCGGCAGAAGAGAAAATCGGCGGTATCATTATTCCTGATACGGCAAAAGAGAAGCCTTTACACGGCAAGGTGATCGCTACGGGTAAGGGAACTAAAGACGAGGAGATGGTTCTCAAGGCCGGCGACGAAGTGCTTTACGGCAAATATTCAGGCACCGAACTTGAGTTTGAAGGTGAGAAATACCTTATGATGCGTCAAAGCGACGTGCTCGCAGTTATTGAAAAATAAAAAAGTAAGAAGGTAAAAAAGTAAAACTAAAGAGTTTATCGGCGTAAGAAAAGGTTTGTTTGGATTATTGTGAAAGCATTTTTACTTACTACTTTTCTCCTTACTCCTTTACTCCTAAAAAATAGAACATCATGGCAAAAGAAATAAAATTCGATATGGACGCCCGCGACTTGCTGAAGAAGGGCGTTGACCAGTTGGCAAACGCAGTGAAGGTGACACTCGGTCCGAAGGGCCGCAACGTCATCATCGAGAAGAAGTTCGGTGCTCCCCAGATCACAAAGGACGGCGTTACCGTAGCTAAGGAGATAGAGCTTGCAGACCACTTCGAGAACACCGGCGCACAGCTCGTTAAGAGCGTAGCCAGCAAGACCGGCGACGACGCAGGCGACGGAACCACCACCGCTACGATACTTGCACAGAGCATCGTGAACGTAGGACTGAAGAACGTTACGGCTGGTGCCAACCCGATGGACCTGAAGCGCGGTATCGACAAGGCCGTGGCAGCCGTGGTAGAGTACATCAAGGACCACGCAGAGAAGGTCGACGACAACTATGACAAGATTGAGCAGGTGGCCACCGTCAGCGCAAACAACGACCCCGAGATAGGTAAGCTCATTGCCGATGCCATGCGCAAGGTCAGCAAGGACGGCGTTATCACGATAGAGGAGAGCAAGAGCCGCGACACACACATCAACGTGGTTGAAGGCATGCAGTTCGACCGCGGATACCTGAGCGGCTACTTCGTAACCGACGCCGACAAGATGGAGTGCGTGATGGAGAATCCTTACATCTTGATCTACGACAAGAAGATAAGCAACATCAAGGACTTCCTGCCCATCCTGCAGCCTGCTGCCGAGAGCGGACGCCCGTTGCTCGTAATCGCCGAGGATGTCGACTCTGAGGCTCTTACTACTCTCGTCGTAAACCGTCTGCGTGGCGGACTGAAGATCTGCGCAGTGAAGGCTCCCGGCTTCGGCGACCGTCGTAAGGCAATGCTCGAGGATATCGCCATACTGACCGGCGGCGTTGTTATCAGCGAGGAGAAGGGCCTGAAGCTCGAGCAGGCTACGCTCGAGATGCTCGGCACCTGCGACAAGGTTACCGTAACTAAGGACAACACGACCATCGTAAACGGTGCAGGCGACAAGCAGTGCATCGCCGACCGTGTAGCTCAAATCAAGAACGAAATAGCCAATACCACAAGTTCTTACGACAAGGAGAAGTTGCAGGAGCGTCTAGCTAAGATCTCAGGCGGCGTGGCAGTGCTCTACGTCGGAGCCAACAGCGAGGTCGAGATGAAGGAGAAGAAAGACCGCGTAGACGACGCCCTTTGCGCTACACGTGCAGCTATCGAAGAAGGCGTGGTAGCCGGCGGCGGCACTACTTACATCCGCGCCCTTGACAACCTGAAGGGCTTGAAGGGCGACAACGCCGACGAGCAGACCGGTATCAACATAGTTGAGCGCGCTATCGAGGAGCCTCTGCGCCAGATAGTTGCCAACGCCGGAGGCGAAGGCGCAGTGGTAGTGCAGAAGGTTCGTGAAGGCGAGGGCGACTTCGGTTACAACGCTCGCACCGACACTTACGAAGACATGCGTAAGGCCGGAGTGGTTGACCCGGCTAAGGTGGCCCGCGTAGCCCTTGAGAACGCCGCCTCGATCGCAGGCATGTTCCTGACTACTGAGTGCCTGATCGTAGACAAGCCCGAAGAGAAGCCGGCTATGCCGATGGGCAACCCGGGCATGGGCGGAATGATGTAATTTGCAAACCACAGATAACAAAAAGAAGGGCGGTCGGCAGACGACCGCCTTTTTTTACTCATTTAATGTAAAAATGACGCTTTTTTTGATGAAAAAATTTGGGAGACATTGATAAAAACCATAACTTTGCACATCGAAAATTGATACATGATGTAGATAGATCCTAAAGTAGATATTTTTTTGATTTGTTTTAGTAGATTAGTTTTTAAGTAGTTTGTTTTTTGAAAATCGCTTGTCGTGACGACATGCGATTTTTTTTGTTCGTGCTTAAGGCAAAAACAGCGGGCATTATTTCATGTTGTCTCGGATTTTCATTAACTTTGCAAAATGTTGTTGGCTTGCGTGTCTTGCGCAAGTCGGAAATATGACTTATGGATGCCAATAAATATAAGATAAAGAAAGGGCAATGGGTGTTGTACATTGTCGTTTCGGCCGGGCTGCTTTACATCACCGGATCGTGGCTGATGTCGCTCGGCATAATGCTTTTGCTTATACTTATCGACCGCGTGCTTGCTGAATACGAGCGGAAGAAGCGCGGCGATGATGATGATGACATTTTATTGTGACGTATGCAGAGACTTTTGGATTTATATAAGAAATGGTGCGGCTCTGAGCCTGCGGGGGTGGAGCGCATCGACGCTGCCGGCAGCAACCGGCAGTATTTCCGCATAAGCGGCATCGACGGTGCTTCGGTCATCGGGGCGATAGGCACGAGCCGCGACGAGAACCATGCCTTCATTTATCTTTCTGAGCATTTCCGCAAACGCCAGTTGCCCGTGCCGCGCATACTCGCCGTGGCCGACGACGAGCTGAGGTATCTGCAGGAAGATCTCGGGCGCGTGTCGCTCTTCGGAGCGATCAGCGGCGGACGCGAGTCGGGCGGCCGTTATAACCAAAAGGAAAAGCAGCTGCTCGTCAACACGATACGCGAGCTGCCTAACATACAGATGCGCGGCGCACGGGGGTTGGACTGGACCAACTGCTATCCGCAGCCTGAGTTCGACGAGGACAGCGTTCTCTTCGACCTTAATTACTTTAAGTACTGCTTCTTGAAGCCCGCCGAGCTTGACTTCCACGAGCTTAAGCTCGAAGCCAACTTCCGCCTTTTGGCCAAAGACCTTGTGGCCGAGAAGGCCGACAGCTTCATGTATCGTGACTTCCAGGCGCGCAACGTCATGCTCGACGCGCAGGGCCGTCCTTACTTCATAGACTATCAGGGCGGACGCAAGGGACCGTATTATTACGACCTCGCTTCGTTCTTATGGCAGGCTTCGGCCAAGTATTCATATAAGTTGAGGCGCGAACTCGTGTACGAGTATTATAATTCGTTGAAGTTATACGCCGAGGTCCCGTCGGTACGCCATTTTGTCGAGCGGCTCAGCCTGTTCGTGTTGTTCCGCACGCTCCAGGTGCTCGGGGCGTATGGTTTCCGTGGATATTTCGAGCGTAAGAAGCATTTTCTTGACAGCATTCCTCCTGCCATGCAGAACTTGCGCGAGCTGTTGAAGGTCAATACTTTCCCGTATCCTTACTTAATGGAGGTGTTGCGCCGCCTTACCGAGCTTCCGCAGTTCGCCCGCCTTGAAGAGCCTGCGCTTACGCGTGCAGACGGCTTCAAGACCACCGACAGCAAGGTGTACGTAGCCCATCCGTCAGACGGCCCGGCCACGTTCTCCAAATACGACAACAAAGGTCCGCTCGTAGTCCGTGTTTACAGCTTCTCGTTCCATAAGGGAATACCCGAAGACGAGAGCGGCAACGGCGGCGGATACGTGTTCGACTGCCGCGGCACGCACAATCCCGGACGTTACGAGCCGTATAAGAAACTTACAGGGTTGGACGAACCCGTAATCCGTTTCCTCGAAGACGACGGCGAAATACTGACGTTTCTCGACAGCGTTTACAAATTGGCCGACACCCATGTGCGCCGTTACATCCAGCGTGGCTTTACCAGCCTGATGTTCAGTTTCGGATGCACGGGCGGCCAGCACCGCAGCGTTTATGCGGCTCAGCATCTGGCCGAGCACTTAAACAGTAAGTTCGGCGTTGAGGTGCGCATCGTCCACCGTGAACAGAACATAAGTAAGGTGTTGGAGGCAAAACGGAAGTGATATGAAGCAAGCAATGATATTCGCCGCCGGGCTTGGCACACGCCTTAAGCCGCTGACCGACACCATGCCGAAGGCTCTCGTTAGGGTAGGGGGCAAGCCGCTTGTAGAGCACGTTGTGGACAAGTTGAAGGCCTCGGGCTTTGGCCGGATTGTAGTCAACGTACACCATTTCGCGCCGCAGGTGGTTGATTATCTGCAAGAAAACGGTAATTTCGGCGTTGACATTTTAGTTAGCGACGAGTCGGCTATGCTGCTCGACACGGGTGGCGGACTGAAGAAGGCCGAGCCGCTGTTCCTGCCCGATGCGCCAGTGCTTATTCACAATGTAGACATTCTTAGTAATGTGGATTTAGGCTGGCTTTACGGCGAACACGGCGCTAACGACGCTACGCTGCTTGTCAGCGAGCGTAAGACCAAACGCTATCTTCTCTTTGACGACGGCATGCGCCTTATGGGATGGACCAATGTTGAGACAGGCGAAGTTAAGAGCCCGTATTCAGACTTGGACGTGAATGCGTGCAAGATGTACGCCTTTTCTGGCATACATGTGTTCTCGCCGCGCCTTTTCACGCTTATGGCGGCTTTCCCTGAAAAGTTCGGTATCATTGATTTTTACCTTAAGATATGCGATAAGGCCGTGGTTAAGGCTTGCGTAAAGACAGACCTCCGACTACTCGATGTCGGCAAACTTGGCACTCTTGCCGAAGCCGAAAGTTTCTTGAAGGAGTAAAGATGAATTAACATACAAATATAAGGAATAATGCAAAAAATTATCATTCTCGATTTCGGTTCACAGACCACGCAGCTTATAGGCCGTCGTGTGCGTGAGCTTGACACGTTCTGCGAAATCCTGCCTTACAACAAGTTTCCGCAGGATACGGAGGGCGTCATCGGCGTAATCCTCAGCGGTTCGCCTTACTCCGTCCACGACCCCGAGGCGTTCAAGGCCGACTTGGGCAAGTTCGTAGGCAAGTTCCCCGTACTCGGAATATGCTACGGGGCGCAGTTCATAGCTGCCCAAAACGGCGGAAAGGTTGAAAAGACCGACACGCGCGAGTACGGTCGCGCCCACCTTACGCAGTTCGACGCACAGAACCCGCTGTTTAAAGGCTTTAAGGAAAACTCACAAGTATGGATGAGCCACGGCGACACAATCACGGCAATCCCCTCCGACTGCCGCGCCATAGCTTCTACTGCCGACGTCAAGTTCGCCGCTTACGCCAGCACCGAGAAGCCCCTTTGGGCGGTGCAGTTCCACCCGGAAGTGTTCCATACGGAGCAAGGCAAGCAGCTTCTTCAGAACTTCGTAGTCGACATCTGCGGCAGTAAGCAGGAGTGGAGCCCGGCATCATTCGTAGAAATTACCGTGAAAGAGCTGAAAGAGCAGCTTGGTGACGACCGCGTGATCCTCGGCCTCAGTGGCGGCGTTGACTCGTCCGTGTGCGCCACGCTGCTCAACCGTGCTATTGGTTCCAACCTTACGTGCATCTTCGTCGACCACGGCATGCTTCGCAAGAACGAGTTCCAAAAGGTTATGGACGCATATAAGGGGCTCGGTCTCAACGTCATCGGCGTGGACGCAAGCGATAAGTTCTTCAAAGACCTTGAAGGCGTAAGCGACCCTGAGCAGAAGCGCAAGATAATAGGCCGCGACTTCGTAGAGGTGTTTAACGCTGAGGCCAAGAAGATAACCGATGCCAAATGGCTAGCCCAGGGCACGATATACCCTGATCGCATAGAGAGTCTAAGCATTACGGGCATGGTTATCAAGAGTCACCACAACGTAGGCGGACTGCCCAAGGATATGCACCTGCAACTCTGTGAGCCGCTTAAGTGGCTCTTCAAGGATGAGGTGCGCCGCGTAGGTTACCAGCTTAGCATGCCCGAACGCCTCATCAAGCGCCATCCGTTCCCAGGTCCCGGCCTAGCCGTACGCATACTCGGCGACATCACCCGAGAGAAGGTGCGCATCCTGCAAGATGCCGACGACATCTACATCGAGAACATGCACAACTACGTTTGCGAGGATGGTGAGTCGCTTTACGACAAGGTTTGGCAGGCCGGTACGGTGCTTCTTTCCACCATCCGCAGTGTCGGCGTGATGGGCGACGAGCGTACCTACGAGCATCCTGTAGCCCTGCGTGCCGTTACGAGCACTGACGCCATGACTGCCGATTGGGCTCATCTGCCTTACGATTTCATGGCAAAAGTCTCTAATGAGATAATAAATAAGGTGAAGGGCGTAAACCGTGTTTGCTACGATATCTCCTCGAAACCGCCCTCGACGATCGAATGGGAATGATTAATACCTTTGCGTTTAATTAAAGGTAAAAGACATTTCTTTTCATAACGAATGATTTTAGCCACCGTCTTCCGTGATCAGTTAATCACAGGGCGGTGGCTTTTTTTATACAGGAAGTAGCCTGAAATCATTACGTTTCCCACCTTCATACGCTCGATTGCGGCAAGGAAAATGGCGACAAAGAGGTACGGCATTGCCAATACTTACCGTGGAAACGGACTTCAGAATACAATCGCAAGAAGACCGGCCTGACAATTACAATAAACTGTGAAAGAGAGATGTAGGAAATCTTGTCTGCTGCCTATAATAAAGGAACTGGATGGCACAGACGCGGACAATATGAAAAGACGGAGCAGAGCGTCAACCGGAACCATAAGAAAGTCGGCGTGATGACGTGTCTACACGTCCCCCTGATGACATACGTCAGTCGCCATTCGTGGGCTTCAATCATGCGTGACATGGGCAACGACATACTTGTTATCAGCCGAGGACTTGGGCACGAGGACATCAAGACGACGCAAAACGCGGGGATTTTGATGCGTGATTTTAGTTAAAATGCTAAATAGTTGATAAACAATTACTTAGCATTTCTTTCCGTGACCCCGTTGGGAACATTAAACATAGAAACGCATGAAAATTATTGAAAATGAATAGAATTATAAATTGCTGATATACAATGATTTGCAAAGGGTGTTCTTTTTGTGTGATTTTTCTGGATTTTGTTTATTTTAAAAAAAAGACGGGGAATTTGACGGGGAATTTCTGCGACTATCCCATCTATATTTTGTCGGCTAAATTAATAGCGTTACCTTTGCAGAATCTAAAAAAACACTTATATGGCAACGATATATTTAAAGCTTTCAAAACGGGTTCAGCCAGAAACCAAAATGAGCGAAATCATCATTAGGCTCCGCAACGGCAATGATTACGACATTCTGGCAAAATCAGGGTTTTATATCACCGCAGACAATTTCAAGAACGGTGAATTAATAGTCAACAGGCGTAAAGTCGGGAATGACGTTGAATATCATGAGGCTGTAGAAGCAAAGCTTGGAGAACTTAAAAAGCATATCTTAAACAGCTTAAACGTGAAGGACAAGAAACAAATAACAAAGGAATGGTTGGCTGACTTGATAGACAGGTTTGTTCACCCCGAAAAGTATAAGAGCATTGAAGATAAAGAGCATGACAAGTCTTTCTCCGAATTGTTCGACGAGTTCCTTAAGGCCAAGGAGTTCAGCGATGACAGGGAAAGAGGCATGCAGGTGTTGAAGCGAGACGTTTGGCGTTTCACCAAGTTCCAGCAGACCATGGGTAAGCGCAAGGATTTTACTTTCAACGTAAACGAGGTGACCAAGGACGACATAGAAGATTTCCGCGACTATCTGAAAAATGAGAAGGCACTCTCGGAAAGATACCCGAAACAGTATGCCAAGATGATAAAGGAACAGCCCAACGGTATAAGAAGGGGACGTTTGGACATAGAGGTACGTGGCAACAATACTATAATAACCCTGATGAAAAAACTAAGGAGCTTCTTCTCATGGTGCTATGATGAAGGCAAGACCAAGAATAGGCCCTTTGACGGTGTTAAGATAGGTGTAGAGAGATACGGTACGCCCTATTATTTATCATCGGATGAGCGCGATTATTTAACCCAAGTCCCCATGCCTACTAAACACCTGATGACCCAGCGTGACATATTCATATTCCAGTGCTTTGTTGGATGCCGTGTCGGCGATTTAATGAAACTGTCAACAGGAAACATTACTGATGGTGTGTTGGTATATACGCCACATAAGACAAAAGACGAAGAGAATGCTGCACAAGCACGAGTTCCACTACGTACATTGGCCGCGGAGTTGATTAAGAAATACAAAGGTGTTGATAAACAGGGACGTTTGTTCCCTTTCATTTCACAAGTTAAGTACAACGAAGCCATAAAGGAGATATTTACCATTGCAGGGATAATCCGTAAAGTGGAAGTACGTAATCCAAAGACCGGGGAGATGGAGCTTCGTCCGATAAACGAGATTGCAAGCAGCCACATAGCACGCAGGACCTTTGTCGCTAATGCATACAAACAGGCGTCAGACCCGAACATAGTAGGCAAGATGTCAGGCCACGTTGAAGGCAGCAGGGCTTTTGCAAGATACAGGACCATTGACGACGATATACTTAAAAACGTCATTGACAAGATGTAACGTCCGAACAGTTGAAAGTTTAATTACACAAGATTTATTACAGCCGTATTCCGAAAAGGAGTGCGGCTTTTTTGTTTGCCTACTGTACAAATTAAAGCATAACCTCAATTACATTCAGATTTGCGCCCACTTAATTCAATAAGCAATACAAACATATATTGTTTTCAATACAACAACCATACAATCAGTTACAACGACATTTCAACGGTTGCACGGAGGTTGTACAACAATACACTGAAAATCAACTACTTACATATATTTTACCTTAATTATTTCTTACCTTTGCATCGTCCATTGTGGGCTACAGTCTTTCTGTTTGACTGCAAGCAACATGGGAAATGGCATCATCAAGGATAATCCTTAAACAGAGGTGAGAGGCTAAAATAAAAAACAACAAATAAATTCAGAAATGAATATACAGGATATTCTTTCCGATGGCAGTAATAATATAAGTATTACAGTCGGAATAAGCGATTTGAAAGAGTTCGGCCTGTCATTAATAGAAGAAGGTCGGGCGATGGGAAGGGCTGAGAGGGTTCAAGAAACCTATCTTACCCCGGATGAAGTGGCAAAAATGCTTGGAGTGTCCAAGAGCACGTTGTGGCGGTGGAACAAAAACGGTTATCTGAAGCATACAAAGTGTGGGCGCAGACCCTTTTACAAAAAGTCAGATATAGATAAAATCATGGGCTGCCATGTGGATTTTAACAAAAAATTTAAAAATGAAAGAAAAAGTTAAAGAATGTCTTGTCAGCTCTCAAGGAGGGCTTCAGGACAAAAGTGAGAAAATTGAGGTTGCAGGCACAACCGTACAAGAATCAGATTCGTATGTTGTTGATGCAGAAGCCTGTAAGGACGCCGTTCAAAAAATCAAAGAGGTAGCCCCCGAGCAAATTTTGGAGGTTATGCCTGGGCTGTTGACAATTTTAGACTTTAACGGTATCATTAATGTCGGCAAGATTAAGATAGGCAGGCTTGTGATGAACAGGTGGCCTAAGCAAAAGTCGGTCAATAGTATGGCTTTATCGATTATGGCGGACGGCATTCAGGTAATGCTGCTTGTCATTCCGGGAACTGTCGCTGTCATGATGGGGTACGACGTGGAGGATTTCGACGGCAATCCCATACCAGAAGAACAACTTGTACAGACGGTCATTATTGTTGATGGGCAGACAAGGTACATGGCAATCAGGAAAATCATGAATGAACATCCAGACAAGGCTCCGACCAACGTGCTCGCTTATTTCCCGACCAACTGGATAAACTTGACGAGGATGCTACAAACCATAAACCTCAAGGTATTCACTTGGAAGAACAGCGACTTCATCTGTGGGCTGGAACGTGCAGGGAACATCAGCGATGAAACGGCGAGGGCATTGTCTTTCGTCCGACAGCTTGAAAGACAGGGATACAACTTCACCGCGGCTTGTGAATGGATGACTTTGGTCAAGGGAATCATCAGGAAACCGTCACTTGTCAAGGCTATGAACGCGACCGACTCCATGTTGTGCTATGACAATTCCGAATACGGCATCAAGATTCATGAAACGGCAAAGTCTAAATTCACGGACAACAACGAGAAAGCCCTGAAGAACAAGACCGTGCCGGAGTTCATCATCGACAAGTGGAACAACGCCTGCAACGAACTCAACAAGAAGGAGGCTACCTCTTATATTATAGCCTACCTCAATGGACTGGCAGACAAGGACGTTGCTGAAATAGTTTCGCCCTCCGGTTACAAGCGTGGCAACGGGAAACCAAAGGCAGACTTCACCAAAACACAGCTGGAGGACTCGTTCCAAAGGTTCAATAAAGCCAATCCTTTTGCGGCGTTCAAGGCCAATACAGAACAGGGAGAATAAACAACAAATTCATTAATCATGGAGGCCGTGGTTGTAACATGGCTGCGGCTTCCTTAAATTCTTATTTTTATATGAACAAACAACAAAAGCCGGACAAGATTATTGACGGACGCATGATGCGGTACAGCGCAAAGTTCAATGTCTGGGTAAACAGTGACGGTGATTATGTATACCGCGAGTACAACAACAAGGATTACAACAGGCCGTTGATAATCCACAAGAGACCTGACGGCTCTAAATATCTGAATACAACACATCCGGGTATCATTGAGCTTGACGAACTTGTTGCGGACTGCTATGTCCCCAAGCCCCAGGACGCGAAGAAGTACACACTTGTCCATAAAGACAATAATAAATGTAACTGTAAGGCTGCCAATCTTGAATGGGGGCTTGACATGGCGGCATATAAAGCTTATCTGCTCAGCAAGAAACGAAAAACATCGAACGGATTAACCGTTTCCTACACAGGCGAAGTTTATGACGGCAAAGACGAGCTTGCGATTATTGACCATGTTTATGACGGTGATACGGAACGCTTTGTTGCAATAGACCCGTATTACCGCTATTACAGGAAAAACAGCTATGGGCGTGAGGAACCGTTAAAGGCATACCCTGACGACTTGATGGCGGAGGCAGAGTTTGTGGAAGGCAATAAATCTGATTTTACCAATCCGAAAGTTTTGCACATAAACGGTGACTATCTCGATTTCAATGATGACAATCTCGTATGGACTGACATGAACTCGCCTGAATACCAAAAATACATGGCTAAGAAGCGGAATGATATTGCAGCCTTGACGGACAAACTTAACGAACACAACCATTAAGCGGTAGCCAAGAGCAAGTACGTCTTGAGGTTATTGTAAAACCCCAATAATTTATGGACACCCTTTTAATCAGGGCGAGGATAAGGCCACCACCTGTCCTTGCAAGCCACAACTATGTCCTTATATTTTTAGAATGCATGGATGTAGTAGACTGATAAACAAACAGTTAACATAAAAAATAAAAATTCAAATTAAAAAAAAATGCCAAAAGACAATTTTATAAGGCTGCAATTCGATGGTTTCACCAGCAGCCAGAACAACAATAAAACAATGAAAAGCGACAAGTACCAAGTAACTCCCAAAGCGGAATACAGTTCAATGGACGAGGTTGTGTATGAATACATGAACAACTTTGACACACTGATGGAAAAAGTTGAAGACGTGGTAAAAAACAATCCACAAATATTCCACCCTCAATGTCCTAACGACGGGAATTCGTATGCAGCAGTTACTGTGCCTATAAAAATGGGTGATGGTTATTCCGTTTATTTCGGAACGTTTTGGCCTGAAAAGGAAGGTGCCATAGCAGTAATTCCAATAAAACGATTCCGTCTTAAAGGGAGTAAAAGCCAAAACAAGTTGGGAATCATAGTTCCTGAAAACTGTGGCGATGAAAGCTTGGCTGTTTTCACAGAGGATTTCCTGCAAAAGGTGGATGGTTTGCCGGATTGTAACGAAGGCCTCTTTTTCTTTCTATCGTGTCATTCGGGGTTGCTGTCCGCTCATGGTAAAGATGTTCGCTGGCTCTTCGATGAGGGTATGGCTATCGGGCAAGTGTTTGATGGGTTCTACTATTTCGATGAGTTTACGGACACGATAAAGTTTCCGATGGGGAATTTGACCACTAAGGAAATCAAAAACCTCGAGATGAAGATGTGGAAATTGTAAACGGTTTGAAATCCACTTGACCTGACTCTAACTGCCTCTCCCTGTCATTCTCC
>CALUFN010000042.1 GCA_944319945.1 uncultured Prevotella sp.
TTTTCATTTATCCAAGAGATTGCAATGGACCTCGGCACGGCCAACACAATCATTATCAGTGATGACAAGATTGTGGTAGACGAGCCTTCGGTGGTGGCCCTCGACCGCCGCACGGACAAGATGATAGCCGTGGGCGAGAAGGCCAAGATGATGTATGAGAAGACTAACGACAACATACGCACCATACGCCCGCTGCGCGACGGAGTGATAGCCGACTTCACCGCATGCGAGCAGATGATGCGCGGACTGATAAAGATGGTGCACACGGGCAGACGCTTTTTCTCGCCCTCGCTGCGCATGGTGATAGGCGTGCCGTCAGGCTCTACCGAGGTTGAGCTGCGCGCCGTGCGCGACTCGGCCGAACACGCCGGCGGCCGCGACGTCTACCTGATCTTCGAGCCCATGGCCGCAGCCATAGGCATAGGCCTCGACGTGGAGGCGCCCGAGGGCAACATGGTGGTAGACATAGGCGGCGGCAGCACCGAGATAGCCGTGATATCGCTGGGCGGAATAGTGTCGAACAACTCGATACGCACCGCCGGCGACGACCTCACAGCCGAGATACAGGAATACATGAGCAAGCAACACAACGTGAAGGTGAGCGAGCGCATGGCCGAGAGAATCAAGATACACGTAGGCTCGGCGCTGACCGACCTGGGCGACCAGGCACCCAGCGACTACGTAGTGCACGGCCCCAACAAGGTGACCGCGCTGCCGATGGAGGTGCCCGTATGCTACCAGGAGATAGCCCACTGCCTCGACCGCACGATAGCGAAGATAGAAAACGCCGTGCTCTCGGCTCTAGAGAACACCCCGCCCGAGATCTACGCCGACATCGTGAAGAACGGCATCTACCTCACGGGAGGAGGCGCACTGCTGCGCGGACTCGACAAGAGGCTCACCGACAAGATAAAAATACCGTTCCATATAGCCGACGACCCGCTGCACAGCGTGGCCAAAGGCACGGGCGTGGCAATAAAGAACGTGGACCGTTTCTCATTCCTCATGAGGTAATACGAAATGCGCAACCTGATTGATTTTATCACACGATACAATCACTGGTTTGTCTTTGTCATACTCGAAGTGGTCAGCTTCGTCCTGCTCTTCAAGTTCAACAGCTATCAGGGCAGCGTGTGGTTCTCGTCGGCAAACGCCGTAGCCGGCAAGGTCTACGAGATAGACGCGGCCGTAAAGACATTCTTCAGCCTGACGAAGATAAACCAGCAACTCAACGTGCGCAACCTCTATCTCGAACAAACCGTAAGGAAGCTATCCGAGCAGGTGCACGCCGAGACGGGCGACTCGTCGTGGCTGCTGCGCACGCAGGCCCAAGTGCTCAAGGACTACAGGCTCATACCGGCCAAAGTGATCACCAACTCGATAGACAAGCGCGACAACTTCATCACCATAGACAAGGGACGGGCTGACGGAGTGCGCCCCGACATGGGCGTAGCCTGCGGCACGGGAATAGTGGGAGTGGTGTACATGACGTCGGAGCATTACTCCGTCATAATACCCGTGCTCAACTCGAAGTCGAACATCAGCGTGACGATAAGGAAGCGCGGATACTTCGGATACCTGCACTGGACGGGCGGAGCGTCTGACCTGGCCTACGTTGACGACATCCCTCGCCACGCCCATTTCCGCCTCGGCGACCTCATAGAGACGAGCGGCTACTCGGCGATGTTCCCCCCGGGCATCATCGCCGGCCAGATACTCCACGTGTACAACTCGCGCGACGGGCTTTCTTACCGCGTGCAAGTGCGCCTCACCACAGACTTCGGCAACCTGCGCGACGTATGCGTGATAGACAACACCGCGATGAAGGAACGCATCGACTTACTGCGCAGCGCGCAAGACTCATTGAAACTAAAGCAGGATTAGGAGCGTCAACATAATGAAGATAGAAGCCATAAGACACCTCCTCACATTCATCATCCTATGCCTCGTACAGGTACTCGTGCTCAACCACGTCAACCTGCTCGACTGTGCCACGCCGTTGCTCTACGTTTATTTCATCATGCTCTTCAGGCGCGGCTACCCCAAGTGGGGTATCCTCTTGTGGAGCTTCCTGACCGGACTTTGCATCGATGTGTTCTCCAACACGCCCGGCGTGGCGGCCTCGTCGGCCACGCTGCTCGGCCAGCTGCAGCCTTATCTGCTCAACATGTTCATACAAAGGGACAGCGCTGACGACCTCGCCCCGACGATAAGGACGCTCGGAGCGACGAGATACTTCTACTACACGCTGTCGTGCGTGTTCGTTTTCAACCTGTTTTTCTTCACCGTCGAGTCGTTCAGCTTCTTCAACTGGCTGCAATGGGCCAAGAACATCGGCGGAAGCACCGCGCTGACGGTAGTCCTGATACTCGTAATAGAAAACGTCAGGAAAAAATAACACCACGCTATACTTAACGCTAACTTGCGCAACATGGACAAGGATTACGGACTTGAGAACAGGCAATATGTAATCGGCGGCATCGCCATATTCATCGTCGTGGTGTACATCATCAGGCTGTTCACCCTACAGATAATGAGCGACGACTACAAGAAAAACGCCGACAGCAACGCCCTGCTCAAGAAAGTGGAATACCCGGCGCGCGGCGTGATATCAGACAGAAACGGCAAACTGCTGGTCTACAACCAAAGCGCCTACGACATAATGGTGGTGATGAACGAAGAGAAAGGCAGGCTCGACACCCTTGACTTCTGCGCGTCGCTCGGCATAACGAAGGAATACTTCGACGAGAGAATGGCCGAAATAAAAGACCGCAACAAGAATCCCGGCTACTCGCCGTTCACCCAGCAAATGTTCATGAGCCAGCTAACGGAAAAGGAATTCAGCATTTTTCAGGAGAAGATATACCGCTTCCCGGGCTTCTACGTAAGGCGGCGCAGCATCAGGCAGTACACCACGCCGCACGCCGCTCACGTGCTGGGCGACGTGGCCGAAGTGTCGAGGGCCGACATCGAGGAAGACCCTTACTACCAGCTGGGCGACTTCGCCGGCAAGCAGGGCGTGGAGAAGTATTACGAAAAGCAGCTGCGCGGCGAGAAGGGAGTGCAGATACTGCTGCGCGACGCCCACGGACGGATACAAGGCAGCTACATGAACGGCAAGCTGGACCGCCGCCCCGTGGCCGGCAAGGACCTCACGCTGAGCCTTGACGACAACCTGCAGGCACTGGGCGAAAGGCTGCTAGAGGGCAAGATAGGAAGCATCGTGGCCATAGAGCCGTCTACGGGCGAGGTGCTGTGCATGGTGTCGTCGCCGTCATACGACCCGCGCCTGACCACCGGACGCAACCGCAGCAAGATGCACGTAAAGCTGACAAAGGACAGATGGCGCCCTCTGCTCAACCGCTCTATCATGGGTGTCTACCCCCCGGGCTCCACGTTCAAGACCACGCAAGGCCTCACTTTCCTGAGCGAAGGCATAATCACGCCCAACACGATGTTCCCCTGCCACCACGGCTTCTACTGCCGCGGACTCCACGTAGGCTGCCACGGGCACGCCTCGCCGATAAGCCTCATCCCGGCAATAGGCACGTCGTGCAACGGCTACTTCTGCTGGGGACTGTACTACATGCTCGGCAACCGCAAGAAATACAAGACCGTGCAAGACGCCATGAACACATGGCGCGACTACATGGTAAGCATGGGTTTCGGCTACAAGCTCGGCGTAGACCTCTCAGGCGAGAAGCGCGGACTGATACCAAACGCACAGTATTACGACAAGCACTACAACGGCTCGTGGAACGGACTGACCGTAATCAGCATCGCCATAGGGCAAGGCGAAGTGCTGCTTACGCCGCTGCAAATAGCCAACCTGTGCGCTACGATAGCCAACAGAGGCTACTATTACACGCCGCACGTGGTGAGAAAGGTGCAGGGAGAGCCGCTCGACGCTAAATACAGGGAGAAACATTACACCAAAGCCAACCGCCGCGCTTACGACTATATCGTGGCCGGTATGCGCCGCGCGGTGACCGGCGGAACCTGCCGCGCGGCCGACCGACCCGAATACGAGGCGTGCGGCAAGACGGGAACGGCGCAAAACCACGGCCAAGACCACTCCATATTCATGGGCTTCGCACCGATGGACAACCCGAAGATAGCCGTCGCCGTGTATGTTGAAAACGGCGGATTCGGCGCCGAATACGGTGTGCCCATCGGCTCGCTCATGATGGAACAATACATTAACGGCAAGCTCTCGCCCGAATCCGAGAAGAAGGCGGAAGCATTCCAACACAGACGCATAGCTTATGGTACGGCAAGCAGATAAACAACCGAGCGTCTTGCGCTCCTTAGACTGGTGGACGATAGGCATTTACTTAGCGCTTTTGGCGTTCGGCTGGCTCAGCGTGTGCGGCGCCAGCTACACTTACGGAGACACCGACATACTAAGCCTCGGCACGCGTTCGGGCATGCAGATCGTGTGGATCGGCACGTCGATATGCCTCGGTTTCGTGCTCCTGATGCTCGACGACCGCTTTTATGACACCTTCGCTTACATCATTTACGGCATCCTGCTGCTGCTCTTGTTCGCCACAATATTCAACCCCCACGAGATCAAAGGCTCGCGCTCATGGCTCGTAATGGGGCCGTTGAGAGTGCAGCCGGCCGAATTTGCCAAGTTCGCCACGGCCCTTGCCGTGGCCAAACTGATGAGCACTTACGGCTTCAACATCCACCGCTGGAAAGACTTTGCAATGGCATGCGCCGTCGTGATGCTGCCGATGCTTTTCATAATAGCGCAGAAAGAAACAGGCTCGGCTCTCGTCTACATAGCCTTTTTCCTTATGTTTTACCGCGAGGGGATGACAGGTAGCGTGCTGTTCACAGGCGTTGCTATGATCATTTACTTCGTGGTCGGCATACGTTACGAGCAAACCCTGCTGCTCGACACGGGCACTTCGGTGGGCAAGTTTGCCGTACTGCTACTCGTACAGATATTCTCGTCGGCTATGGTCTACATCTTCTGTAGGGAGACGAGGCAAGCCCTTACCATACTGATTTACTCGCTCGGAGCCACGCTCCTGGCCTTTCTGTTTGCGCAATTCGTCATCCCCTTCGACATCGTATGGGTGCAGTTGGCCGTCAGTGCTGCGCTTGTGGGCTATCTTCTGTACAACGCCTTAAGCAAGCGCATCAAGCATTACATATACATTTTGCTGTTCGCCGTAGGCTCTATCACCTTCTTTTATTCGGCCGACTACGTGCTCAACAACATCCTCGAGCCTCACCAAAGAGTGAGAATCAACGTCTTGCTCGGCCTCGACGAAGACCTCTCGGGTGCCGGCTACAACGTTCATCAGAGCGAAATAGCCATAGGTTCGGGCGGACTCAAGGGCAAAGGATTCCTCAACGGGACGCAGACCAAGCTGAAATTCGTGCCCGAACAAGACACCGACTTCATCTTCTGCACGGTCGGCGAAGAGGAAGGCTTCCTCGGTTCGGCAGGCGTGCTGCTGCTGTTTCTCGCCCTGATACTGCGCCTGATAAAGATGGCCGAACGCCAACCTTTCAAGTTCGGGCGCGTCTACGGCTATTGCGTGCTGAGCATTTTCCTGTTCCACGTGTTCATAAACGTAGGCATGGTGCTCGGGCTTACGCCCGTAATAGGCATTCCCCTGCCCTTCTTCAGCTACGGAGGCTCGTCGCTTTGGGGCTTCACCATTCTGCTGTTCATCTTCCTAAGGATAGACGCGGGGCGCAATCTCATCAGGACTTGACCCGAAACGGCGTGCCGCCAAGACGCAGACACATTAGCAGTTTACGACAAAACCTTAAAAAGAAATATTATCATGAGCAAGTTGTTATTATCACTGGCGTTGCTCTTCACAACGGTAACGGCAAGCGCGCAGAATCCGCAAATAAAGACTTCAGCCGGCATATTGGAAGGCATTGAAGTCTCCGGGATGAAAGTTTTCAAGGGAGTTGCTTTCGCCGAGCCGCCCGTAGGCGAACTGCGGTGGAAAGCTCCGCAGCCCGTAAAGCCCTGGACCGGCGTGCGCAAGGCCCACGACTATGGCCCGAACCCGATGCAACAGCCGCTGTTCGGCGACATGAACTTCGGCACTAAGGCCATGAGCGAAGACTGCCTTTACCTTAATATATGGACACCGGCAAAGACGATGGACGAAAAACTTCCCGTGCTTATATACTTCAACGGAGGCGGACTCATAGCAGGCAGCGGCAGCGAACCAAGATATGCCGGCACGACAATGGCGAGGAAAGGCATCGTCTCGATAACGGCCAACTATCGTGAAGGCATCTTCGGCTTCTTCGCCCACCCCGAACTGTCGGCCGAAACAAAGTATAAGGGTTCGGGAAACTACGGCTTCATGGACCAAGCCGCAGCAATAAAATGGGTGAAAGAGAACATCTCAGCCTTCGGCGGCGATCCCGAACGGATAACCATAGCAGGCGAATCGGCCGGCTCGATGTCGGTCAGCGCACTCATGGCATCGCCCTTGTGCAAAGGCCTTTTCGCACAGGCGATAGGCTCGAGCGGCTCCGTATTGAGGGGCGGCAGGCTCAAAACGCTGAAGGAAGCGGAGCAGGAAGGACAGGAAATGGCTGAAAAGCTGGGCTGCAAGTCAATCAAGGATATGCGCGACATACCTGCCGAAGAACTGATGAACCGCGCCGCCGTGACAGGACTTCCGGGCTATAACGTCGACGGATACGTCCTGACCGAACAGCCCGAAGACGTCTACGCCGACGGCAAACAATGCAAAGTGCCTCTGCTCGTTGGCGGGAACAATTACGAAATGCCGGCTGCATTCATTTTGCAAGACAAGGCCGCAACGGTTGAAAATATAAAGAACAACGTAAAAGAAGCCTTCGGCGACGAAACGGACAACATCCTGCGCATGTACGGTATCAACACCGATGCCGACATAAACGGCGACGGCGGCATACAGCTTGCTTCCGACATGTTCATCGCTTTCTCTACATGGAAGTGGGGATACATGCATGCAAAGACCGGCGGATGCCCCGTTTACAGATATATCTACTGCCATCCGCGCCCTGCGATGAGGGTCAAAGGCAAGACGGCAGGACTGGCAGGAGGCGTCATTGACAAGAAAGACGACGAGACTGAAGAGCCACTCGCACCTGGCGCAGTGCATTCTGCCGACATAGAATACGCAATGGGAACATTGCCAACCAACCGCGTGTATGACTGGCAGGCAGAAGACTTCATCATGTCTGACGTGTTCTCAAGCTACTACGCCAACTTCATAAAGACGGGCAATCCGAACGGTCTCGGACTGACGGAATGGGTTCCGATGAGCGCAGATAACACCACTCCCTCGCTGCAACTCGACGTGGAATCTAAGATGACCGACGACGCAAAGGTTGAGCAACGCTACGAGCTTATCGACGAACTATTATCTAAATAACCAACGGCAACATAACAATAAAGCGGCCGCCCCGACATCCGGGACGGCCGCTTTATTATTCTCCGGCTTTCGTCAAGCCTTTGGCTTAGTCGAGCTGGGCCAACTTGTTGTCAGAGCCGAGCACGTCGATGATCTTGTGCTTGTACATTTCCTCCATGAGGTCGCGTGCCGGTCCGCAGTACTTACGCGGGTCGAACTCTGCCGGTTTCTCAACGAACACCTTGCGCACTGCTGCGGTGAAGGCCAAACGAGAGTCAGAGTCGATGTTGATCTTGCAAACAGCGCTCTTGGCTGCCTTGCGGAGTTGCTCCTCGGGTATGCCCACTGCGTCGGGCAGTTTGCCGCCGTACTTGTTGATCATGTCTACATATTCCTGAGGAACAGAAGAAGATCCGTGGAGCACGATGGGGAATCCGGGCAACTTCTGCATGATCTCGTCGAGCACGTCGAATGCCAAAGGAGGAGGCACGAGGCGGCCGGTCTTCGGGTCACGGGTGCACTGCTCGGGCTTGAACTTGTAAGCACCGTGGCTTGTTCCGATAGATATTGCAAGCGAGTCAACGCCGGTCTTGCTCGTGAAGTCGATCACTTCCTCGGGCTTCGTGTAGTGAGACTCCTCTGCTACGACTTCGTCCTCAACGCCTGCAAGCACGCCGAGCTCGCCCTCAACGGTAACGTCATACTGGTGGGCGTAGTCTACAACCTTCTTTGTCAGTGCCACGTTCTCGTCGTAAGGCAGTGAAGAGCCGTCTATCATAACCGAAGAGAAGCCCATGTCTACGCAGCTCTTGCAAAGCTCGAAGCTGTCGCCGTGGTCGAGGTGGAGCACGATTTCAGGATGAGCGCAGCCAAGTTCCTTAGCATATTGTACGGCACCTTCGGCCATGTAGCGCAGAAGCGTCTGGTTGGCGTAGTTGCGTGCGCCCTTAGAAACCTGCAGGATGACAGGCGACTTCAGCTCTGAAGAAGCCTTGATGATTGCCTGAAGCTGCTCAAGGTTGTTGAAGTTGAACGCAGGAATGGCATAACCGCCGTTGATGGCCCTTGCAAACATCTCACGCGTGTTTACCAAGCCAAGTGTCTTATAACTTACCATAATACAAATAATTTTATGTTGTTATGAATAATCATCCTTAATAACACCGCAAAGTTAGCATTTTCTTTCGGCAAAACAAAGGATTGGCGTGACTTTTAGTATTGCGAAACCGTGAATTTTCAGATTAATTTTACCTTGACAAAAAACGTTATTACGTTTTGGCAAGTGAATTTTACAAAATGCAAGGAAAAGCCGTACCGCCTTAATAAAAGCCAAGCCTTAAAAGCCATATTGCTGACGTTAAGGCAAAAAAAAAGGAGTACCGCTGTACTCCAACCTTGTTAACCTTAAATCTAATACTATGAAAAACACGATGCAAAGGTATGGATTTTTTACAAACCTGCAATGGTTTTATTGTAAAAATCACAACAAACTGCAGATTTATTGACATAGGTCAAAAGAGTGAAGAGTGAAAAGTGAAGAATCCAAGTGTTGAACTTATCATATTTACTTGCACATGGATTTTTCACTTTTCACTTTTCATTTTTAACTTTTCACTCACTTCCCAATATGCCCTTGAGCAGGAACGTGGCGTTCTGGTTGCGGGCAACGCCGCGCGTTATCTTATAAGTATAGGTGATGTCGTCGGCCAGTTCTATCTCGAAACACCAGTTGTGGAAGTGCTCCGGGTCGTCGTCTTCCATCTTCGACAGTTCAAGGTCGTGCGTGGCTATTATCCCCGTGACGGGCAACTTGGCCACGGCCTGCAGGAAAAGGCGCGAGCCGTTGAGCTTGTCAAGCGAGTTGGTGCCCTTCAGTATCTCGTCGAGTATTATCAGCGTGCGTGGCGCTTGGCGGCAGCTTTCGAGCAGCTGCTTCAGCCTCAGCAGTTCGGCGTTGAAGTAGCTGATGCCCCGGCTCAGGTCGTCGGACGTGCGCATGCTGGTGAAAAGATTGAACGCCGACACGCGCAAAGAGTCAGCAAACACTGGCATACCGTTCATCGCGAGTATGTAGTTCACGCCTACCGAGCGCAGGAAGGTGCTCTTGCCGGCCATGTTAGCCCCGGTGACTATGTAATACTCGCCGTCATTTACTGTGAAGTCGTTGCGCACGGCCGCGTCGCCGAGGAAGGGATGGTAAAGTCCGCGGGCCTCGAATACCACCCTGCCGGCATCCTCCACCACTGCTTCTACGGCCTTAGGCTCGTTGAAGCAGAACGTACCCATGGACACGAGGGCATCTATCCGGCTCACGCAGTCTACCCATTCGCCTATTACAGGCATGTATGCGCGCTGCCATTTCAGAAACTTGCGCACGAGGAAATAGTCGCTCATGGCGAACATGTTGAACAGTATCAGCCCGATGAAGTTGCCGCGGCGGTCGAGGCTGTTCAGTATTTCAGACAGCCGTCCGAACGAGGCGAGCGCACCGCCGTCGCCCTCGGTCAGCTTAGCTTGCAGTTCCTTAAGCTCTTCGCTCTCGAAGCCGGCCTTGCCGATGAGACGTATCAGACCGATGTACACATGCAGCTGTGCGTGCAGCTTCTCCACGGCGCGGCTTATCGTTCGTATGGACCGCGAGTTAAGGCCTATTACGACGAACATCTGCACCACGCCCCACAGCACGACCGCCGTAGCCGGCAACACGCCAACTATGGATAACACTATAAGCGCGGCGAAGCACGCCAACGCTGCTACGGCCACGGCGAGCGTCCACGCCCGCCCCGCCTTCGGGGCTATGTTCATGCCGCCCACCTCACCTACTGCGCGCAGTATCTCGTTAGAGTCTATCTTGTCACCCTTCGTCACGCTCTCGGCCGCCGTGCGGAAGCCCGTGGCCATGAATCCGGCGCGCCACTGTTCCTTCGCCGCCAGCTCGTCTACGGCCCGGCGGCGGCGCTCCACCTCGGCCGCGCTACGGGGCAGGCTGCCGAGCCACGAGGCCAGCATGTCGCTGCCGCCCGTGGTGGCCGTGCGGTCGATTCGGTTGAAAAGCGAATCACGGCCGAACACGTCCATGTCGAAAGTGAAGGGATGGTCGGGATCTTTATACCTGCTTCCGCCGCTGAAGCACGACAAGTCGCCACGCACGTACTCCAGTTCGCGTGCGTAAACCGTGCGCAGACGCAGGCGTTTGTCTATCCTGCGGCCGTTCTTCACGTCGAAGCTGCGCACCACGGCGTAAAGCGCCAGCATGGCCAGTCCGGCCATGAGCCACTCTGAAGAGAAATCCCTGACGCAATAAACCACCAACGACACCACGGCCAGACCGAACGTCATCAGCTCCGACGCTATGTAGACGCGGTTGTTCTTCTTCAGCTGACGTATCTCGGCCGAGAGCTTCTCTTCCCGCTCCGAATAAAAGGCCGCAAGCTCGGCTTTAGTCTTATATGTTTTGTCAATTGTTGACATGCCTAAAAAAATATAAAATAAAGGATGTTTTTATTTCAAGTTTATTTTGTAACCAACACTTACAGAAATACAATCATTGTGAATGTTATTCGTCGTCTTGTTGTTTACTTTCATGACACCTATGCTATATTCAGCATCAATCACAAAATTTTTATATTCATACGACACCCCTATCGGGATACTAAAGTTAAACTTGTTACATAAATCCGCAACATCCATACTTTCACGTTCACTCGCATCTGCATCAAACGTCCATGTTGAATTTTTCCGGATGTATTTGTCTATTGCATATTTATGCTCTGCCGACAACAAGAAACCAACTTGCAAGCCAGCCTTCAACATAACTCCCGTACCGCCAATCTTAACTGTAGCAAAAACCGGTACGCTTAAATATTCCAAATCAAGACTCTCGTCGGAATAAACCCACTTACTATTATTGTTAAATTCCGTAAACGCAGAAAAACTTGAGCCTTTTCGTTCATAAAACAGCCCGATGGAAGCTCCCCATAAACTTTTAGTTTGGTAATGCAGTTCACTTCCGACTGCAAGCCCTATTTTAAATTTAGGATCATGGGCAACGTCGCTAACAAAATCAACAAAAGTTCCATCAACTTTTGAGAACATTACACCAATTCTTGGTTTTATAGAAAGTTCAGCCTCCGCTTGCGAGAAAAGAGGCTGAACTATTAAAAATGACAATATTATCGTCAATAAGTATTTACACATATCACATTTTACCTACTTCCCACGTAATATACCCACTCCAAATCTTCGGGCTTACGAGGATAATAAATATCATAAAGAATGCCTCCAGGGTCACATATGATATGAAGTATCTTTGTAGTCATAGTAACATTGTCGCCCTTTATTGTCGAAGAATATCCACGTTCCGTTAACATAGTCTCATCTGAATAACCAGGATACAATCCACAATTTGGAGAATTGGAAGGCATAAAGATGTATTTTGAATCTTTTAATCCTTCTACTGTAATAGAATAATTTGCCGTTATTTTTTCACAAATATAATAACTGTATCGAGGAAGGCCTAATGCTTCTTTCAATTCTTTTGGTAATGAATAAGTAGCCCTATCGGACGTTGATTTAGACGTGTAACCATAAACGGTTTGATCTCCTGTTGCTCGTGTAGACACTTGTGAAACCTGAGACCACGGACTCCTCATATAATAACTATAATCAGTGGTATCTAACGGAATCTCTTCTTCAGGAGTCGGAATATTTTGACTATCAAAATCATCACTATTGTTTGGATAAAAATCATCATCGGCACTACTGCAACCGAACAAAGTCGCAATTGTAATAGTAAAAAATAGTAATTTTTTTCATACGATTTAATTTTAAAATTTACTGTTGCAAATATATAAATTCATATTAAAAAAACAAATGAAAAAACATTTTTTTAGAAAAAAATATCATAAGATAGTAAAATTTAACCTTAAAATCGTACTTCAATTAGAATTTACTGATTAGTAAGATTGCGAATATTCATAGAAATATTTCCGTCGGCAGACAGCTTTATTACAAACATAATTATTATATTTGCAATAAAATCAACAAACAAGACATAACAGAATTACAACTTAAGTTAAATCTGCCTGTAAAGAATATAAAACCAATATGCCACCTTTTACCCTCCAAAAGGCCACGTATTGCAAGATAAAAGGTTACCTTTCGCGCTACGAAAGGTAACCTTTTACAAAGTTGATGATTATCAATCAGTTACACATCAGCCACAAACAACGGCCAACGATGTTTAATTTTTAATTGTTACTTGTTAATTTCATTCTTCCGGCGGAAGGATGACCACTCCCTCTTGCTTCATTCCGTCCATCATTATCTTAAGCGGACGGCTGAAGCGGACGTGGCGCACGTACTTGGTTTCCTCCACCGCCGGCATGGCGTCGAGCAACTCTTTCTGGTATATACCGTCGTTCTTGTAAGTGTTGACGGTGAAATAGCCCACGCCGAAACTCGTCAGGTTCTGGAAGAAGTGGGTGCCCTGGCTCGGGTCTACGCGGTAGTTTTTCAGTCCGGCCTCCACTATTACGCGCGCCGCGCTGATGTGGGGCCACTTCACAGGGATGCCTAACCAATAGTCGCTCGACCCCCAACGGCCCGGCCCTACAAGCACGTAGTTCTTGCCCTCGTCGATGAACTTGCGGTTGATGCGCTCCACCTCGTCGGCTATGCGCGGATTGTTGGCCGCGGTGAAGTTGTCGTCCGTCTTAATGTAAACCACGTCTACTACGTCTTCGCTGATGCCGTGGCCGAGCGAATTGTGCGAGCGCAGGAGGCACCTTGAGTCGTCTATCGAAGCCAAGTCTTCGTCAAGCACCTGCTTGCTGTCCACTATCGGGCGCATCTGCAGCAGGTAAAACTCGCCCGTGCGGTCGTTGTTAACATTGCAGGCGAACTCTATCTCCACCGGCCTCTTCATGCCCTCGGCCCCGTATTTCATGGCCATCTGCATCAGTTCGGGCAGGGGGAACACGCCCTGCTGCAGCACACCACAGAACGAAATAATCTTCCTGCCACCCTCATAGTAGCCGTCGCGGATTATTTGGTCATACGGGTCGTAGGTCGAGGCTATGTAGTTCAGCGACCCGTCGGCCTCGGCGTCCTTTACCTTCAGCTTCAGTATGTTGAATCCGTCGTCAACCTTGAAGTCGCCGCCTACGCTCCTCATGTCGAGCGCATAGAACTGCGTCTGCGTCTGCCTGAGAGCAGTTTCCATCTCACTGGTCTGGAGCACCTGCGTAGGATGATACGGACTGACGCGCAGCGTCTGCCCGCCGTCTACGATATACTTGCCCAAACCGAGCGCCAGGCTGGCTATTCCCTCCTCCGAAGTCTCGTCGCCTATGGGGTAATAGTTTATCGACCGCAGCACGCCCGATATGTTGGGATAGTAGCGGTCGCCGTGCTGCGTGCCGACGACTTCCTGCAGAATGACGGCCATCTTCTCTTGGTCTATCACGTTGCTCGTGGCCGTCATATACGCTTTTGAGTCCTTGTAGTACACCGAGGCGTAAACGCTCTTGATGGCGGCGGCGAGCATCTGCAGCATCTGATACTTGTCGTCGAGGTTCGGAATCATGTAAGTGGCGTAAATACCGGCGAACGGCTGGTAGTGGGAATCTTCCAAGAGGCTCGACGAGCGCACGGCTATCGGGTGGTTGGTGGCGTTGAAGAACGTCAGGAAGTCGGCAATATACTTGTCCGGCAGCTGTGCCCTGAGGAAGTGCTTGAGTATCTCCTCGTCGCTGGCATCGCTCAAGGCTACGGGGTAAAGGTTGTTGCGGTCCATGAACTGGTCGAACACGTCGGTGCAGAGCACCACCGTCTTGGGTATCGACACGCTTACTCCCTCACGCTCGTTGAACTCCGGATGACGCTTTATTATATTGTCGAGGAAGGCCAGTCCGCGCCCTTTTCCGCCGAGAGAGCCGTCGCCGATGCGCGCGAAGTGGGCATAACGGTCGAACTTGTCACGGTCGAACACGGCCACAACGCCGATGTTCTTCATGTGGCGGTACTGCACGATAGCGTCGAAGATGATCTTGCGGTGCAGGTCTACGTCTTGCAATTTGTGCCACGTCACGGTCCTCAGGAACTCCGACACGGGGAATATCGCCCTCGCGCAGAGCCACCGGCTCATGTGGTTGCGCGAGATGTGGTAGAGCATCGAGTCGTAAGGTATCTTGAAGATGTTGTCCTGCAGCTCCTTAAGAGTGCGCACGCGCATCACCTCGGCGTGGGTCTTGGGGTCGCGGAAGATGAAGTCGCCGAAGCCCATGTGCTCCTCCATGACGTTGCGCAGGTCGATGCTCATGGCCTTAGAGTTCTTGTCTATGAAGTGGAAGTGCTCGGCCTCGGCCTTCGCCTTGTTCTCGGTCTCGCTGCTTTGCAGTATGAGCGGCACGTACTCGTTGCGCTCGCGTATGGCACGCAGCAGCTTAAGTCCTGCCTCAGGATCCTTTTGTCCGTCTTTCGGAAAACGGCAATCGGATATCACGCCGAGCGTATGGTCGGCATAACGCTCGTAGAGTTCCATTGCCTCCTCGTAGTTACGGGCCAGCACCACCTTAGGCCTACCCCTCATGCGGAGCGCCGCGCTGTGCGGATTTAGTGCCTCGGTGGAGAAGTGCTGGCTCTGTGCGAGGATGTAGCCGTAGAGCATGGGCAGCAGCGAAGAATAGAAGCGGATGCTGTCTTCAACCAAGAGAATCATCTGCACGCCGGCCTCGGCTATGTCGTGCTCGATGTTCATCTTGTCCTCTATGAGCTTGATGATCGACATTATGAGGTTGGTGTTGCCGAGCCAGCAGAACACGTAGTCGAAGATCGACAGGTCCTCGTTCTCCATACGGCGCGTGATGCCGTGTGAGAAGGGCGTCAGCACGACGCAAGGAATGTCGGGAAACTTGTCCTTAATGTCGCGCGCCACGGTGAAGGCGTCGTTGTCCGCGTTACCGGGCATGCAGATTACGAGGTCTATGCTCGTAGTGGCGAGCACCTCTGCGGCCTCCTCCGTAGTGCTGACCTGCCTGAACGAGGGCGGATAGCGCATGCCGAGCTCGGTGTATTCGTTGAAGATTTTCTCGTCTACGCGGCCGTCGTCTTCGAGCATGAAGGCGTCGTATGGGTTGGCCACGATGAGCACGTTGAAGATGCGGTGTGTCATGAGATTCATGAACGTCACGTCCTTCAGGTAGAATTTGCTCCACTGCTGGGGTATGTTTTCACTCATATCGGTCGGTATGTTGTTTCTTTTTTCTTTCACGGTATAGACGGAACACGATGTCTGCCGCCAGACTCCACGCCGCAACCACTGCCACATACAGCCACCACGAGCCCGTGACCAGCAGCAGGACGGGGAACAACGGCAGGTAAAGGGCGAAGAGCACGGCGTAATCCTTCAACGAGCTTACCGGCTCGTCGGTGGCGGCATAAAGTTCGTTGATGCGTAAGCGTAGTTTGCGGATGTCCATAAGCATCAATCCTTTCATTATCAACATGGTATGTGCATACCACTTGCAAATATAATGAAAATATCCGAAAACGGCGAAGCCTACGGCGTTTTTATGGCATTATGGCACACAAAAAGGCGGGCTGAAGCCTCTCGTACAGCTTCAGCCCGCCGCGTCTCAAATCATTCAATAGTCTGGAGTCTCGGTTATCACGCCGTCGGGCGTCACCTTGAGGTCCATGTTATAGTTGTCGAGGTCTATCAGGTAATACGTCTCGCCGGCGGCCGTCTCCACGTAGTCGCAGTCGTCTATGCGCTTGCCGGGATACTTAGCCTCAACGGCCGAGCGTATGTCGGCGGGCATGTCGCGCGTCATGTCGGTGGATGTCTGCAGCCAGTTGTAGGCCGAGTCGAACAGTATTTCCTTGCTGCGGCCCTCGTGGCGCACGTCCACTTCGTAACCGTTGCGCTCGCGGTCGAAGTCAACCACGGCGGCACCGGGGTAATTCGAGTCAATGAAGAGCCTTATCTCCTCGGGCACGCTGTTGCCTACCATGCCGCCGTGGCTGCCCCCGCCGCCCTCGGCCACCTCGCGGAAGAGCGTGCCGTTAAGGTCGAAATAGAGGCTGTAGTCAGGCTGTCCGCCCTGCTCCACCTCGATGATGTAAAACGTCTCGTAGGCCGGGCGTTGTATCTCGTCGATGTCGTCTACGCGCCAATTCTGCAGGGCGTAGGCCGTAGCGGCATACCCCGTCTGCACGGCCTGCGGCAGAGATGCGAGGTCGCGGCCGTAGTCTACCTCGGTCATCATCCATGCGCCGGCAGGCGTAAACCAAGCGTCGTGCTCGCGGTTGTCTTTCCAAAACTCGGCCACGAAATAGCCGCCGTCCTCATAATCCCAGTCTATGCGGCCCGCGTCGCCGTACTTCTGGCTGAAGGCTGCCTGCACCTCTGCAGGCACGGGCGTGCGGTCGTCGTCGTCATCGTCGTCGCACGAGGTTAACGCAAACAGTCCGAGGGCGCACGCCATCGTCCATTTCAATAGTTCTAATGTCTTCATAACCGTATAATCTTTATTATTAATAATTGTTTTTCGGCAAAATTATCGGGCAATTCTGAAAAGAAACTGAAATGCGGAAATTATTTTGCAATATCCGCTACAAAATCTTTTCAAACCGCACGGACGGCCCAAACGCAACGCCGCAGCATGCTGACAACTTGGCTGGCCTTTACGGCTTCGTAAACACCTGATAATCAATGGAGTTGTAAAAGGCCGCCTTTTACGAGCCAAAAGGTAACCTTTTACGATGCAAAAGGATACCTTTTACACGCCGAAAGACGGCCGATAGCGATGCGATTCATAACGCCTGACATTATGGCAGACGGCAAAAAGGCGAAACATGAGCCTTGTTTAGCGAAAAAATAAGTAACTTTGACGGTCGTAAGACAACAATTACCACACGACACACGCACGCGTATGAAGAAAAGATTCGTAATAGCCATCGACTCGTTTAAGGGCTGCCTCACGTCTGCCGAGGCCGCCGAAACTGCGGCTGCGGCCCTGCACGAATGCGCAGACGACGTTGAGACGGTGTGCCTGCCGATGTCAGACGGCGGCGAGGGCATGCTCGAAGCCTTCACCGCCGCGCTCGGTGGAAGCGTCACGGGGACTTACGTACACGACCCGATGATGCGCCGCCGATGGGCCGAATACGGCGTGACGCCCTGCGGCACGGCCGTAATAGAGACGGCTAAGGCCTGCGGACTGACGCTCATGGCCGACGGCGAGCGCAACCCTCTGCGGGCCACCACCTACGGTGTGGGCGAGCTCGTGGCAGCAGCCGTGAAGCGCGGTTGCCGCAAGTTCATAATAGGCTTGGGCGGAAGCGGCACGAGCGACGCCGGAATAGGCATGCTACGCGCCCTTACGGACAAGCTGGCGCCGCGCTCGGGAACGATAGACGACGCCCTCGGCGGCTGCCTGGGCGCATGCAGCTTCACGCTGGCCTGCGACGTGGACGCCCCTCTGCTCGGCTCCGGCGGGGCCGCTGCGGTGTTCGCCCCGCAAAAGGGTGCCACGCCGGAGATGGTGCCCCTACTCGAAAGGCGCGCCGAGAGGTTCGCACGCGCGTCGGCCCTCCACTTCGGTTACGACCGCTCCGCGCTGCCCGGGGCCGGCGCGGCCGGCGGACTGGGCTATGCCTTCATGCAGTATCTTAACGCCGAGACGCGCCCCGGGGCCGACCTGCTGCTCGACATATCGGGCTTCGACGACGCAACAGACGGCGCCGCATGCGTGATAACGGGTGAGGGACGAGCCGACCGCCAGACGCTCATGGGCAAGCTGCCCTGCCGAGTAATGAGGCGCGCCGCAGCCAAAAGCATACCCGTGTGGCTGCTGGCCGGACAGGTAAGCGACCACGACCGACTGGCCGAAGCAGGCTTCACGAAGATCATAACCGTAACGCCCGAGGGCACTGACTTAAGGAAGGCGATGGAAAAAAGTGTGGCTTTGGACAACTTACGGTCTGCAATTATTAAGGCGGTTATTAGTAATTAAGGTAAATAAGGCCACAACCCTTGCCGCTCGAATCAGGCTAATACGGCTTTATCTGACTTAATTACCTTAACTACTCTCCAATCATCCTCCCGACAAACGCCCTTACACGCTCGGCGTATTCATTTGGATAATCGTGAAACGAGCAGGCATGCACGCTGCCTGGAGCAATCCAAATGTCGTTGAAATGACGGAAAACGCCGCCCGGAGCCACGTAAGTGGGGTTGGCATTGTAGAGCGGGAACACCATGACCGACGGCACATAATAGTCTGACGAACCGTGAATGTAGAGCATCGGAGTCTCCCGCTTGGCTAATTGGCTTACCGGCGAGGCCTCGCCGAACGTCCACCCGTAACGCAACTTGCACAGCGCGCTGGCGGCATAGAGCACGGGGAAGGGCGGCAAACCGAACTGGTCGGCAAGCTGCCGGGCAAATTCGTCCCACACGCCGGTGTACCCGCAATCCTCAACGAAGCATCTCACGCTGGCCGGCAAACGCTCGCCTGCCACGTTCATCACCGTGGCCGCACCCATCGAAACGCCGTGGAGCACGATGCGGGGCTTGCCAGACGAGTCGGCAAAGAGGCTGTCGGCCACTCCGATCCAGCGCATCACGTCGCGTCGGTCTTTCCATCCCATGCGAATATCACCGCCCTCGCTCAGCCCGTGGGCGTGCAAGTCGGGCAGCATGACGTTGTAACCCATGTCGGCATACATCTTCGCCAAAGGCAGCATGCCTACGTAGCTGTCCTTATATCCGTGCACGAGCAGAGCCGTGCGGCCTGCCGACGATGGGTTGCGCACATAGACAGCATGATGGCGGCAGCCATCGGGCATGGCGACGAACGTGTCGCGCAGCGCCTTCACGCCACGCAGACTGTCCACCCACTGACGCATGTACGGATATTCGCCGAACATCCGCGAGTAGCGCGCGGCCATGTCACGGGCGTCCGGCGCGGGCTTAAGCGCATAGTCAAGCATGAACCAGCCTGCGCCGAAAGTGATTAGCACAAGTAGCGAAAACACTGATATTACGGTTATTAAGATCTTATTTTTCATGATAAAACGCAATCAAAAAAATACTTTTTGAATTAAGAGTTAAGAGCAAAAAGTTAAGAATTAAGCATTAAGAGTTAAGAAAAAAATGCTTTGTAGCTAAGCCACGAGGCTATTTTTCTTAACTCTTAATGCTTAACTCTTAATTCTTCCTGCTTCTTATCTTAAGCTCGCTTACGTTAGAGGCTACGTCGTGGTTGCCCGTGACGGCATACACACGGAAGGCCAGTTCGCCGTCTTTCAGTCGCTTGCCTGCCTTGACCATAGCCGTGTAACGCACTCCCTTGCCGGGCAATATGCGCTCTACGTGCACGGTAGACGATATGCCGACGTGCTTATTCCCGGTAGTTTCCACCACGATGGGCTGCACGTCGTACACGGGTTCTTGCGATATGTTGTACACCTCGAAAATCACCTTGCTCAGCTCGCCGGCGTTCAGGCTGCGGTCTTGGTTGTCGTCAACGAAGCGTGCGCCGCGCACCTCAAGCGGCACGGCCGGCTGCTGCCTGGCACGGGGCAGATCGTCGTAACGCACCTCGGGCGTCACGTCTTCGGGCGTAGCGGCCGTGTAATTGCCCGTATAATCGGAGCCTTGAAAGTCGTAGAGCACGTCGTCGCCGCTGTTGGTGGGGTCGAACCCGCTTTCATCGCCGCCGTAACGCTCATCGCCGCCGTCGTAATACGAGTCGTTGCCGCGCGTCGCCGCAGCACGGTGTTCACGGTACTTGCACTCAAAGCGGCGGTCTTCATAATCGCGCCGCTCCTGCTCCTTCTTGTCGGCCTGCGCCCCGATGGCTCCGCCAACGGCGGCTCCGCCGGCCATGCCCACCAGCGTACCGATGTCGCTGCCGCGCGGACCACCGGCTATTCCGCCTATCGCCGAACCTACGACGGAACCTAACGTGGCCCCGGCATAAGCCCCCGTGCCCGTGTATGTGGTGCATGCGCCGAGCAACATCACGCCGCATAATGAAAGTATCGCTATTTTCTTCATCGCCGCCTCCTTGTTCTTGTTGTAGGCAAAGTTAAGTATTATCCGTGACAAACTGACACGGACAAGCCCTAAACTTTATTAATTCATCATTATAATGCATAATTCACGGCGGGCGGTAAGGCCCTGCCGGGGAGGCAGGCGGTAGAATATTTATAATTCATTGATTATCAATAAGATGCAAGCAAGACTGCGGCGGCGTTGTAAAAGGTAACCTTTTACACGCTGAAAGGTTGCCTTTTACACGACAAAAGGCATCCTTTCACAACGCGAAAGGATGCCTTTCATAAAATGCCCGCCTGCAGGCCGGGCTGCAACGGGCCTCAAGCCGCATTACAGCGACGCGCCGCTCAGGCGTCTTTCTGCCGAGTGCCCATGCGCGCCTCGACCACGTTGATGACGTAATCGCCGAGCTTCTCGCACTCGGATACGATGTCCATATACATCGTTCCGATGGCGTAAGTGTACTCGTGGGCGTTCACGTCGTTGATGTTTTGGCTGCGCAGCTGGTCGCGGTAATTGTTTATCTCGTTCTCGATGTTGAACGAGCGGTTCACGTCGAGCCTGTCCTTGCGGCCCGAGAGCATCACGTTCATCTGCGTGAGGCTGTCGTCCGTAAGCTCGAACATCTGGTGCAGGTGCTCGTACTGGCTCTCGTTGAAGTCTTCCTTGCCCTTCACCTTGCGGTTTATCGTGCGCGCAATGTTGTAGCAGCTGTCGCCGATGCTCTCTATCTCTGATATCTCGCGCAGCATGGCTCGTATCTTGGCCTTCGTCTCGTCGCTAAGGTGGGCGTCGCTTACCTTGTCGAGATACTTGGCTATCTCTATCTCCATGTTGTCGCTGATGCCCTCGTACTTCTCCACGCGGCTGAACAGCTTGTTGAAATCTGCGTCGTTCTTGGTGTTAAGCAGCTCGCGCACGAAGCCGAACATCCTCTGCGTCCTTT
>CALUFN010000043.1 GCA_944319945.1 uncultured Prevotella sp.
AACCAAAATGTCAAAGAACTCTCGTTATTTGATGAGATTTAAAACTAATGCGATTTTATCGCACCAGTAGTAATTATAAAAAAAGGAATATACGTGATGCAGAAAAACGTGAATATGAACGCAATATATCCGATTTGGAAAAAGCCAAACGTGAATATATGATACTTACGGAAAGCCAACAGGCGGAAATAAACAACCTGATAGCAGAGAAAGCGGAAGAAATAGAACGGTTGACGAAGGAAAAGAACGAATATGTCAGGGAACGAAAATCTTACTTAAAAGAAACGCTCGCCAATGCGGAGATAGTGAAGACCTTAGAGCGTCATGCCAAGAAAGACTTTAAGAGCATGTCCGTCAGCGAGGTGAACCAGCTGAAGGCTCTTTTTGCTGATTACGAGCCGTTGAGCCGTTGGGAACATAAGCTGAGCAGCAATGATTATCAAGTTTGCCTGCTCGTGAAGCTTGGTTTCGGCCCGTCTGAGCTGTCTATCCTGACAGGGTTATCCGCGTCTAACATATCCAACATCCGTAAACGCCTTTTAATGAAAATGACGGGAAAAGACGGCTCAACAAAAGATTTTGACAGATATATAAGAAGTTTATAGTCAGATGTTTAACAATTTTGCGGTGCGCCGTTTGTGAATTTTTTCACAAACGGCGCACCGCTCGTTTTTAACTGCTTGTGAATTTATTGTGAAACATTTTGGGCGATATTGTTTGTTCATATTATGAAATTCATGTTAATTTGCGGCAACAAAAAACAAACGTTTATGAAAAGACTTTACATTTCATTAATGACAATTTTGATGTCTGTTGTAGTTTCAACTAAGTTGTTTGCCCAAACAAATCTCCCTTATTACGGTGATTGTTTGCAAATACAACTGAAGGTATGTAGCAATGATGATAATGAAAATACAAGTGGAACAAAGTCGGACGACCCAAAATCAGGGAATAAACCTTCATTTTCCCCGAAGAAAGCCCCAACGATAGGGCAGAAGGGCAACGTAATATATCTGTACGGGCAATTCGGTGGGCTTACGTTAGATTTGCTTTCGGGCGGCACGCAGGTTTATTCAGCCTTAGTACCGGCCGGTGCCGATGAGATTGTGTTGCCTGACGATTTGTCCGGCATATACGAGCTTCAGCTCAATGACGGAAGTTTCGTTTATTCTTGCGAAGTGGAATTTTAATTGAACATACAGAAAACATTTATTGTCGACAAAATGTTTTTAGCAGACAAAACTGCTTAACAAATGAGTGTGTCAACATTAATAATTAAAAATTCAAGTAATCATGTAAATAGTGATTTTGAGATCATCAAAATGGGACTAGATGATTCTTTAAGTATCCTTACTCCTAATGAATTGGATTATATCTTAGGTGGAGAATCTGTTGATTGTGCACAAGGATACGGTAGTGAAATATCAATAGACGGAAGTAAAAAAGTAATGTGTAACTGTGGCTATGCAAGCTCTTCAGATCCTGTTGAAGGTGAAGATCTGAAAAAGCCAGGTAATACTCCGATTTATGCGTGTGATAAATATATCTCTTAATTTTATCGCTTATGGTTTTATACTCTCGATATAATGTTTGTAAGACTAAGGGTGAAGAAACATGGGTTTATAACACCCTTACGTCTGCATTCATAAAAATATCGACACAAGTGTGGAGTTCTTTGTCTGAAAGTTCAGACAAAGAACTCTTAGATACACTTTGTCGACAAGGAATTATTGTGGATGATAATGAGACGGAAATAGAAAAATATAAATATTTCTGTTATACTAAGATGTTCGATAAGACTCATTGGACTCTTTCCGTCGCTCCGACAATGAGATGCAATTTTAATTGTCCTTATTGTTTTGAAGGAGAACATAAGATATACCAAAAAATGGGACAAGACGTTGTTGATGCTCTTGTGTCATTTATTAAGAGGCAATATGAACTTAATAAAAACATCTTTATAATTTGGTTCGGCGGTGAACCTTTGCTGGCTTTTGATGTTATATTGTCTATTTGCTCTGCTTTAAATAAGGAAAATGTGAAATTTAAGTCAAGCATGATAACAAATGGCAGCTTAATGACAAATCCAGTCATTAATGATTTGCCTGCCCTAAACCTTACTAATGTGCAAATTACATTAAATGGAACGTCGGAAACCCATGATAAACGACGTTATTATAAAAAAGGGAAACCTTCATTTGCAGATATTGATAACAATATAAATAATTTGTTAAATAATACGGACATACAGGTAACAATCCAAGTCGGTATAGATAAAACCAATCAAGATGCTTATCAAAAAGTCTTTGATTATATGAAATCAAAGTATTTCAAGTTTATGGATGATAAGCGTCTGCGCATCGGACATAATGAAATCCGCAATAGAAATGATTATGAAGGTAGCAGTGCTTGTTTTACCGACAAGCAATTATTTGAAAATAGCATTGCGAATGTAGGTAATGAAAAGTATAAGCAGCTCATGCCGCGTTTGCCTGGATTATGTTTGCCGTGTATGTATAGAAGTGATAATAATTTGGCTGTTGACTCTTTGGAAAACATTTATAAATGTCTGGAGCATCTTGGACAACCACAATATAAGATTGGAAATATCGTTGACGGCCATGTCTCTTTTGGCAAAGTCTCAAAAGCCATATTAAGAAATTCCGCATTTGATGATGAGGCCTGTAAATCATGTAACGTATTGCCAATATGTGGTGGCGGATGTCCTGTTGATAGGGAAAAGTTTAAGCAGAATGACGTTAAACCGTATTGCTCATATTATAAGAAGTATTTAACAGAGATGTTGCCTTACTTATATGAACAGATGAAGCGGTGAAATAATAAAGCGTTATTACCCGTTGACGGAATTCTTTTAAACACGCGGCGGCGGATTACAGTTTCAAAAGGTAGCCTTTCGGCTTGCAATATATGGCCTTTTATTTTCTGAAAGGTGGCCTTTTGAGCTGTAAAAGGATGCCTTTTGCATGCTTGTCAGAGATAAATGAAAACCGTAAGGAAAAGCCTCTGAAATGCAACAAACTGAAAGAACTTGCCTGAATGAGTCGCAAATTGTTCGATTAATGGGCCGCTATTATTTAATTTTAGTTAACGTCTGTACGAAATGTGCTTGCTTTTTCGTTTTTAATTAAAGAAATGGAATTTTATAAAAAATGCATATTATGAAAAAGATATTATTAATTTTTATTACGTTGCCGCTATGTTATACGGTAAGTGCGGAGAGCATGCATCAAGACAGTATCAGCCAAGACAGCATTTACAGGAATGTGAAGCTGGATTCGATCGTGGTGACCGGCCAGCGTCCGTTGGTGAAGTCGGAGGGTAGCAAGCAGACGGTAACAGTCAAGGGCTCGTATCTCAGCAGGATGGGTACGCTGGGTAACATGTTGGCTTTCACGCCGGGAATGTCGGAAGCAGGCGCAAACAACTTTGTGGTTGTGGGTAAGGGCACGCCTAAATATTATATCGACGGGCGTGAAGTGACCGTGCAAGACATATTCACGACGGTGAAGGCAGACAATATCGACAAGATAGAGATTGAGCGTGAGCCTTCGGCTGAATATCCCACAGGCACTAACGCCGTGGTGAACATCATAACAGTCAAGCCACTGAAGGATTTCATATCGCTTGACGTGTCAAACTATATGACCGTCAGACGGAAATTTTCAGATTTGCCAACCGTAGCCTTTAAGATGAAAAAGGGCATTTGGAGCTGGAGCCTGCAATATGGGTATAGTGCGTCTAACAATCTTAACAAACATATTTTACTGAGATATTCTCTGAAGACACGCAGGCGAGCCGTTTTCGCAGCGACGCATACAATAACAACCATTCAAGCTCATCAACGCACACCGTGACGTGGGCTAACGACTTAAACATAAATAAAAATCATAAAATAGGTTTTGCTTATTATTTTGAGCACAGGCTGGGCAAAACCAATAACGACGAGACGGTCAGGTATTCGGGCTACCGCCATTATGCCGATAGGGACGTAAGCGTGAAGGACCGTTCGCATAGCAACGTTCATAATTTTACGTTGGACTATTTCGGGAAAACCGGTAAGGAGTCAAGTGTCAGCGTCAGCGCGGATTACTCGATAATTAACAGAAACTCGACGACGGGCAGTTATGAGACAAACCTTGAGACGGCGGTAAACACTGATATCTTCACGGGAAACAAAACCGACTACGGCGTATTGACGCTCAACGCCGGATATTCGTTTGTGCTACCGTGGAACGTATCCGCCAATGTAGGCGGACGTTATTATAACGTTGAAAGTACGTCGGACCACGACACCGATAATCCCAGATTTACGGCA
Source organism: uncultured Prevotella sp. (assembly GCA_944319945.1). Lineage (GTDB taxonomy): Bacteria > Bacteroidota > Bacteroidia > Bacteroidales > Bacteroidaceae > Prevotella. The sequence goes on from CALUFN010000043.1 coordinate 4,337, forward strand.
TATTATGCGTCGAACAGGCAGAAAACCCGTGATAATGTGTCGGCCGGATATTTCACCTTAACTAAGAGGTTCGGCCGGATCTTCACCGTGAGACTGGGCGGACGCTATGAATACGCTGATACCAGAATGACCGTTTATACGGCTGACCGCGCTTACACAGCACGCCGCCATACATCAGACTTCCTACCCTTGGTTACTCTTCAATTAGTACCCGGCAACAATTTGGTTTTTCAGCTTATATACAACAGGAGCGTAGCGCGCCCCGGATATATGGGCATGAATCCGTATCCTACGTATCAAGACTCGTTGTCGTACAACATGGGTAACATTGACTTGCGCTCAAGCATAACCGACCGTTATACGGCTTATGTAGTGTGGAAGCGCTTTACTGCCAGTTTCGGCTATTCGCAAACCAAAGACGCCATAAGGCAGGTAGTATATAACGTTGACCCTTCGAGCGACGTAGTAAGCGACATGCCCGTCAACTTCGGGCGTAACAAGTGTTGGTTTGCCACGCTGTCATATTACAATACGTTCGGTAAACTTAATTTTAATGGTAGCATAACCTTTAATCTGCCTCGTGACAAGTATGAGTTTCTCGGAAAGACTTATCACGCTGATAAGATTAGTTGTGATGGCAGTTTTAACCTGTCTTATCCGATAAGGAAGTGGCTTTATGTCTACACGTCGTATTCGTTTCAAAGCTACAACGAAAACATTTACAAGTATCAGCACCCCGCAAGCGATTGGACCGTTGGTGCGCAGGCTGTCTTGCTGAAAAACCGTCTTACGCTTAACCTGAGATTTACCGACATCCTGCATGATGCTAATTATAATAATATCACTTTCCGTTACGTTAACACCATGCATGGCACTTATGGCACTAACGACATGAGGGGAGTAATGTTGACGGCGACGTTGAACCTGTTTAACCGTGAAATAAAAGTAGGAACAACAAGGAGAAATAGTGATGTGATAAACAGGACGATGTAAGAATGAGGCCATGAGCCTTTCGGCTTGTTTGTGTGAATCTTAATAAGATATCAATAATTAAAATTTGAACAAAATGAGAAAGCATTGTTTTTCCTAATCTTACTTGTCGCTCGGGCGGCCTGTGCGCAGACGAGCGGCGGAATGGTTGCGGGCAACGTGGTCGACGAACAAGGCAAACCTATGGAATATGCTACGGTGGCTGTATTGGACGCAGCTGATTCGACATACGTCGCAGGCGGATTGACCGATGCTGAAGGTAGGTTCAGCGTTAACGTCGGACGGACTTTTGACGGCCTGATGCTTAGGGTTACCTCTATGGGTTACGCCGAGAAATACGAGGCTTTGCCGCTAAGCGGTCCGGTCAGGATGCGGCAGAAGTCGACCGCTCTCGGCGAAGTGACCGTCACAGGCGCGCGCAAGTATGTAAAGACTAACGCTACAGGACTGACCGTAAGTATGGAAGGAAATCCGCTGGCAAAGCTCGGCTCGGCTGCCGACGCTATAAGGATGATGCCGATGATCGACGCTTCGGGCGGTGGAATATCAGTATTGGGCAAAGGTGCGCCCGAAATATATGTGAACAACCGTAAATTGAGAGATAGGAGCGAGCTTAACCGCATGTCGCCCGAAGACATAAAGAGCGTTGACATAATCACTACGCCGACGGCAAAATACGGTTCGTCGGTTACGTCTGTAATCATAATACACACAAAGAAGCGCAACGAGGGGCTGGCCGGAATAATCTCAGGGGGCGGTTCGCAAGCCGAAGTTGCTTCGGGCTGGGCTAACGCCGACTTTTCATACATGTTAGCCAACGGACTTGGCTTTTACGTTAACGGAAACGTGTCAAACGACGGCTATAAGCAAGACAGGGAATATACGGAAGACTCTGGAGGCGGCATCCTGCACACGCAGACGGCCGGTGTGTACAAAGGCAGGAGCACTTCCGTCAATGCTACAGCCGGAGGCAGCTATGATTTCGGTGAAAGTAACTCTGTAGGTGTGCGTTACGAATATTCACGGACACCTAAGGACAATTATCATGCGCTAAGCGACATCTTGACAAGGGTAGACGGAGAAGAGAGCGCCATCAGCTCGACAAACAATGTAGACGGTCAAAGCACGCGGCATTATCTTAACGCGTATTTCGCCATGAAGCTCGGGGCGAAGAAAAATTACGAGCTGACCGCCGATGCGGACTATATGTACGGGACTAACGGTGACAACCAACTTACGGAAGAGCGCGTCCAAACGGAAACGGACATGATACGTACATCCAACAAGGCTGCTTACCATCTGATAGCGACTAAGGCCAACCTCAGCATGGACTTTGGCAAGGTGTCGATAGACCTGGGCGGAGAATACTCGCATACCACTAACCGTACCGGCTTCGCAAGCGCGGTGACGGATGCCGCCGTTACAGGTGCGGAAGATTATGTAAGGCAAGACCTTGCCGGCGGTTATGTCGACTTGGTTTACAGTCCCAATAAGCATTGGACTTTTATCGGTGGATTGCGTTTCGAGGCTACGAGCTTCGATTATTTCAAAGACGGGAGCTTTGTCGGTAACCAGTCTAAATCTTATACCGACTGGCTGCCGAAAGCCGTGGTAAGCTATGCCGGCGGTGATTGGCGCGTCACCCTCTCTTACGGCTCTAATGTTTACCGTCCGAGCTATTCGATGCTTAACAATAATTACACATACGTGACCCATACGTCGTGGGAGACGGGCAATCCGCTGCTGCTGCCGTCCACGCCTAAGACGTTGAGCTTGGGCCTTACGTGGAAGCAGACCATGCTTTCGGCATCATACATTAGGAGGAGGCACGGCGTGGAATATGTTTACACGTATCTGCCCGACGAACGGATAAACCTGCGCAGCCCGGTGAATCTTCCTTCGTCAGACTTGTTCACGGTCTCCTTGTCTCACAGTATGGACATCGGTTTTTGGCACCCAATGCTGCAAGGCACGGTCTCAATCTCTAACCTGTCTTACGGTTCGCCGCGTCAAGATTATGACAAGCCGCTGTTCGTGGTCGGCATGCAAAACCGTTTCGACCTGCCCTGGGGCGTTTATGCATACCTTACCGGCAGCTGGATGAGCAAGGGACACAACAACACGTATTATTTCGACGACAGTGCGTCGGTGTCGGTAATACTGAGCAAACGTTTCGGCAACTGGTCGGTCAATCTCTACGGTAACGACGTGTTAGGCACTTGGCGGCAGAAGCATACGTCTGCCATGAACGGCGTAAGCGTGCTGGAATACCGTAAGGGAGCTTCGCGCCAAGTGATGCTTACCGTGAGATATACATTTAAGAATAAGAAGACGTATAAAGGCAAAGGCACCGGCAGCTCGGAGATTCAGAGATTCTGACGTGATTGTTGGTGTTGTGATAATCAATATTCATATTGTTTATTTAACCCGTTGACGGAAGTCTATTAAACACGCGGCGGTGATTACAGTTTCAAAAGGTTGCCTTTCAGCTTGCAATACATGGCCTTTTACATTCTGAAAGGCGGCCTTTTGAGCTGTAAAAGGATGCCTTTTGCATGCTTGTCAGAGATAAATGAAAACCGTAAGGAAAAGCCTCTGAAATGCAACAAACTGAAATAATCTGCCTGGATGAGTCGCAAATAGTTCGGCTGATGGGCCGTTGTTGCTTAATTTCAGTTAATGCTTGTAAATGGTTTGCTTGCTTATTAGTTTATAATTAGAAATGGTAAATAATAATTAAAAAATCAAACAAAATGAGAAAAGCATTGTTTTTCCTAATCTTATTTGTCGATCGGGCGGCCTGCGCACAGACGGGCGGCGGAGTGGTAACGGGCCATGTCGTAGACGACGAGGGCGTGGGCGTTTGGCGGGCTACGGTGACGCTTCTGCACGACGACGGCAATACGGCGGCCACAGGGCTGACGGGCGAAGACGGCACCTTCACTATTGACAGCATAGCCGCCGGCAAATACCGCCTGCTGATAACGTGCGTCGGTTTCGACGATTACGAGACGAGCGCCGGCGTTAACGGCCGGCTTGACTTGGGGACGATACGCCTCAGCACCTCGTCTGAGATGCTCGACGCGGTAACCGTAATGGCCAACTATTCCGAAGTGAAGCAAAACGGCGACATCTTCGTCAAGGTGAAGGGCAATCCGCTGGCCAAAGGCAAGTCCATCATCGACTTCTTGCGCTTAGTGGGCGGCCTCTACGTTACCAACAGCAGCATCAGCGTGCGCGGACGAACTGGCACGCTGATATACATCGACGACCAACGGATATCGCTTGACGAGCTTAGGGCCATCGACCCCTCGATGATAGACCGCATAGAGGTGATTCCGCATGCCGACGCGTCTTACGGCGTGAACGCCACGGGCGGCGTGGTGAAGATACGCCTGCGCGAGCAGCTCGGGCTGCTCGGCACGGTCAGCCTGAGCTCGGAAGCTAACAAGGACGGAGTGAAGCAGACCATACGGGGCCTGAACCTGCTCTACTCGAAGGGCAAGCTGACCATGCGCAACAACCTCAGCGTATGTCCTACCAGCCATTTCGTGATACGCGGCAGTCAGATCGACCGTCAGGACGGCCAAGAGCGGCTGACCGAGACGAAGACGATAAACGAAGGCTGGGGCGTGTGGGATAATTTCGCACTGAAATATTCACCGAGCAAGCTCGACCGGATAGACGTGTACGCCGGCGTCGGCTTCACCGGTGACGACAACACGCAAAGCAGCCTCTCGGGCGCAAGCAGCCTCGACGTGGCCGTAAAGGGCAAGCCTAAGAACTACGGAGCCGGCCTGCAATATAAACGATGGTTCGGCAAGGACAGCCTAAGCTATTTCCACTTCCGCACGGAATACGGCAAGAGCAAGGAGCACCACGGCTACGACTACCTGCTCGACGGTACGGCCGACAGGGCCGACATGCGCGCCGACATGACCTCACTCTCCGTCACTCCGCTGCTGCATGTGCATTTCAAGGACTACATGAACCTCAACGTGGGTGTTGACTATTATTATCTCTTAGACCGCCACGACGACTACGGCACCGCCGTAATAGGCTACGTGCCCGACGGACGCTATAAAATAAGATCCAATGATTACGGCGCGTGGGCCGACTACAGCATGATGATAGGCAAGAGCTTTTACGTAAAAGCCGGACTTAACTATCACGTCTCGGATAAGAACTATTATGACTATCTTGACCGCGGAAACGACGTAAGCATCCGCGAAGACGGCCTTTACCCCTCGCTTACTACCCAGTGGATAATCGACGGAAGCAAGTCGTGCTTTCTCAACATAGGCTATAAGCACTATTATTCGCTGCCTAACTACAACTATAAGCTGCCCACCGTGACATGGCAGAACGAAAACCTTTACAGCATAGGCAATCCCGATCTGACCAAAGAGAATTACGACGATCTTGAGATATACTTCGCCTTTAACCGCAAGTGGGCCGTATGGTATGACTTCAATTACGGCGACAACATGGTCAACGTGCTGATGAAGCAGGACGAGAGCCGCCCCGGCGTCTACTACACTACGCCCGAGAACACCGGCTGGCGCATGCTCAACACGCTTAACCTGATGTATTCGGGCTATCTGTTTAAGTTCTGGTACACCAACACATATGTCTCGGGCACGCACCGGCGTGAAAGCATGCCGGGCTATAAGTATGACCATGCGTCGGTAAGTTTCACGACCTACAACAACTTCACCGTGACCAACAACTTCGGCTTCACGCTGGGGCTTTCGACATCGAGCAAGACCAAGACCCTCTCTTACGAGAACGAAGGCTCTTACAGCGTATATGCGGGAGCGTATGCGTCATTGCTGAAAAACAAGCTCAACCTCAACCTTACGTATGGAGGACTGTTCTACAACCGCCCGAAGCTCACTTCGCGCGGGCAGGGCTGGGAGCTGATACGCAAGGACATGTCGCACAACTCGGTGATCTCCCTTAACGTTACATGGAATTTCAACGTCGGTAAGAGCATCAATGACCAGAATCTTCCTACCGCGCCGACCAGCTCGGGCAGGCAGATACCTACGTTCTGACGGCGCAGGCGTTAACTAACAATTATAGCATATCTTAAATACGTATAAAGCATGAGCAGATTCAAGGTTTATCGTCAGCACGACGCCATGCAGTGCGGGCAGACATGCCTGCGCATGGTGTGCAAGCATTTCGGCAGGGAGTACAGTTCGGAGTATTTGTCGAAGCTGTGCTTCGCCACTAACGAGGGCGTGTCGCTGCTCGGCATCAGCGAAGCGGCGGAGAAGCTGGGCCTGCAGACTCTGTGCGGGCGGATAAGCCTTGACGGGCTTGCCTCGGCTCCTAAGCCGAGCATACTGCACTGGAACCAAAACCACTTCGTCGTGCTGTATAAGACTGACAGTAAGGCTCGCAAGTTTTACATAGCCGACCCTAGCAAGGGCCTGATTACTTACTCGCGCGAAGAGATGGCCGAACATTGGCTCTGCACGCGCATGGACGGCTCTGACAAGGGCGTGGTCATGTTCATCGCGCCTACGCCTGAGTTCTTCACACGCCGGGGCGGCGACGACGGTGGCGACAGCCGCTCGTTCTTCTTCCTCTTCGGATACGTTAAGAAGTACAGGCGCTATTTCGGCCAAATAATGGTGGGGTTGTTGCTGGGATGCCTGCTGCAGCTGGTGTTGCCGTTTCTCACGCAAGCCATTGTCGACGTCGGCATACATCGTCGCGACATAGGTTTCGTGTGGCTCATACTGATAGGCCAGCTCGTGCTCACCGTGAGCCGCACGGCTCTCGACTTCATCCGCCGCTGGCTGCTGCTGCACATCAGCATGAGGGTTAACATCTCGCTGGTGAGCGACTTCTTCATCAAGCTGCTGCGCCTGCCCATGTCGTTTTTCGACGTTAAGCAGATGGGCGACCTTATGCAGCGCATGGGCGACCATTCGCGCGTCAACAACTTTCTTACCAGTCAGACGCTCAGCGTGATGTTCTCATTGTTGAGCATGGTGGTGTTCGGCGTGGTGCTGTTCCTGTACAGCGGCCTGATTTTCACGATATTCTTGGTCGGCAGCGCCCTTTACGGCTTGTGGATAGCCTCGTTCCTGAGAAGGCGCAAGGTGCTTGACTACGAGCTGTTCGAGCAGTACTCGATCAACAATAACAAGACTTACGAGTTTATCACGTCGATGCAGGAAATCAAGTTGCAGGGCTGCCGCAGGCGCCGCCGCTGGGAGTGGGAAGACACTCAGGCCGACCTCTTCAACGTGCAGATGAAGAGCCTGAAGCTCGCGCAGACGCAGGAGGCCGGCAGCATACTCATCAACGAGATGAAGAACATCGTGATAACCGTGGTGTCGGCCACGGCGGTAATCAACGGTGACCTGACGCTCGGCATGATGCTGGCCGTGCAGTACATAATAGGCCAGCTTAACATACCCGTGGAGCAGCTCATGGACTTCTTCTATTCGCTGCAAGACGTGAAGATAAGCCTTGAGCGCATTAACGAGATTCACCGTGTGAAAGACGAGAACGCCGACGGCCACGACCGACGCGCGCCCGCCGGGCCGCAGGCCATACAGTTGGACGACATCAGCTTTAGGTATGACAGGCATTCGTTAGGCTTCGCGGTTGGCGAGGTGAGCATAGACATACCTAAAGGCAAGGTAACGGCGATAGTGGGAGCGTCGGGCAGCGGCAAGACCACCCTCGTGAAGCTCATGCTTGGCTATTATCCCGTAGACTACGGGCGCATAACCGTAGGCGGTGAGGAGCTTTCGCGCATTGATCTCGACTGGTGGCGGCGGCAGTGCGGCGTTGTGATGCAAGAGGGCGTGATATTCTCGGAGTCGATAGCGAGAAACATAGCCGTAGACGACGGCGAGATTGACGAGCAACGCCTGCTGCAAGCCGCCGAGATAGCCTGCATAAAGGATTACATAATGAGCCTGCCGTTGAAGTTTGACACCAAGATTGGGCGCAACGGCACGGGCCTAAGCCAGGGGCAGAAGCAGCGCATACTGATAGCGAGGGCCGTGTATAAGAATCCTGACTACATCTTTCTCGACGAGGCTACCAACTCGCTCGACGCTAAGAACGAGCGCATGATAGTAAATAATCTCGACCGCTTCTGCAAGGTACGCACCGTGGTCGTAGTGGCCCACAGGCTGAGCACGGTGAAGAATGCCGACCGGATAGTGGTGATGGACTGCGGACACGTGGCCGAGGTTGGCACCCATAAGTCGCTGACCGAACGCAAAGGATTATACTATGAGTTGGTGAAGAACCAGTTGGAGCTTGGTAATTGATTTTTTATAACAGACAAGTAATCAGTGACGAGCAGACAAGTGGCAAGGCAGATCTTCTTGTCTGCTAAAATAAATAAGAAAGTATGGAAGATAAAGTAGAATTGAGAAGCGAGAAGATGCGCAAGATCATCGGGGAGATTCCTCCCCTGTTGGTAAGGACGGGCACGGCCGTGATATTGATAATAATTGCGCTTTTGGCCGTTGCGGCTTATGGGCTAACGATGGAAGGATATCCGATTGCATATTGGATTTTTTGTATCTATCCGTAATAGCTTACCTTTTGCGTCGTAAAAGGTAAGCTATTGCATGCTAAAAGGCGGCATTTTGCATCGCAAAATGCCGCCTTTTGGTAATCAGCTGGTTATCAATGCGTTACTGCTGCACGCCGAACTCCGCCTGCTGGCGGTTTACTTCCTCGAGCGTGCGTTGGCGTTCCTCGTCGGTCATGTCGGTCTTGGCGGCCTCGCGCTGCTGCCCGCCCGTAGGTGTCGCTGCGTATTCGGGGCGGTCGGTAGAGCATTCGGGCATGTCGTAAGCAGTGCTCTCTATCGTCAGCGTGGCCTCGGCCGGAGCGTAGGTGCCGTCGTAGGCCGAGCGCGCTGTTACGGTTATCTTGCCCGGGCGGTCGGTGGCCTGTATCAGCACCGGGGCCGTGCCCCATTCCACGCGGCGCGGATTGGCCATGATGTCGCCGCCGTCGCCGATGATGCGGCCCTCGCCCTCCACGGTGAACCGTATGTTGTCTGTGGCCAGGCGCTTCACGTTGCCGTTATCGTCGGTCACTTCGGCCACTACTACGATGAAGTCGCTGCCGTCGGCCGTGAGCTTGCGGCCCATGTCGTCGGCGTAGAGGCGCAGCTTGGTTGAGCGGCGCGAGGGCATCTTCTTCTCTACGGCTACCACCTTGCCGTCCTTAATGCCTTCGGCCTTTAGGCTTACGCGCTGCCAGTTGCGCTGCTTGTAGCTGTACTCGCGGGCGTGCCAGAAGTCCCAAAAGTCCTTGAACACCACCGGAGCCGACGGTTTGTCGTTCGGGTCGTGCTTTACGGGCAGGGTCATCACCTTGTCGCCCTCGAAGGCCGTCAGGCGCACGCTGTCGCAGTTGGAGAACACGGTTACGTCGTTGTCAGAGAATTGTGTCATTTCATGCGCTATGAACACCATTGGCTCCGCATCGAGGTCTTGCGAGCGGAACATCTCGAAAGCATACTTCTTCTGGCGGAATGCGTCGTAAATTCCGCCGTAATACGGGTCGGGATGGTAGCCGCGCTGATGGTCGAAGGGGTGCCACTGGCATCCGCCTATGAACTGCCTTTGGCCGTGGTACATCTCGCCGTTGGTGTCGCAGAGCGACAGTGCGGCCATGAGCATGGGCCGCTCGCCCCACGCACGGGCTGCGCGGTTGATATTGTTGTGTGCGTACCAGTCGTCTACCATCTCGCCGAACTCGCGCGTGAAGACGCATTTGTCCTCCGGCCAGTCGCCTTTGCCTATGTTGTCGGCCCAGTCGTACACCACGTCGTAGTTGTCCCTTACCCCGGCAGACTGCACGTCGGCCACGGCCGCAGGCCGTCCGGGGTATGGAAATTCGTCGCGTGTTATCTTCAATGCTTCTATCGCGAAGTCTTCGGGATAACGCGTTTCGTTGAGTATCGGCTCCCACATGAGCACCGAGCAGTGGTTGCGGTCGCGGCGTATTATCTGCCGCGTGTTCTCATGCACAAGCTCGCCGAAGCGCGGGTCCTTGTTCCAGTATTGCCAGCCCGGGGTGGGCACGATGACGAATAGCCCCAGCTCGTCGCACGCGTCCATGAATGACGGGTCCATGGGGTAGTGGGCGCAGCGTATTATCTTCATGCCGGCCTTGCGCAGCCGCTTGGCGTCGCGCCACTGTTGGCTGTTGGGCAGGGCGTTGCCGACGTAGGCGAAGTCTTGGTGGCGGTTGCCGCCTACGAGCTGGTGGTAGGGCTTGCCGTTGAGCCAAAAGCCGTCCTTGCTGCGGAATTCGGCCTTGCGTATGCCCATGTGGACGATGCCTCCGTCAACGTTGGCTTCACCGTCCTTTACTGTTATTTCCACATTATATAGATAGGGGGTCTCGGGCGACCACAGGCGTGGCTCTTTCAGCTTCATCGCGAGGTAGGCGGTGGCGGCCTTGCCGGCCTTCACCTTGACTCTTTTTGACAGCGAGTAGACGGTCTGCCCGCTCTTGTCCTTGACTACGGCGGTCACCGTAGGCTGGGCCGTCTTGTTAGACGTGTTGCCAACTTCCACGTCGACCAACACGTCGGCGCTCTCGTCGGATATGTTGTCATAGTGCAGGAACACGCCTCCGCCTGCCACCCTGTTTGCCTCAACGGCGTCGGTTATCGCTACGGGCGACTTGCCTATGAGCCATACGTCGCGGTACATTCCGCCGTGGTAGCAGAAGTCGAGCGCGGCCTGCTTCTTGCCCGGAGGATACGTCTTGTCGTCGCTGTTGTCAGCCTTCACTGCTATCAGGCACTTGTCTCCGGCCTTCACGCCGAGCCGTGTCAGGTCGACCGTTATCGGGAGGTATCCTCCGAGGTGGCTTTTCACCTTCTGCCCGTTTACGTAAATGTCTTGTTTGCCCATTATCGCCTCGAAGTGCACGGTGACGACCTTGCCCTTCATATCAGCGGGCACGGTGAAGTGCTTGCGGTACCAGGCTACTCCCTGGTAGTTGCGGCCGCCGCTTGCTTCCGAGGGTTCTAATCTAACGGTGTGCGGAGCGCATACTACGGGCCATCGGCTGTCGTCGAACGACGTAGCTTCGGCTCCTGCGGCGTCGCCCAAGTGGAAGCGCCAGCCCTGGTTGAAGTTGTATATCACGCGTCCGCTTCCCTGCAAGGGAAACAGCCCCGCAACTGAATATGCGTCGGCGGCAGCGGCAGTCAGCGAGATGAACAGTGATAAGAGGAATAATAGTTTTTTCATCATTTGCTTTGTTTTTGTCTGTAGGGATGTTATGATGTTAAAGGAGTTATGGAGTTAAGGCTTGTGTCTTGCTCCTTAACTTCATAACTCCTTAAGTCTTTAATCTTATTTTTCAGGGTCGAGCACTACGTGCTTTATCCTCTGCCTGCGCCACGTATAGATGCAGTGCAGCTTGCCGTCTGAGGTTTGGATTATAGACGGATAAGAGTATTGGCTTATCGGCGAGTCTTCGAGCGTTACCCAGTGGCGCCAGTTTACGCCGTCGTCAGACAGCATTACGGACAGCGGAGTGCGTGCTCCCTTGCCGTTCTTTATGCCGTGGGGGATGGGCCTGTCGTTGCATATCAGCGCGTGGCGGCCGTCTTTCAGGGTAACGGCGTCGAGTCCGCTGTTGTTGTTCGGCGTGTCTATAAGTTCGAGTTTCGACCATGTAAGGCCGTTGTCCGAACTGTAAGTTATGCCGATGCGTTCGCTCCGGGTGCGTGCTACGGCGGCCAAGCGGCCGTCCGCCAATACCATTATGGCCGGCTGTATGGCCTTGACTCCTTCATCGGCTTTCACGAAGTCGGTGCGTTTCCACGTCTTGCCCATGTCGTCCGAATATTCGAAATACAGCCTCCAGCCGCCTTCCTCGATGCTTGTCGGGGCTATGAGGCGTCCTTTGTTGATGATAGGCTTGTTCTTTATCGGGCCGAGGAATCCCTCCTGCAGCGGCTCGCGCTTGCTCCAAGTCTTGCCTCCGTCCTTAGAGCGGATGAGCCAACCGGTCCAGTCGGAAACCTTGTTACCTATCTTAAAGTATATGATAAGGTCGCCTCCGGGAATCTGGTAGACCACCGGATTCCAGCACGCCTTACGCTGCCAGCCCTCTGGATTCTTACGGACGTTCTTGTCGATGATGGGTCCTTTGTCGGCAGCAACGTTAGTGCTGTCGAGCCCTGACAGTCCGGCGAGCTTCGCTTCCTCGCTTCCCGTCCTGAAAACTCCGTCGGCCACAAGCTGCGGAGCTGTCCATTCGTCGCTGCCTTTGGGCTTGCGGCTCACCCAAATGCATACGTCGGGGTTGCGTTCCTTTGTCCCTCCGAAGTATGTTGCTACCAAGTCGCCTTTCGTTGTCTCGGCGATAGTGGCCGAATGGGCCTGCGGAAACGATGCGTTTGTATAAAGGAACTCGTCTGCTTCCACGGCTTCGTCTTGTACGGGGAGCGTCGACGTGAGGTCGTATGTTCCCGAACCGATGTTCTTCACCGTGCCGTCGGGCAGGTGGACCTCGGCCGTCGTGTTAGCCGGAATTTCGATGTGCCAGTACAGCTTGCCGCCCTTCTTGTTCCAACGGCTTACTATGTCGCCGTAGATTGAGCGGTAAGAGGCCTTTATGTCGTTCATTTCGTCTACCGTGAAGTCGGGCTTCATGACTATGTGCTTGAAGCCGGGACGATCTGTGTCGTAGCTTATTCCAGCCACGTCCTCGTACAGCCATGCAATGAGGTCGCCGAGTTGCATTACGTGGTTGGCGCTGTTCATCTTCGGGTTGGCGGTGTCGCCGTTCCACAGTTCCCATATCGTGGTGGCTCCTTTCTCGGTCATGTAGCCCCAACTCGGGTATTTCGTGTTGGTAGCCAGCAGCCAGGCGATGTCGGCGCGGCCCATATCGGTGAGTCCGTGCATCAGCCATTGCCCTCCGATTATGCCGCAGGGCATAAGTCCCTTGCTTACGGTGATGATGTCGTTGATGATGTTTTTCTCCACTTCTCCGCGCACATAGTCGTCGTCGATCATGCCGAACACGAGCGGCAGCAGGTTGGCTGTAGTGGTGTTGTTGCCGTAGAAGGTGCTGTCGGGGTAGAGCAGGGTTCCCGGCACTTGGCTCGTGCCGCGGTTTACGGTGAGGAATTTCTTGTTGAAAGCCTCTTTCACGCGTGCCGCCTCGGCTGCGTATTCGGCTGCTTCGGCATTCTTCGACTGCAGCTTGGCGAAGCGTTCCATGAGCTTGTTGAGTTTGTAATAGTAAGACGAAGCTATCAGTGTACCGTCGGTTTGGCGTTTCGGGTCGCGGTTGTGTATGGCCTTCGGGTCAGACGGAGGCATGCACCAGTCGCCGTACTTGTCGCGCGGCATTAGTCCGTCTTTCATGTATTGGTACTTCATGTGCGCCAGCCACTTCCTAACGGCCGGGTAATAGCGGCGTATCGGTTCGTCGTCGCCGAACTGGTTGTACATCATTTCGAGCGAGAAAGGCAGTGCCGAGGGCCACGTTATGTTGTCCGAATAATAGTTCCAGTAGGCCGGGGCCACGTCGGGAATGCATCCGTCCTCGCGTTGGGCCTCAACTATGTCGCGCGCCCACTTGGCGTACAGCTTGTTGTTGTCGAAGAGGTAAGCCTCGCCGAAGCATCCGCGCACACGGTCGCCGAGCCACGGCTGGCGCTCGTCGCGTTGCGGACAGTCAACGGGCATGCCTTTGTAGTTGCCGAGGATGCCCCAGTATGCGTTCTTGTAAACCTTGTTGAGAATGGTGTCCGAGCAAATGAACGTGCCCGTTTCCGTCATCTCGTCGCTTATTACTTCGCCTGTCAGGTCGTCGGCCGTGACATCGGCCATGCCCTTGATCTCGGCATAACGGAAACCGTGGTAGACGAACGTTGGCGACCACCAGCGGCCGTTCTCCGTGCCGTCGGCCACGTATTTGTCGGTAGAGAAGGCGTGGCGGAAGTTGGCTCGGTTGAGGCTGCCGTCAGGGTTGATGTTTTCAGAGAAGATGATGCTCACGGTGTCGCCGGCGTTTACTCCGCTGACGCGCATCTTAAGCCAGCCGGCCATGTTCTGTCCCATGTCCACGATGAAGCCGTCGCCATGCTTTTTGACACTTACCGGCTTAATGGTCTTTACTACTTTCATGTTGGGCGACATAGCTCCGCGCAGCGTTCCGTAAGGGATGGCCACGCGTTCGGCTGCCATCCACTTGGCATCGTCGAAGCCGGGAGCCGTCCAACCGTCGAACTCCTTGCGTGCATCGTAAATCTCGCCGTCGTACTCGTTGTTCGAGCGGATGGCTCCGTCGGGGTTCAGCTTCCACTTGTTGTTAGACGCAACGGTCTGCCTCGTGCCGTCGGCGTATTCTATCACGAGGTTCAGGCGCAGCTTCGGATAGCCGAAGTTGGTTATCTTGTACGGCTTCTTGTTCTGTTGCATGGTGTAGTAGCGGCCGTTGCCGAGCACTACGCCTACGGCGTTGTCGGCGGCGAGCATCTGCGTCACGTCGAACGCATTGTATAGAACCGTCCTGCGGTAGTCGGTCGGTGCTGACGCAAGCACCTGGTCGCCAACCTTCTTTCCGTTGATGTAAGCCTCGTACATGCCTAGTCCGCTGATGTAGAGCGTGGCGCGGCTCACCTCTTTCTCCACCTTGAACTCCGTGCGCAGGTAGCGCGAGCTGAGCTGGCTGTGTATCTCCTCTATATCCCACGGCATGGCGCGGTCGAGCCCTATCCATTGTCCGCTCCAGTCGGCTTCGTTCAGCAGGCCGACGTTCCACATCGCCGTTTCGCTCCAGTCGCTTTCGCCCTGTGTGGTGTTCACCTTCACGCGCCAGTAGCAGGGCGTGTTGCTGCGCAGCTCCTTGCCGGCGTATCTTATCCATTGCGACTGGTCGCTGTTGACGGTTGCGTCCCAAAGGTCGCCGACGAGACTGTCGGCCTTCGCCTTTGTCGACGCTACTATGATGCGGTACGACGTCTGCATTACGTCCTGCTTATCAGACGTGAGCACCCAGCCGAGCCTCGGCCGGGGCGTGTCAATGCTCATCGGGTCGGTCATGCGCTCGGTCTTAAGCTCGGTTACGGCGATGGGAAACGGCGACTCCTTCGCCGTTTTCTTCTTCGCCGCCATGCCCGGCAGGCAGAGCAGGGCGGCCAACGCCGTTATGAATGCCTTGCGTATCATTGCTTTTCGGGTATTTGTTTGTCAGTCTTGCTTATGTAATTCTTGCTCGAGTCTACGGCTATGAGCACGCGGTCGCTGCCGCGCAGGTAGGCCGCGTCGTAGCTGAACTGGGTCACCTTGCTGTCATACTCGCCGAGATAGGTAAGCTCGCCATTGGCCGGATTCATCCACCATACGTTCTTCTTGGCGCCGCTTATCTTAGCGAGGTCTATGCTCATGGGCTTTCCGCTGTAATTGTAAACGAGCATGTAGTCGTTGCCGCGCGTCGCTATTACTCGGTCGTAGCGTTCGCCGTTCTGCCCGGCTATGCAGCTTTGGTCGGCGATGCGCTCGGTGAACGGGAAGCTCAGCATGAGCCACTTGAGGTATTTCATCTGGTTGTAGCCAGGGTCTTCCATAGCCTCCCACCACGGCTTTTCGGCTCCGAACGACGCCAGCAGGCCCGGACGGATGAACTGCATCACCGAGTTGTGGCCGTAAGTATGGCCGAAGGCTCCGCCGAACACGGCCCAGTAAGCGTAGCGGCGCACGTCGTAGTCCATCCAGCGCGGGTCGTTCACGTCGTGAAGTCCCTGCGGAATGTCCTCGTAGCTCGGCTCGCCGTCAATCACGGGGCGCAGCGGCTCCTTCTCGAAGCTCATGTCAACGTAGCGCCAGTTGTCTTCTTCGGTGTTGTCCTTGATGGTGTAGTCGCCGTCGCCCTTGCGCTGTCCGTAGCGGCGGTGTCCGCTCTGGAACATGTTGAAGTCCATCCACTCACGGTCGTTGTACCACCAGGCCGACGTCGTGCGTCCTCTCGGGTGGAACGTCATTACGTGCACCTTGTCTATTTTCTTTATGGCGCGCGCCATTGCGTCCCACACCTCGGGCTTCTTGTCGCCCATGATGTCGCCGCCGATGAGCCAGATGATGTTGGGGTAATCCTTATACCTCTCGGCGAGGAACGTGCCGAGGGCGGCCGCCTTCTTGGTGTCCATAGCGTTGATTTGCGAACCCCAGATGCAGTCCATGGCGATGTAGATGCCGTTGCGCTCGGCCGTTTCAACGATGTAGTCAAGATGCTCCCAATAACCGTACACGCCGGGCTTCGACACTTCGCTGAAGTCGAACTCGGCGTTGTTGGCTGCGTGTCCGTAGACGTTGAACGTAGGTATGGCGTTAAGCACCTGTATCTGCTCTACGTTGTAGCCCTTCATGCGCTCGTTGGTGAGGAAGTAGTCCACTTCGTCGCGGTTGAGCCTTTCAGGCAGCAGCCACGCCGTGTTGCCGAGCCAAAAGAACGGCGCGCCGTTCTCGTGTACGAGGTAGCGATTGTTTTCCGACACTACGAGCCGTCCGTTGCTCCACGGCTTGTAGATTTTGCCTGCCGCGCTTGCCGCCGTTGCGGCGAGCAGCAGTGCTAAGGTAAAGATAACGTTTCTTTTTTTCATACTACGTAGTTATGTTTTATGTTAATTGTTTCTTATTTAATAAATAAACATGTGATATGCTGTTAAGTGATTGATTCTGTTTTCTTGTTTTCCGAAAGGTAACCTATTGTGGTTCATCCGCAAATCTGTTGGATGGTAGAGTCGTGCAGTGCGAACAGCCTAAGCTTGAAATATTTGTCGTCCCT
>CALUFN010000044.1 GCA_944319945.1 uncultured Prevotella sp.
GTGACCGTTACGCTCGAGGCCGACCAGACGAACCTCGACGAGGTGATGGTCGTAGCCTACGGTACGGCCAAGAAGTCAGCCTTCACGGGCTCGGCGGCCGTGGTGAACTCCGAGGAGATCGCTAAGGTGCAGGTTACCAACCCGGTAGACGCACTCAAGGGTAAGGCCTCGGGCGTGCAGATCTACACAGGTTCGGGCCAGCCCGGCTCTACGCCGACCATCCGTATCCGCGGTATCAACTCGATCAACGCGGGCAACGACCCGCTTATCGTAGTGGACGGTTCGCCTTACGGAGGAAGTCTTAACGACATAAACCCGATAGACGTGGAGAGCATGACAGTGCTCAAGGACGCCGCCTCTACCGCCCTCTACGGTGCGCGCGGAGGTAACGGCGTGATCCTCGTCACCACGAAGGCCGCCAAGCGCGGCAAGGACGCCGTGATAACGGTAGACGCCAAGTGGGGCTCTAACTCTAAGGCAACACCTTTCTACAACACGATAGAAAGCCCCGCCGCCTACTATGAGATGTGGTACAAGGGCCTCTATAACTACGCACAGAGAACTTGGGGCTACGGCGACGCTCAGGCTTGGCAGTTCGCCAACACCAACCTGACCAACAGCTCGGCTTACGGCCTGGGCTACAACGTCTACACCCTGCCCGAAGGACAGATGCTCATCGGTACCGACGGCAAGCTCAACCCCAACGCCACGCTGGGACGACTGGTGACCGGCGTAGACGGCAACCAGTATTACCTCACGCCCGACTCTTGGCGCGACGCCGCATACAACAGCAGCCTCCGACAGGAGTACACCGTCTCGGCCTCGGGCAGCACCGAGCGCAGCACATTCTACGGCTCGGCCAACTACATGAAGAACGAGGGTATCACCCCCAATACCGACTATACCCGCTTCACCGCGCGCATGAACGCCGACTACCAAGCTAAGGAGTGGCTCAAGCTGGGCGGTAACATGACCTACGCGCACTCTAACTCAAACTCGCTGGCCGAAGACGGCACGTCTGCCAGCGCGGGCAACCCCTTCTCTATGATATACGTAGCCCCGATATATCCGCTCTATCACCGCGACGCCCAGGGCAACATCATCTACAACGAAGAGGCTCATATCAACGCTTACGACTACGGTGACGGCCTGCTCAACGGCCTGGCACGCCCCTATCTCTCGGGCGCCAACGCCCTGAGCGACGTACAGCTCAACGACAACAACAGCGAGGGCAACATGTTCAACGGTACGGGTACGGCCGAGATACGCCTGCCTTACGGCTTCACGTTCACGTCGATCAACAACGTGTACCTCAACGAGGCGCGCGGCACGAGCACGATGAACCCCTGGTTCGGACAGTATTCGGCCAACAACGGTACGGTGAGCAAGGCTCACCAGCGCACATGGTCGTTCAACTACCAGCAGCGTATCAACTGGCACCAGACCTACGGCAAGCACGACATCGAGGTCATGGTGGGCCACGAGTACTACCGCAGCCGCGGCTACTACCTGAGCAACGCGATGTACAACATGTTCTCGTTCGACAACAAGGAGCTGGCCGGAGCCATCATGCCCCAGGGCGGCACGTCTTACACTTCAGACTATAACACCGAGTCATGGCTCAGCCGCGCACAGTACAACTTCGACGAGCGTTACTTCGTGTCAGGCTCTTACCTGCGCCAGGCATCGTCGCGCTTCCACCCGGACCACCGCTGGGGTAACTTCTGGTCGGTAGGCGCCGGATGGCTCATCAACAAGGAAGAGTGGTTCAACGCGCCGTGGGTTGACGAGTTGAAGTTCAAGGCCTCTTACGGCGAAAACGGTAACGACAACATCTCAGACCTGCTTTACACCACCTACTACAGCGTGACCAACAGTAACGACGAAATATCGCTCGTGCCCGAATCGCTCGGCAACGAGAATATCACTTGGGAGAAGAACGGCAAGTTCAACGTCGGCGTTGACTTCAGCTTCTTCAACGGCCGCCTCTCGGGTACCGCCGAGTTCTACTCTAACCGCACGAAAGACATGCTCTCATGGTTCTCTCTGCCTACGTCGTACGGCTGGACCGGCTACTACACCAACGTCGGCAACATGATCAACAACGGTTTCGAGTTCTCTGTGTTCGGCGACGTAATCCGCACGAAAGACCTCACATGGTCTCTCTACGCCAACCTTACCACCAACCACAACGAGGTGACCAGGCTGGCCGATTCGAGCCGCACCAACGACGTTGAGGGTTATCCCGGCTATATCAGCGGCGACTATTACGTAGGCGAGGGCTTGTCAAGATACACCCTCTACATGCCCAAGTACGCGGGCGTTGACCCCGAGACGGGTAAGTCTCTCTGGTATAAGGACGAGACGGATCCCGTGCTCGACGCTGCCGGTAACCAGGTTTACGACGCTAACGGCAACCCCTTGACCGTGGTTACGGGCCGCACCACCACCGACACTTACTCTGAGGCTACCAACTATCTCTGCGGCGACGCCCTGCCCGACGTTTACGGCGGCTTCGGCACCAGCCTTAAGTGGAAGGGCCTCGACGTATCTGTTGACTTCACTTACCAGCTCGGCGGACAGGTTTACGACAACACGTATCAGAGCCTCATGTCGTTCACGCGCGGCCAGGCCATCCATGCCGACCTGCTCAACGCATGGTCGCTCGACAACACCAACACCAACGTGCCGATCCTGATGTACAACGACAACTTCAGCGCCGGAGCCAAGTCTGACCGCTTCCTCACGAGCGCCTCTTACCTCTCGCTGCAGAACGTGACCATCGGCTACACCCTGCCGAAGAGCATCACGTCGAAGATCGGCCTGCAGGCCCTCCGCCTCTACGTAGTTGGCGACAACCTCTGGACATGGTCTAAGCGTCAGGGTCTCGACCCGCGCCAGAGCATCACCGGAGCTTCATCAGGCGAGATCTACTCTTCAGTACGCACCATCTCGGGCGGTATAACAGTGACATTCTAAACAATGTATTAAACATCTTATCGAAAATGAAAAGACATATTAATATAAGACTGCTTTCGGGCATGATGCTCGCCGCCGTCGCCTCCGCCTCACTTACGGGCTGTATGGACGACATCGAGGTGACCCAGGTGGCTACCGAAGAGCAGGTGGGCGGCTCGGCCACGGCTACCGAGTCGCTGGCTAACGGTATCCCCGCCTACACTAACCAGGCAATGTCAAGTTATCTTGACCAGGGTTGGCACGGCGCAATAGGCTACGCCGGCGTTATGATAGCCCGCGACCGCATGACGGGCGACGCCTGCATACCCACCACCGGCTATGACCACTACTCGGCATACGCCACCAACCAGGCTATGGGAAGCCGCTACGCTTACGGCTCATACTTCTGGCAGTATTACTACGGATTCCTCAACTCGACCAACACCCTCATCTCTTCAATCGACGAGGAGACGGCCACAGAGGACCAGCTCGGCTATTACGGCATGGCGCTGGCTTACCGCGCGCTCATCTATCTCGACTTGGCACGCTGCTTCGAGTTCCTGCCTAACGACATGATATCAAGCGTAAACGAGAGCGGCAACGACGTTAACGGACTCACGGTGCCCATCGTCGACGAGAACACCGCCGAGAGCGACGCCCGCAACAACCCGCGCGTTAACCGCGACGCGATGTACCAGTTCATCCTTGCCGACCTCGACAAGGCCGAGAAGTACATAGGTTTCCTGCCCAGCACCAACGGCAAGACCATGCCCGACCTGGCCTGCACATACGGCCTGAAGGCACGTCTCTACCTCTGGTACGGCGACTATGCCAACGCCGAGAAGTACGCACGCCTCGCCATCGACGCATCGGGCATCAGCCCCATGACGCAGGAAGACTGCCTGAACCCGACCTCCGGCATGAACGACATCACCAAGTGGATGCTCGGCTCGCAGCAGAACTCTGAGACTTACACCGTGCAGACCGGTATATGTAACTGGACCTCGATGGTGAGCAACCAGACAATGTACGGCTACACCGGACCTACCACGCAGATGTATTACCTCATCGACGTGAACATGTACAGCCGGATAAGCGACACCGACTGGCGCAAGCTCTGGTGGGTGGCTCCGGCAGGCAGCCCGCTCGAGGGACAGAACACCTACACAAGCCCGATGTATGAGGGCCAGATCTCGGCTTACGGCTCGCTGAAGTTCCGTCCCAACGAGGGCAACGGCGACGACAACACCATCTCGGCAGCCTCGGCTTACCCGCTGATGCGCGTTGAGGAGATGTACTTCATCGAGGCAGAGGCCGCAGCCCACGTAGACCCGGCACGCGGAAAGCAGCTCGTAGAGAACTTCATGCGCACCTACCGCGACCCCGAGTACACCTGCAACGCCACGTCTACTGACGACGTTGTTGAGGAAATCGTATTCCAGAAGCGCGTAGAGCTTTGGGGCGAGGGCCAGACATTCTATGACATCAAGCGTCTTAACTACTCGGTAACTCGCGGCTACCCGGGCACAATGTTCGGCGAAGACGCCCGCTTCAACACCAACGGTCGTCCCGCTTGGATGAACCTCTGCTTCCCCAACAGCGAGGAAGAGAACAACAAGGGCGTAAACGGATTCAACAATCCTGACCCGTCAGAGTGCTACACACCGTGGGCAGACCCTAACGCATAATAACTATTTTAATAAAGAATCACTACAATGAAGAGAATATTCAATTATTGCACAGCCGTGCTCTTCTCGGTATTGGGCCTCACGTTAGGCTCTTGTACCGATGAGTACGAGTACACGGGCACTTCCGTAAGCGGCGAGCAGGTGTACTTCAGCAACGCACTTTCATCCACGGTAGAGCTGTCGGCCACGGCCAACAGCGTCACCGTGCCGGTGAACCGAATCCAGCGCAGCGGCGAGCTGACGGTCAACCTCGACGTCAGCGTGCCCGAGGGTAGCCCGCTCACAGTGTCTAACACGGCCACCTTCGCCGACGGCGACTCCGTGGCTTACATCACCATCAGCTACGACCCGAACGCCATTGAGTACGGCAAGTACGACACGATCACCGTGGCTCTCAACGACGCAAGCCTCACAACGCCTTACGGTAACACCTCTTACACGTTCGCCGCAGGCTTGTCTGAGTGGGTGACGATGGGCACCGGTTCTTATTGCGACGGCATCATGTCTTGTTTCCTGCCTCAGTTAGGACTCGCGCTTGACCCGATGACCTACCCCGTTGAAATCCAAAAGAACGTATTGAGAGAGGGAGTGTACCGCGTGGTAAATCCCTACGCTGCAGGAACGGATTTCTATGATCAAGTAGTAACTAACAATGCTACCTACTTCAGCTGGACGGGCGGCGAGAACACGAGCCTCATCATCGATGCCAGCGATCCTGACTTCGTGTACATTACGGACGACTTCTATACCGGAATAACCACAACGGTTGGCGGAGAGGCTTACAATCCGCATTTCTACAGCATCGTCGGCATCAATATGGAGTATTACGGATTCTCTCTTGACCAGCTCAAGCAGCAGGCTCCCTACTACTTCGGACAGATGAAGGACGGAGTTATCAGGTTCCCGGAAGGTCATGTCGGCTTCGCATTCGGCGATTATGATCCTGAAGTCGGAATATATACGGGTAATTACGCGACTCTCGCCGTAGCCCTGCCCGGATACGTGATCAGCGACTACTCATCGTCGTTCGCTTACAGCGGATGTTTCATCGACATCATGGGTAACAGCTACATACAGGGCACCGTAACCCTCGGCGACGACGTGGCCAGCGCCAAGTACGTGATAGCGGCAAACGGCGACGACGTTGACGCAATCATCGAGGCCGTGAACGACGGCTCTATCGAGGCCACCGACATTACCGAGAGCGGCGAGGTGAGCATACCGATGTCGGAGTCGGGCGACTACAACTTCATCATCATCACTTACGATGCAGCCGGCAATATGCAGGGCAGCTCTGCCACCCCGTTCACGTTCAATTCGGGCACCGTTCAGGATGATACCGAGTGGCAGTTCGTATGCAACGGTACTTACTATCACGTGATAAGCGAATTGTTCTCGGATGCAGGTCCTCTGTTCGAGGAGATGAGTTACACTACTGCGCTGTATCAGGATCCCGAAGACCCGACGCGCTACAGAATTTCTCCGTGGAGCAACAACCCGTATGAGGAGCTTTCGTTCGACTTCACCATGGACGCAAACAACATGATTTCGTTTGACGGCGTATATACGGGCTACCAGGTTGAAGACACCGAGCACAACGTTTTCACTCTGTATGCAGCCGACGCCTACACGTTGTCTAACGGACAGTGGCCTAACAGCTATTACGAACCAAGCGAGAACACCTACTACTTCGCAAATGTTTATTACGCCATCAGGAACGGTGAGGTGTCACCCATTTACGGCGAGTGGGACGCATTCGTTCCCGACGGTGCAGGCCAGAGCGCATTGAAGGGCTTGAATAAGGCTCCTTACAGGCTCAACACTAAGGCCAACTACATCGACAAGAGGCTTAAGGCCATGAAGCCGGGCTTCAACGGTAAGCGGATGAATGCCAAGCTGATAGGCAAGCGATAATCCGCCGTCGGCAAGGCTGACAATGATAAAAGAACGTCCCGCAACGGTCGAACGGCCCGTTGCGGGATTTCTTTTTGCCACCAAGCGCGCGGCAGGATGCCTGAGAGCGCCCGGCGGCCTACGGCACGGCGGCCCGTCAGCCCTCAAGGGCCTGCATCATGCGGTCTACGCAGGCGCGCTTTTGGCCGATGCCAGGGTGGACGTAGAGATTGAGCGTGGTGCTCACGCTGGCGTGGCCGAGCAGCGAGCTTACCGTCTTGCAGTCGCACCCGCTCTCTATGCAGCGCGTGGCGAAGGTGTGGCGCAGGCCGTGGAACTTTACGGCGGGCAGGCCGAGGCGGCGCACGAGGCGGACGTAATAGCTGCGGTAGAGGCGCGGCTCAAGGGGACGCGGCGTGCCGGTGAGCAGGTAGCTGTCGGCGGCCGACTGCGGCCTGACGGCCGCAAGCAGGGCCGCTGCAACAGGGCCGAGTGGTATCTCACGGCGCGAGGTAGCCGTCTTGGGCGTGCCTATTACGATCTTTGTGGCGCGGCGGCCGCCCTCGCTGACGTAGATACGCCCTATGGTGCGGCTTACGCTAACGACGCCGGCCTGCAGGTCTACGTCGCTCCAGCGCAGGGCGCACACCTCGCCTATGCGCAGGCCGGTGCAGAGGCAGAGGTAGAGGCCGACGTTGCGCGGCGTGGGCAGGGAGCTGAGGGCTGCCATGAGGCTGCGCTGCTGGGCTACGGTGAAGATCTGCGGGCGGGCTGCTTCGCGGCCGGCTGGCAGGGCTATGCGTCCGCCGGTCCATCCCGTCCAACCCATACAGCTGCCGTAGGCGGTTATCATGCGCAGCACGATGAGCACGTCGCGCACGGTCTTAACGGACAGGCCGCTGCCGAGCAAGCTGAAGGCGAAGGCCTGCACGTCGGCGGCGGTGAAGGTGACACGGTCGCCGAAGACGGGGAGCACGTGCTTTTCGGCGTTGATTACGTAGGTGGCTAACGATGAAGGCTTGACCAAACGGCTCTTCACGCCCTTCCATTGGTCATAAATCTCTCTGAGTGTTTTCGGTTGCATTACTATTTAGATTAAAAATCGTTGAAAATTAAGAGTAAAGAAACGAAGTTCAGCGTTAAGCTAATTAAGAATTAAGAAAAATAGCCGTGAGACATAAAGCAACAAAGCATTTTTTCTTAATTAGCTTAACGCTGAACTTCGTTTATTAATTATTAACTCCTAATTCTATAAGATTCTTAATTCTTGAGCCATTCTCCTTATCTTCTCCCCGAGGTATTGCTTGAAGCCGTCGCCGCCGAGCACCCGGATGTCGTCGTACAGGCCGAGCACGAAACGACCTATGCCGGCATAGCTGCACACGTCGATGCTGAGGCGGTGTGCGCCGTCGGCGGCAGTGGTGATCGAGCGTTCAGCCCGGGGATATTCCTCCTTGAGAATGTTGTAAGAGAGCTGGCCCAGCTCCAGCTCTACGGGCATCAGCTCTTCGCCGCTGAACATGAACACGTCCGTGAACATGCGGCGGTGGCTCTTCTCGCAGGCCCAGGGCGTGTCGAGCACGTCTACGGCCTGCATGCGGCTTATCTTGAAGGTCTTGTTCATGCCCGAGGCCGGCTCGAAGCAGCGCACCTCGTTGTTGCCGTCCATCAGCATGAAGGGCTCCACGAGGCGGTCGCGCACGGTGCGGCTGTGGGGCGAGGCGTAGCCGTGGAGCACGGCCTGGCGCTTGCGCTTTATGGCGTCGTAGAGCGCGCGGATGTTGGCTGCGGCCTGCTCGCGCACGTCGTCGTGGGCGAGTATGTCGCAGTCGTAAAAGCGGCTCAGCTTCTTCCTGATGCCTGCGGTGATGGCGTTGCCGCCTCCGGCGCGGTCGAGCAGGCGCGACATGATGACGGCTTCCTCTTCAGTGAACGACACCCGGCTGAACAAGTGGTTGAAGAACGGCGACGAGGGGTCGATGGCGTAGCCTTCCGCCGTCTTGTAGACGATGAATCCGCTGTCGCGGAAGAACTCGAGATAGTAATACAGGTTGCGGCGGGATATGCCTACCTTGCGGCACAGCTCGTCGATGGTGTAGGTGTGGTTATCGGTGAGCAGCAGCAGCAGGCGCAGCTCACGCTCAAGTTTATCGTGGCGCACGTAATCAAAATTTTAAGCAGACGAGTAACGAGCAGACAAGCAGACAAGGAAATATGATTGGCAGACAAGCATATTTCCTAATTGGGCAAATCTCCTTGTCTGCTTGTCTGCTCGTCACTCGTCTGCTAACAGCTTGAATGTTTTCCTGTGATACGGCGTTATGCCGTAGCGGGCTATGGCCTCGCGGTGCTTGCGTGTGGGGTAGCCCTTGTTGCCGGTCCAGTCATATTGGGGATATTCTTGGGCTATGCTGTCCATGTAGTCGTCGCGGTAAGTCTTGGCGAGGATGCTCGCTGCGGCTATCGAGAGATACTTGCCGTCGCCCTTCACCACCGTAGTGTAGGGCACGAAGCGGTAGGGCTTGAAGCGGTTGCCGTCTACGATTATCGCCTCGGGCACAATCCTGAGGCCGTCGAGGGCGCGGTGCATGGCGAGGATGCTGGCGTTGAGGATGTTGATTCGGTCGATCTCCTCGGGCGTCACCACGCCCACGGCCCAGGCCAGGGCGTCGCGCTCTATCTCGGCTCGCAGCTCGTAGCGGCGCTTGGGCGTGAGCTGCTTCGAGTCGTTAAGGCCGTCGTTGCGGTAGTCTTCGGGCAGTATCACGGCAGCGGCATACACGCTGCCGGCGAGGCATCCGCGCCCCGCCTCGTCGCATCCGGCCTCTATCAGGCCGGGGTTCATGTGGCTTTTTAGCATGGCTTTATCTTTATTTAATGTGGCGGATGAGACGGATTAGACGAATGGGAAGAAGCGGTGCGGCATTGATTTTTGGCCGGCGGCTAAGAGCCTGTGGGCCAAAGGGTTGGCCGAAGGCGGTCTTTCGCCCTGCAAAAGGCCGCCTTTTGTCGTGCCGTTTGCCGTGTTTTGCAAGGCCGTTTGCCGCCTTTCGCACGGCCATAGGATTTTGGCAAGACGGGCAGGGAGCATTCGTCGTTATCTTTTACTCCCGTACTACTCTTCTCCTTCACTACTAATTTATCTTTCTTTAACTAAAAACGTGACGTTAGTGAACTTATTGTGCACAAACGGATGTTTATTTTGCACTCGGAAACGAAACTATAATTATCACGGATATGGAAAAGCAAATGACAATGACCGTAACCCCGGCTACGGGCAAGAGAATAACCGAAACGCTGAAGAGGGCAGCCGCCACCGTCGGCTCTCCGCTGCGCCTGCTGCGCAAGTATTACTCAAGCGTGCTGGGGCGCGAGGTAAGCCGCGCCGAGACTTGGGCTATAATCGAGGCCCAAGTGGCGTTTTTCGTAACGACGATACCCGCCGACATACCTATTATAATAAGGTTGGCGGCCTGCGCATGGATGGCAACGATTAAGTTAAGATTAAGAGTTAAGAATTAAGAAAATATGCTTTGCCGCTTAACCTCAAGGCTATTTTCTTAACTCTTAATTCTATACGATTCTTAATTCTCTAAAGGAACATCTTGCTGACGCGCTTGATTCCGTCGGCAAGGGCGTCGATTTCTTCGGTAGTGTTGTACAGGGCGAACGAGGCGCGCACGGCTCCCTGTATGCCGAGGCGCGTCATTAAGGGTTGTGCGCAGTGGTGACCCGTGCGCACGGCTATGCCGAGGCGATCGAGCAGGGTGCCCATGTCGAGGTGGTGGATGTCGCCCACGAGAAACGACACCACGGCGTCCTTATGCTCCGACGTGCCGAAGATGCGCATCCCCTCTATCTCGGAGAGCCGCCGCACGGCGTAGCGGGTAAGCTCCTGCTCGTAGCGTCGGATGTCGTCAAGGCCGAGGGCGGTAACGTAGTCGATGGCCTTAGCCAGCCCGTGGGTGGCCACGTAGTCGGGCGTGCCGGCCTCAAACTTGAACGGAAGATGCTCGAACACCGTCTTCTCGAAGCTCACGCTCTCTATCATCTCTCCTCCGCCCTGGTACGGCGGCAGGCGGTCGAGCCAGTCTTCCTTGCCGTAAAGCACGCCTACGCCCGTGGGTCCGTACATCTTGTGGCCGCTGAAGGCGAAGAAGTCGCAGTCCATCGCCTGCACGTCTACGGCGAAGTGGGGCGCGCTCTGCGCGCCGTCGACCATCACGGGCACGCCGTGTTCATGGGCTATGCGTATGATTTCCTCCACGGGATTGACCGTGCCGAGCACGTTGCTCACGTGAGCCACGCTCACAATCTTAGTGCGCTCGTTGAACAGCCGCTCGTATTCGTCGAGCCTCAACTCGCCCTCGTCGGTCATCGGAATGACGCGCAGGGCTATGCCGCGCTTGGCCGCCTGGAGCTGCCAGGGCACGATGTTGGAGTGGTGCTCCATTACGCTTACTATCACTTCGTCGCCCTCACGCATGAACTCGTCGCAGAAAGACGAGGCCACGAGGTTAAGGCTCTCGGTGGTGCCGCGCGTGAATATGATCTCGCTCGTCGAGCTTGCGTTGATGAATCGGCGCACAGTCTCGCGGGCTTCCTCGTGCAGGTCGGTGGCTTGTTGCGACAGGTAGTGCACTCCGCGGTGCACGTTGGCGTTCACGTTGTAATACTCTTCGGTTATCGCCTCTACCACCGAGCGCGGCTTCTGCGTGGTGGCCGCGTTGTCAAGGTAGACCAACGGACGGCCGTAAACCTCGCGGCCGAGTATCGGGAAGTCGGCGCGTATCTTGTTGATGTCGAACATAATCTATTTAAAAGTTAAGGTGTTTTCCACCGGTTTGTCACCTGCACAGCTTGCACCCCTCGCACTTGGCAAGCTCGCCGCGGAAGCGTTTCTCTACGAGATAGTGCAGACGGTCGCGCAGGGGAGCGAGCTTTATGCCGTCGATCACCTCGTTGACGAAGGCGAACTCGAGCAAGAGCTTGGCCTCCTTGAGTGGTATTCCGCGCTGGCGCATGTAGAACAGGGCCGCGTCGTTGAGCTGGCCTACGGTGCTTCCGTGGGCGCACTTCACGTCGTCGGCGTATATCTCGAGCATCGGCTGCGTGTACATGCGCGCCTCTTTCGTGGCGCAGAGGTTCTGGTTGGTCTCCTGCGACACGGTCTGCTGCGCCCCATGGCGCACCAATACGCGTCCGGCGAAGGCACCTACGGCGTTGCCGTCGAGCACGTATTTATACAGTTCGCGGCTCGTGCATCGGCCTACGCGGTGGTCGATGAGCGTGTTGTTGTCTACGTGTTGGTGCTTGTCGGCTATCACGCAGCCTGAAAGATCGCACTCGGCGCCCTCTCCCGCAAAGACAAGGTCGGTGCGGTTGCGCGTCACTCCGTTGTGCAGAGTTATCACGTTGTGGCTCACTCGGCTGTCCCTTTGCTGCTCGATGAACACGTTGCTCACGCGGACGTTCTTCACATGGGTTTCCTCCAAGCAGTAAAGGTCTAACGAGGCGTTTGCCCCGACGTATGCCTCTATCACCTGAGTGGCGAGGAAACGGCGGTCGTCGGCGGCGTGGTCGCAGAACAGCAGCTTTACTTCTGCGCCCTCCTCTACCACTATCAGCACGCGGCGGTTGACCATCAGGTCGACGTCGGAGCGCAGGATGTTGATCACCTGCACAGCCCTGTCCACCACGACGCCCCTCGGCACGTACACTAACAGGCCGTCTTGGGCCAGCATCGTGTTAAGAGCCGTGATGCCGTCGTCGGCCGTCTTGGCTATCTTGGCGTAATACTTGCCGACGAAGTCGGGATGCTCGGCGGCGTACTTGGCCAGCGAACCTACCACAACTCCTTCGGGCAGGAGGCGCGCATTGGGAACGGCCTTGTCGTAAAAGCCGTCGTTCAGCACGAAATAAAGCGACGTACTGAGGTTCGGCACGTCGCAGCGGAACGCCTCATACGGGTCTACCGGTATGTCCAGGCGGTTGAGGTTAAGCCCGTAGTCAGGCTCGAACAGTGCCGGGATGTCCGTGTATTTATACCTCTCCACCTTCTTCGTGGGGAAGCCCAGGCGGCTGAAGTCGCTGAAGGCGGCGTCGCGCACGGCGTTCATCGGCTCGGCGCTGTGGCTCATCAGTATGTCGCGGCACTGCCCGTAGAGGTCGATATATTGTTTTTCGCTTTGCATATTGTTTGTGTTTTAAGAGATAAACCCTACCTAACCTCCCCCGTGTTGAGGGGTTATCCAATCTTAATGGATACCCGTTTCCTCCCCACGGGGGAGGTCAGGTGGGGCTACGCTTCATTCTCCCACTTCCTCCTTAATCCAGTCGTAGCCGCGACGCTCTATCTCCTTCGACAGCTCGGGGCCTGCGGTCTTAACGATGCGGCCCTTGTAAAGCACGTGGATCACGTCGGGCTTGATGATGTCGAGCAGGCGTTCGTAGTGGGTAATGACGATGCAACTCGACTCGGGCGTGCGCAGCTTGTTGACGCCTTCGGCAACGATTCGCAGCGCGTCGACGTCAAGTCCGGAGTCGGTCTCGTCGAGAATGCTCAGCTTCGGCTCGAGCATCGCCATCTGGAAGATCTCGTTGCGCTTCTTCTCGCCGCCGCTGAAGCCCTCGTTCACCGAGCGGTTAGAGAGCTTGCTGTCAAGCTCTACTATCTTTCTCTTCTCGCGCATCAGCTTCAGGAAGTCAGCCGCGTTGAGCGGTTCCTTGCCCTCATACTTGCGTTTCTCGTTGACGGCGGCACGCATGAAGTTGGTCATCGACACCCCGGGAATCTCCACGGGGTATTGGAACGAGAGGAAAAGGCCCTCGTGCGCCCTGTCTTCGGGCTTCATGGCGAGCAGGTCCTTGCCGTTGAACGTCACCTCGCCCTCGGTCACCTCGTAAAGCGGATTGCCCACGAGCACGGCGCTGAGCGTGCTCTTTCCCGAGCCGTTGGGCCCCATTATGGCGTGCGTCTCGCCGTCGCGTATCGTAAGGTTGATACCCTTCAATATCTCCTTGTCGCCTATTTTGGCGTGTAAGTTGCTTATTTCTAACATCTTATTTAATTCATAATCGGCTTTTGTCGAACTTCGTTTCATAATTCATAATTCATAATTGGGCTGAGCTTCAGCAATTCATAATTCACAATTCATAATTCATAATTGGACTGAACCGTAATAATTGGGTATTAAATGGTGAAGCGCAGCCCAATTATGAATTATGAATTGTGAATTATGAATTATCCAACCGTTCCCTCTAACGACACGCTGAGCAGCTTCTGAGCCTCTACGGCGAACTCCATTGGCAGCTTGTTGAGCACCTCTTTGGCGTATCCGTTCACAATGAGGCCCACGGCCTGCTCCGTGGGTATGCCGCGCTGGTTACAGTAGAAGAGCTGTTCCTCGCTTATCTTGCTGGTCGTAGCCTCGTGCTCCACTATGGCCGTGTCGTTGTGAATGTCCATGTAGGGGAAAGTATGGGCGCCGCAGTCGCTGCCGAGCAGCAGCGAGTCGCACGACGAGTAGTTGCGCGCGCCGTCGGCTCCCGGAGCCACGCGCACCAGTCCCCGGTAAGAGTTCTGGCTGTGGCCGGCGCTGATGCCCTTGCTTATTATGGTGCTCTTGGTGTCGCGCCCTAAGTGTATCATCTTCGTACCCGTGTCGGCTTCCTGGTAATTGTTGGTCACGGCCACGGAGTAAAACTCGGCCGTGGAGCCGTCGCCGCGCAGTATGCACGACGGATACTTCCAAGTTATGGCCGAGCCGGTCTCCACTTGCGTCCACGAGAGCTTTGAGTTGCGCCCGCGCAGGTCGCCGCGCTTGGTTACGAGGTTAAGCACTCCGCCCTTTCCGTGCTCATCGCCGGGATACCAGTTTTGCACCGTCGAGTATTTCACCTCGGCGTTGTCCTTGACTATTATCTCGACGATGGCGGCGTGAAGCTGGTTCTCGTCGCGCATCGGAGCGGTGCATCCTTCGAGGTAAGACACGTAGCTGTCGTCTTCGGCTATGATGAGCGTTCGCTCGAACTGCCCCGTGTTCCTTGCGTTTATGCGGAAATACGAGCTAAGCTCCATCGGGCTGCGCACGCCTTTGGGTATGTAGACGAACGACCCGTCGCTGAACACGGCGCTGTTCAAGGCGGCGAAGAAGTTGTCGCGGTAAGGCACTACGGTTCCCAAGTACTCCCTTACCAAGTCGGGATGATTCCTTATAGCGTCTCCTATCGAGCAGAATATGATGCCCTTCTCGGCCAGCTTGTCCTTGTAAGTGGTCTTAACCGACACCGAGTCCATTATAGCGTCGACGGCCGTCTGTCCGCTCAGTATGAGACGTTCCTCGAGCGGAATGCCTAATTTGTCGAACGTCTTCATCAGCTCGGGGTCGATTTCCTTCTTGCCCTCGTCCTTCTTCTTAGCCATCGGGTCGGCGTAGTACGAGATAGCCTGATAGTCGATGTCGGGCACGTGTACGTGTCCCCACGTCGGCTGCTCCAACGTCTGCCAGTAGCGGAAGGCCTTCAGGCGGAAGTCGAGCATCCACTCCGGCTCGCCCTTCTTGGCTGAGATGAGCCTCACGACGTCCTCGTCAAGGCCCTTGTCGATGATGTCGGTGTGCACGTCGGTGGTGAAGCCGAACTCGTATTTCTGCTCGGCCACCTTCTTTACAAACTCGTTATTATTGTTGTTCGTAGTCTCCATTTCAGTGAATAACATTGCGTGCGCCCCGTAAAGGCACACTACTGCAAGTTTGCAAAGATAGTGCAAGTCGAGCGAAATGCAAAATAAAAGTGAGAGAAACGAACTTTTTAGCTTATGAATATCCCCATTTACACAAATTCTTACAGAGACCGGGCGCAACGCTCAGCGCTCGTTTTGAATGAAGTCAAGACCGTATTTCACGTACCGAGAAAACTTACGGTCGGAACTGATCAGCGGAATACGGTCGGATATTGCCTGCGCGATGATCAGGCGGTCGTTAGGATCACGGTGGTCGTCATACAAAGGCAGATTTACAAGCTCCCTGACATGCTTACCCGACACAGGCACCATCGTTATGCCATAATCATCCAACACGTCGAGGGCGTCAAGCGAAGCCTTACGTATGTCCTTAATTCCCGGACGGCGCAACTTGCCTATTTGCACCAAATGCACCAGCTCGAGAAAGCACACCGAGCTTGACAGCAACGCCACCTCGTAGTCTTGTATCAGGCTCAACACGTCTTCGCTTATAGAGCCGCCGCAATCCTGCCCGACTAAGAAAGCCAATATATTGGTATCGAGATACACCCTCATTTTAAGATGTATTTCAGGTCTTTTTCGTCGAAAACAAACGGAGAAGCCTCCCTCTTCTTAAGCAATTCGCCCAGTTTGTTAAGCCTTCTGCCCTTCGAGGTCCTTATTTTCTCCAGCAATTCCAATATTTGACTGTTGTCCGTCTTTATCTTCGTGTGTAGTTCCATAACACCGTATCTATTTCTTAAACCAACTAAAGCGCGCCTCAGCCACGGCCTCGCCGCACCACAGCCTTGCGCAAATTATCTCTATGCAAAGATAATAAAGCCAAAGCGAAATGCAAAATAAAAGTGAGAGAAACGAGATTTTTATTATAAAAAAGATGTGTACGGCCCGTGCCACAACTGTGCTTTATTCGGCTGATTAGACGGATTAGGCACATTAGGCCAATAAGACTGATCACACTAATAAAACATGGCGGCTAAGTAATTGATTATCAACAACATGCCAATAGGCTACCTTTTACTGCGCAAAAGGCAGCCTATTAGCGTGCGAAAGGCGGCCTTTTGCATCGCAATATGCCGCCTTCTGCATTGCCTGCGGGTAGCGGGCAAAATAAAGCGCGGCCCCGTCCGCATCCATGCGAGGGGCCGCGCCAACCAAGTTAGACTTTTATTTAAAACATTTACTCGCCTTAGAACATCAGCTTACGGGTCTCCGATGTGCCGTCTTCACCGTAAACTTTCAGGATGAACAAGCCGTGGCCGAAACCGTCGAGGCTCACTCCGCGCCCAGCTCCGTCGTACACCTTAGAGCCCGAGGCGTTGTAGATCTCAACCCTTGCGTTGTCGCCGTCTACGGTCAGCTTGCCGTCTTCGATGGTGTAACCCTCGGCCCTGCCGGCTGCTTCTATGTCAGAGATGCCCGTTGTGCCGTCGTTCTTCACGGGAGCAGACAGTTCGGATACGGTGCCGTCCAGATAGAACGCCCTTACCTCGTAGGTGTCGCCGAGCGTCGATTCCTCGTCTACGTATCCCGGCTCAAGCAGATATACGAAGCTCGGGGTTATCTTGCTGCCGTTGCGGTACACCTCGAAAGCGTTGCGGTTGATGCTGAACGTTTTGTCGCTTGCCTGAGGCTCGTCGGTGATGTTAGCCGTTATCTCCCAGCATGCGTAGCCGTCGGTCTCCTGTCCTTCTACCGTAGCGAAGAAGTCTGACAGCTTCTGCCACGTAGCGCCGTCGTCTTCAGAGTAAAGATCGCTCTTTCCGGGCACGTAGTCCATCGTGTTTTGGTAAGCTAAAGGTATCTGGGCCGCATCGTGCTGCGTCAGCTTAATGCCTATCCTGAGGTTCTTCGACGCGTCGATTGCCAGCGGCTCGTCGAGCTTGACTACGAGGTCTACGTTCGGTTCTACGTTGATTTCCTGCTCGCGCACGAGGTTATCGTCTTCGTAAATCACGAGGTTGGCCTTCGAGATGTTGTCGCCTGCCGAGAAATCATGGTTGATGAAAGTCGTCACCGACGTGAGATACTTGCCATTGTATATGGCCAACTGATCGGGAGTGAACTCTATGGCTGCCGTGATAGGCTTGCCTTCGTTGCCTATGGCCAATGACTGCACGTTGCCGTAAGGATTAACCAAGTAAGTCAGAGGATAAGCGTCGATGGAGTTCTTCCAGCGCATGTCGAACGCTCCGTTCTCGTCGCACACGCCGAAGACGCCTGCCGGAGCCTCGTGCTCTGGCGTTTCGCCCACCTTGAACAGGTCGATCATCCATGCGAACATGGCCTTACCCTGGCCGTGGCCGTGCACTCTCACCTGGAACAGCTTGCCTGCGGCGAGAGCCGAGACGTCCTCAAACTCGTATCCCCATGAGTTAGGAGCTATCTCGTTGAGGCAAAGATCCTTGACGACGGTCCAATTCTTGCCGTCAGTAGAGATCTCTATGCTTACCGTATCCTTGTCGAGTTCCCACTCGTCAGAGTTGATATACATCCACTTACGGGCGAAAGACAGGTAGACGCTTTCCTTCTCCGTGGCGTCGATATGGCGCGAAACTACCGAGTAAGAATAAGGCTCGGTGTGGCCGAAAGCATTGTAAAGCGCGCAAGTAGAGTTGATGCCGAGGTATTGCGGAGCACCGAATATAGACTGGCCTTCGTCGCCGTAGTCGCGCTGGTAAGTCCAATAGGTCACCACGGGGCTGCCCGAGTCGAAGTTGTCGAAGAACGGCATGCCGAAGTCTGCCGACACGCGCACCGCCTGCCTGTCGGCCTTAGGCGCTTCCATAGTCGTTTCATCGAATATGCTTTTCCACACGATGGCAGCCGTATAATAGTGGGTGCCGCCCTTGATTCCCTTGTCCACCGTAGTCAGAGTCTCCGTTCCGTCCTCTATGTCGGCGTTGGCTATGCTTGCTATCTTCTCTCCGTCGCGGTAGAACACGTACTCATACAGGTCGTAACCAATATAAGCGTCAGTGCCTTATTTAGGCACGCTTACCGTAACCTCGCCCGGACCGGTGATCTGGGTGTTAACGCTCTCAACCGTGGGGAGTATGTCCTTCATCTTCGTGTAATCGGTCTTAAGTATCCACGGAGCACCGTACACGTCGTTGCCAACGAAAGTGCGTGCGTCGGCCGACAACGCGACGAAGTCGACATACTCCTGAGACTCGAACATGAAGGTGTAAGGCATCTCCACGTCGTAGGCGTACAGGTAAACGTAATAGTCGAAGTCGGTAGTCGTGTTATAGTCGCGCGTGTACCAGAACGGGCGGTTGTAGCTTGCAAAACCGTAAGGACGGTACTCGTAAACGCCTATCATCTCGCCGTTGTCGGCCACGCCCTGCACGGTGACGGTTATGTCGGCACCATTGTCGTCCTGATGTTCGGCACAATTGGTGACAGGGTTCTGGCTGAGCGTATAGTAGAGCACGGGGGTGCTGCCGTTAAGGGTCATGCCGACGAACTGCCCGTTCGGGCTGATGCAAGTGGCCCTGCCCTTAAGCTGGTCTCCGTATACGTGGTCGGGATCTTCAACTATCACGCACGAGTCGGGCTTGAACCAGATACACGCCTTCGTGCCAACGTTGTCGCCGGTGTACTCACCCCAGCCCACTGCTATCGAGCCGTCGCCCGATACGTCGGCGATGCGTGCGCGTATGGCACCCTCGGGCATGGCGTATTCTTTGTATTCATATTCGCCCGTAGTCTCGTCCAATACCCATGCGCAGGGATACATTTGGGCAAGGTTTCCTATGCCGATGTATCCTACTACGGTCTTCGAGTCGTTAGATATGGCCGTCGCGAAACTGCCGTCGAAGAAGTACTCGAAGTCTGAAACGTCGCGTCCGCCGAGGCCGAGGCTCGTCCGTTGACCGTCCTTCCATACGGCGGCAACGTTAAGCGGCAGCGTGTTCGTATATCCAAGCTCGGTCATCGTGAGCTTGTAATTGTCGTCCTTGAAGTAGCCGCAGATCACTTTATCGTCGTTCACGTCGGTGAGATAGCCGGCGTTGGCGTAATCGTCCTGTCCGCCGAAGGTCGTCACCGTCTCGATAACGTCGGTCTCGGTGTCCCATATATAGCTGTCGAAACCACGGATGTTGTCTAATCCCCACGTCTTATCGAGCGTCCCTCCGCCTACCACGTATTTGCCGTTTGGCGACACGTTCCTGTTCTGGGTCACCGTCTCTCCCTGCAAGAACTTCGCTCCCGACTGTGCCATGGCGCCTGTAGCTGCCATGAAAGCACATAATAGAAGTATCGTCTTTTTCATAATCATAAGATTTTTTAAATTGAACTTAACGACGGCAAAATTAATAACGAAAGGTTTTTTTTGCAAATCGGAAAATTCCAAATGCTTGAATTTGGAGTTTTTCGGGCGTGTATTTGGTGTTTTCAGGGCGCATAAAAGGTTGCGGAGCCTTGCCCGGCGCTCAGCCGGTCAGCTCTCTTGCGCTCCCTGCAGGGCCATCTTGCGGTAGAGCGAGGGGGCTATGCCGGTGACCTTGCGGAAGATATTGACGAACGAAGTGTACGACTTGAAGCCCACGCCTTCGGCCACGGCCTTCATCGTAAGGTTGCCGTAGGCGGCCGTGTCGGCGAAGCGCGAGCAGGCAAGGTGGATGCGGTAGGGGTTCACGTAGTCGTTGAAACTCTTGTGGAAGGTGTCGTTGATCACCTGCGAGACGTACTTGCTGTTGGAGCCTACGAGGTCGGCCAGCGCCGAGAGCGAGAAGTTGCAGTCGCAAAACGCGGTGGTGTTCTCCATCACGTCTTGTATGGCGTCGGCCAAAGCACGGGCCTGATCGTCGGTGAGGCTGCTCGACTGGTATTTCACGGCCGTGGCCTCGGGCTGTTCCGGAGCTGGCTCCTTTGCCTTGCCAAGCTCTGCCTTGAGGGCGGCTATCTCGCCGTCCTTAGCCGTCAGGGCCTCGCTTGCCCCGCGAAGGCGCTCGGTAAGGCGGCCCTGCGTGTCGATGAAGTCGCGGTTCACCGAGTACAGGTCGGCGTAGCTGCGGTCGAGCCGGCGCTTCTGCCGCCACACGACGGCGAGGAACACGGCGGTGACCACCAGCAGCAGAGCCACTCCGCCCATCACCATGCGCTGCTGGCGGATGGTGCGCAGACGGTCTTCCTCGCTCTTCTTAAGGTCGTCTATCTCCTTAGAGCCTGTTTAAATTTTAGCATTAAACATCGAAAGTGTGTTTCTTCTTTCCGGGAAAATAATTATTTTTAAGT
>CALUFN010000045.1 GCA_944319945.1 uncultured Prevotella sp.
TCAACTACAAATATACGACTTTTACGGCAACTTCCTCTTTTTGCAAATGAACATCCAACAGATTTGCGGATGAACCTTATTTAAGAAGTTAGGGAATTTAGAGTAGGAGGGAAAATGAAAAAAATCGTAGTACTTACAGGCGCGGGGATGTCGGTGGAGAGCGGACTGAGCACCTTCCGCGACGCCGACGGGCTGTGGGAGAACTATCCCGTAGCGCGCGTGGCCACGCACGAGGCATGGCTGCAAGACCCCGTCTACGTGAACAACTTTTACAACATGCTGCGCAAGAAGCTGCTCGAGGCCAAGCCTAACGAAGGGCACAGACTGGTGGCCGCGCTCGAGCGGAAGTATGACGTGACCGTGGTGACGCAAAACGTCGACAACCTGCACGAGACGGCGGGCAGCTCGCGCGTGGTGCACCTGCACGGCGAACTGATGAAGACGTGCTCGAGCCGCGACGTAGACAATCCCCGATACTGGCGCACGATGACCGCCGACGACCTTGAAGTGCGCCCCGGCGAGAAGGCCGGCGACGGCTCGCTGCTCAGGCCTTACATAGTGTTCTTCGGCGAGGCGGTGCCCAACATATCCGTCGCGGCCGACTACGCCCGGCAGGCCGACGTGTTCGTCATCATCGGTACGTCGCTCAACGTCTACCCGGCGGCCGGCCTCGTGCAATACGTGTCGCCCTCGGCACCCGTCTACCTGATAGACCCCAAGCCCGTGATGGCCGCCGGGCGGCACGACGTGCGCCACATCATGAAGGGCGCCTCTGAGGGCATGCGCGAGCTGTCGGCCCTGCTCATGGGCGAGTGACGGGCAGCCGACATAATGCAAAACGCAACCAGCTGGAAATCAACAGAATAGCAAACGCTTCGCAAAAGGTAACCTTTCGCATCCCCAAAGGTTACCTTTCACCTCACAAAAGGCTACCTTTCACATTGCTGAAGGCGGCCTTTTAGAATTTAAAGCCGTTAGGGAAGATTTCAGAGAAGTTTAAGTTAACCTCTAAGCAAGCGCAGCGAGCGATAACTTATTTAACTTCACTAAATTTTCCCCTAACGGCTTTAACTTCTAAAAAAACTCCTTTTCTTTTCTCCGTAAGCGAGATTTTTCTTAATTTTGCGCCGATGATCATTACGCATGAAAAACAACATCTTACCGTCGCATCATCAACAACTAACATCATAACGACAATGGAAGACATGGAGAAAGACGGAGTGCGGCTGCCTGACAACGCGTTCCGCGAACTTAAGGAGGGCGAACAGTACCGCCCGGTAATGGACCCGCAAAAGGCCTACCCCGAGGTTAACGGGTGGTCGGTGACGTGGGGCGTGCTCATGACTATGCTGTTCTCGGCCGCAGCCGCCTACTTGGGGCTGCGCGTGGGGCAGGTGTTCGAGGCCGCCATACCCATAGCGATAATAGCCGTGGGAGTGTCGACGGCCGCCAAGCGGCGCAACCCGCTGGGCGAGAACGTCATCATACAGAGCATCGGCGCGTGCTCGGGCGCGGTGGTGGCCGGAGCCATATTCACCCTGCCCGCCATCTACATCCTCGAAGACAAGTATCCCGGCATGGGCGCGTCGTTCATGGAGATATTCCTCAGCTCGCTCCTGGGAGGCGTCTTGGGCATATTGTTCCTCATTCCGTTCCGCAAGTACTTCGTCAGCGACATGCACGGCAAGTACCCCTTCCCCGAGGCTACGGCCACAACGCAGGTGCTCGTCAGCGGAGCTAAGGGCGGCAAGCAGGCCAAGCCGCTGCTGCTGGCCGGACTGGTGGGCGGACTGTATGACTTCATCGTGGCCACGTTCGGCTGGTGGAACGAGAACTTCACGACGCGCGTAGTCGGCCTCGGCGAGACTCTGGCCGACAAGGCCAAGCTCGTGTTCAAGGTCAACACGGGCGCGGCGGTGCTCGGCCTGGGCTACATCGTGGGCCTGAAGTACGCCCTCATCATCTGCCTCGGCTCGCTGGCCGTGTGGTGGCTCATCGTGCCGCTCATGGCCGTGCTGTTCGGCGGTCAGGTGCTCAACCAGTGGGACCCGTCGGTCACCACCGCCGTAGGCGACATGTCGCCCGAGCAGATCTTCACCTACTACGGCAAGTACATCGGCATAGGCGGCATAGCCATGGCCGGCATAATAGGCATCATCAACTCGTGGGGCATCATAAAGAACGCCGTGAGCCTGGCCGCGCGCGAGATGCGCGGCGGCAAGAACTCGGGCCGCCAGCTGCCCCGCACGCAGAGGGACATACCGTTTAAGGTCATCGCCGTGGGCGCCATAGTGACGCTCTTGGTCATCTTCATCTTCTTCTGGGCCGACGTGATGCACGGCAGCCTGCTCTTCGCCGTGGTAGGCATACTGCTCGTGGCGGTGATAGCCTTCCTCTTCACCACCGTGGCTGCCAACGCCATAGCCATCGTAGGCAGCAACCCCGTGTCGGGCATGACGCTCATGACGCTCATCCTCGCCTCGGTAGTGATGGTGGCCGTGGGCCTCAAGGGCACGGGCGGCATGGTGGCCGCGCTCATCATGGGCGGCGTGGTGTGCACGGCGCTGTCGATGGCCGGGGCCTTCGTCACCGACCTTAAGATAGGCTACTGGCTCGGCACCACGCCACGCAAGCAGGAGACGTGGAAGTTTCTCGGCACGCTCGTCTCGGCGGCCACCGTCGGCGGAGTGATGATACTGTTAGACAAGACCTACGGCTTCGCCAGCGGACAGCTGGCCGCCCCGCAGGCCAACGCCATGGCCGCCGTCATCGACCCGCTGATGAACGGCGTGGGCGCGCCGTGGATTCTCTACGCCATCGGCGCCGTGATAGCCATCGTGCTTACCCTGTGCAAGGTGCCGGCCCTGGCCTTCGCCTTGGGCATGTTCATCCCCATAGAGCTTAACATCCCGCTCTTGGTGGGCGGAGCAGTCAACTGGTACGTCACATCACGCTCGAAAAACGCCGAAGAAAACAAGGCGCGCGGCGAGAAGGGCACGCTCATCGCCAGCGGATTCATAGCCGGCGGAGCCTTGATGGGAGTGGTGAGCGCGCTGCTGCGCTTCGGCGGAGTGAATCTCGTAAACGCCGAGTGGCTGGCCAACCCGCTGTCGCAGGTGTGCGCCCTGGTGGCTTACGTGCTGCTCATCACCTACTTCATAAAGGCCACTAAGAAAGCCTGAACCGCCACGGCGGCCGAAGACCGGCAAAACATTAAACAAAAGTGAAATGTCGGATAATCTTTGGATGGATAGAACAAAAACATTAATTTTGCAACAAAACATACCTTTTATATATATGAAAAAACTTTTTCTGACCTTATCATTGGCATTCGCATGCACAGTGATGTTCGCTGTACCGGCCAAGCGCGGACAGTGGAAGACCGTGAAACTCGCCAACGGACAGGAAGTTCGCGTGGAGCTTCGCGGCGACGAGTTCTGCAAATTCTGGCAGACGGCAGACGGACTTAAGTTAGTGGAAAACCCGAAGACAGGCTTCTACGAGAAGGCCGACATGAAGCGCATGACCGCAAAGGCGGCCGAGCTTAGGGCCAAAGCCCACGCCCCGAAGCTGAACCGCCCGGCTACGCGCGGCGTTGATCTCGGAGGCGACCACCCCGTGTACGAGGGAGAGAAAAAAGTGTTGTTGATACTGGTGCAGTTCGCCGACGTGAAATTCAAACCCGAGCACACGGCCGACCTCTACCGCCGCATAACCAACGAGGAGGGATTCTCTGAGGGCAAATTCCGTGGCAGCGTGCGCGACTACTACCATGACCAGAGCTTCGGCAAGTTCGCGCTCAACTTCGACATAGCAGGCCCAGTGACACTGCCCGAAGGCTACGCCTACTACGGAGCACATACCGCAGACGGCGCCAACGACTCTAACTTGGGCGAATTTACAAGACAGGCATGCCAGCTGGCCGACGACCAGGTTGACTACTCCCAATATGATTGGGACGGCGACGGCGAAGTGGAAATGGTGTTCTTCCTCTACGCAGGACACGGCGAAGCCTCATACGACGACCCCAACACCATCTGGCCCCATAAGTCGAACATCCGCTACCAGGCACCCGGCACGCCGCTCACGCTCGACGGCACGAGGATTGACACCTACGCCTGCAGCAACGAGCTGGGCTCGGGCGATGAAATCGACGGCATCGGAGCCATCTGCCACGAGTTCTCTCACTGCTTAGGCCTCGCCGACATGTACGACACGTCGTATAACGGCAACTTCGGTCTCAGCAAATGGGGCATAATGGACCAGGGAAACTACAACGGCGACAGCTTCATCCCCGCAAACTACACAAGCTACGAACGCTGGTATCTCGGCTGGATCGAGCCTACCGAGCTTACAGGCACCATGCAGGTGAACAACATGAAGAGCCTCGGTGAGAGCGGAGAGTCATACATCATCTACAACGAGGGCAACAAGGACGAGTATTACATGCTCGAGAACAGGACCCTCACGGGATGGGACTCTGCGCTGCCCGGCTCCGGTCTGCTTGTGCTCCACATAGACTTCGACCCGACGATATGGGCAAACAACTGGGTGAACAGCATGCCTGACAAGCAATACTGCACGATATTCCACGCCGACAACAGCGCAACCACAAGCGCATCCGATCTAGCCGGCGACACCTATCCCTACGCCTACAACAACAGCCTGACCAACACAAGTAAGCCCGCTGCCACGCTCAACAACGTGAACAGCGACGGCTCTTACAACATGAACAAGGCCGTGACGGGCATCACCAAGAACGCAGACGGCACCATATCGTTCGCCTTCGAGGACCAGACAAGCTCTCCCGAAGACTACAACCTGCCTGCGTCTTACGTATTCTATGAGTCGTTCGACCAGTGCAACGGCCAGGGCGGCAACGACGGAAGGTTCAGCGGCTCGAGCTTAGGCAAGGGCACGTTTACCACCGACAACGGCGACTGGTCGCACGTAGGCGGCCACGGTGCCAACCAATGCGCAATGGTTGGCTCGACAACACTGCCCGGACAGGTAACGACTCCGGAAATAAGCATCGACGGCGAGACTAAGCTTTGGTTCAAGGTAGCTCCTTACACGGGCGACGGCACGCAGCTTACGCTCGATGTGAAGGAAGGCGACGCCGAACTGTCGCAGACCGAATTTACGATGATACAGGGACGCTGGTCGGCCTTCAGCACTAAGGTAACCGGCACGGGTAACGTGAAGATAAGGTTCAAGACCAACAAGGGACGCTTCTTCATCGACAAGGTTTGCCTCACCACCGAAGACGTGACGGGCATCAACAGCATCACCGTTGACGGCAACGCAGGCGCCGACGGACGCATCTACAGCCTCGACGGACGCTACATGGGCAAAGACTTCAACAGCCTGCAGAAGGGCGTTTACATCGTAAACGGCAAGAAGACAATCAAGTAACGCGCAGCGTTACAAGCCAATAAAAAAAGCCTTCGCACCGCTTTAAGCGCCGGTGCGAAGGCTTTTTATTTAACGGGAAGCCGTCTGTCAGCTTCCCGTTGTTTATTGATGAGACTACGCGTCGATGTTGGCGTAGGTGGCGTTCTGCTCGATAAACTGGCGGCGCGGCTCCACGTCGTCGCCCATGAGCATTGAAAATATCTCGTCGGCCTCGGCCGCATTCTCTATCGTAACTTGCTTCAACAGGCGCGTCTCGGGGTTCATCGTGGTCTCCCAAAGCTGCTCGGGGTTCATCTCGCCGAGACCTTTGTAACGCTGCGTGTGGATGTTCTTGCCGTCGTCAACGCCCTCGCCGTACTTGTCGAGGAACGCCTGGCGCTGCTGATCGGTGTAGCAGTATTCCTTCACCTTGTTCTTATACGTGCAAAGGTAAAGCGGCGGAGTGGCGATGTACAAGTGTCCTTCCTGTATCACCTTAGGCATGAAGCGGTAGAAGAGCGTCATGATGAGCGTGTCGATGTGCGAACCGTCGACGTCGGCGTCGGTCATTATTATGATCTTGTCGTAGCGCAACTTGTCGATATTGGCCTCCTTGTCGTCCTCGCCGTCAACGCCGAAGCGCACGCCGATGCTCTGTATGATGTTCATTACAGACTCGCTCTCGAACACCTTGTGCCACATCACTTTCTCAACGTTAAGTATCTTACCCCTCAGAGGCAGTATGGCCTGCGTGAAGCGGTTGCGTCCCTGCTTGGCGGAGCCGCCTGCCGAGTCGCCCTCTACGAGGAATATCTCGCACTCCTTCGGGTCCTTGTTAGAGCAGTCGGCCAGCTTTCCGGGCAGTCCGCCGCCGCTCATGGGGTTCTTGCGCTGCACGCTCTCGCGGGCCTTTCGCGCCGCGATGCGCGCCGTGGCGGCAAGGATCACCTTGTCGCAGATCAGCTTTGCCTCCTTCGGATGCTCCTCGAGATAATACGAAAGGGCCTCGGATACGGC
The DNA here is from genome assembly GCA_944319945.1 of uncultured Prevotella sp. Taxonomy (GTDB): domain Bacteria; phylum Bacteroidota; class Bacteroidia; order Bacteroidales; family Bacteroidaceae; genus Prevotella. Next base: position 6,412 of record CALUFN010000045.1, read on the forward strand.
CTGGCGCACGGCTCCGGTCACCTCGTTGTTGCCCAACTTGGTCTTCGTCTGGCCCTCAAACTGAGGTTCGGCCACCTTGATGGATATCACGGCCGTAAGCCCTTCACGGAAGTCTTCGCCCGCAATTTCTATCTTGGCCTTCTCTATCTGCTTGGCTATCGACGGCTCGCTGTCGGCGTATTTCTTAAGAGTGGTGGTCAGCGCCATGCGGAATCCCACGAGGTGCGTGCCGCCTTCTATGGTGTTGATGTTGTTGACGTATGAGTGTACGTTCTCCGAATAGTCGGTGTTGTACATCACGGCCACCTCGATGGGTATGCCCTGCTTCTCGGTCTTGAGGTAGATCACGTCGTCGAAGAGGTGCGTACGATGGCGGTCGATGTAGCGGACGAACTCCTTAAGGCCGTCGACGGCGTGGAACACTTCCTGCTTCGTCTTGCCTTCCTCGTCGGGGCGGAGGTCGGTCAGCGTAATCTTGATGCCGGCGTTGAGGTAAGCCAGCTCGCGCATGCGCTTGGCTATGATGTCGTATTTATATACGGTGGTGGTGAATATCGTAGGATCGGGCCAAAACTGCTGGCGCGTGCCGCGCAGCTCGGTCTCGCCCACCACCTTTACGGGATACAGGGGCTTGCCCTTCTCGTACTCCTGCTGGTATATCTTGCCGTCGCGGAACACCTGCGACTTCATCCTCGTAGACAGCGCGTTGACGCACGACACGCCCACGCCGTGGAGACCTCCCGACACCTTGTAAGAGCCTTTGTCGAACTTACCTCCGGCGTGGAGCACGGTCATCACCACCTCGAGCGCCGACTTGTGCAGCTTCTTGTGCTCGTCTACGGGTATGCCTCGGCCGTTGTCTTGCACGGTTATCGAGTTGTCTTCGTTGATCGTCACCTCGATGTGCGTGCAGTATCCGGCCATGGCCTCGTCGATCGAGTTGTCCACGGTCTCGTTAACCAGGTGGTGAAGTCCCTTCTCGCTGATGTCGCCTATGTACATGGCCGGACGCTTGCGCACGGCCTCCAGGCCCTCCAGCACCTGGATGTTACTGGCTGAATAATTATTCTCGTTTATCTGATTTTCTGCCATTTCCGTATCTTAATATATTAGCATGCAAAATTACGAAAAAAAAACGGTAATGGGAAATTTTATCCGAAAATTGTCGTCCACTCGCAGGCAGGCCTCCGCCTTGCGCCCGAGCACACGCCTTCAGGCCCCCTCCGGCGGCCGTGCTGGCGTAAAACGACAAAAGAGCCGCAACAGCCTCTCGGGCTTGCTACGGCTCATGTGTATCTTATTTATAATTTACCTTATCCCAGCTTGTTGATGTGGCAGGCCAAGCTCGACTTCAGGTTGGCAGCCTTGTTCTTGTGAACGAGGTTGGTCTTAGCCAGCTTGTCAAGCATCTTCTGAACGCTCGGATAGAGCTTCAGGGCCTCTTCCTTATCTGTCATGGCGCGCAGCTTACGCACGGCGTTACGCATCGTCTTTGCATAATATCTATTGTGCAACGTCCTTTTCTTGTCCTGACGGATTCTCTTAACTGATGATTTGTGATTTGCCATCTTTGTTGATTCCTTATACCTTGTTGTTCTTTTTAGATGTAGTCCCTAGGAGAGTCGAACTCCTCTTTAGAGAATGAAAATCTCTCGTCCTAGCCGATAGACGAAGGGACCGTGGTTGTTTTTGCGGTGCAAAGGTAGGGGTTTTATTTTATTCCACCAAACTTTTTCTTGACTTTTTTCAAAAAACAGCCGTAAAATGCTTATTTTTGCACTATGCTCATCAAAACTAAAGCAATAGTGCTCCATTCGCTCAAGTACGGCGAGAGCAAGCTGATAATCGACATGCTCACCCCAGGCGAGGGGCGCATGTCGTGCATCGCCGCGCTCTCACGCCGCCCCCGGGCCGGGCTTAAGCCGCAATACTTCCAGCCGCTCACCATGATCGAGGCCGTGATCGACGTGCGCCGCACGGCCTCACTCCACCGCGTCAGGGAGGCGCGCGTGGCCGTGCCCTACGCGTCGATACCCTTCAGCCCGGCCAAGACGGCCATAGCCCTGTTCACGGCCGAGTTCCTGAGGGCGGCCACACGCCGCGAGCCGGCCGACGGCCTGACGTATGACTACGTGGAGAACAGCCTCAGCTGGCTCGACGGATGCCGCGAGCGCTTCGCCAACTTCCACCTCGTATTCACCATGCGCATGACGAAATTCCTCGGCTTCTACCCCAACACCGACGGCTACGCGCCCGGCAGCCGCTTCGACCTGCGCTCGGGAGCCTTCACCGCCGGCCTGCCCACGCACGCCGACTGCCTGCCGCCCGACGAGTCGGCCGGCATGCTCAAGCTGCTCAGGATGAACTATCCTAACATGCACCTCTTCAAGATGACGCGCGCCGAGCGCAACCGCATGGCCGAGGTGATACTGAGGTATTACGAGATTCACGTCCCCGACTTCCCCGAACTGAAGTCGTTCGCCGTGCTCAAGGACCTGTTCGGATGAATGTTTCTTTAGAAGTTAGAGAATTTAAAGAAGTTATCGCTCGCGGCGCTCGCTTAGAAGTTAAAGCCGAATGCCTTGTTGCGATACCGTAAATCATAATCCCGCCGTCCATGCCCGGGCGGCGGGATTGCTTTGATTTAACTCTAACGGAGGTTGCAGCTTAAGCCCGGCCGGCGTTACCTTACAGCACCACCTTCACCGTCTTGCCGCCGGCCTTCACCACGTAAACGCCCGAGCCTAAGCCGCTGATGCTGCCGCCCTTGCCGCCGTACACCTGCTTGCCGTCAAGCGTGTACACCTCTACCGTGCAGCCGTCTGCAAGTCCGCTTACAGTCAGCGTGCCGCCGTCAGCCGAGATCACTACATCGCCGGCCTCAACGCCGCCTATGCCGGTAGCCGTCATCTCCTCGATGTTCACGAAGTTGCTCCACGGCTCGGTAGACGCATACAGTTCCTTGCTGCCTTCGGGTACCTGAAGGGTTGCGTTGGTGTAAATATCAAGTCCTGTGAAAAAATCAGGCTGAATTCCGCCATCTACCGCCGGGGGATTTATAGCATAGCATTTTATCGCCATAGGTTCTTGGCACGAAATTGCACCTTTCCCTATATTAGCCAAACCGCTTCCCAACTCTAATGACGTTAAGAAATTACAATCGATAACTTTATCACCAATTTCTGTTACCGAATTTGGAATGCTTAAAGATATGATACGATAACAGCCATTAAAAGCATAATCACCTATACACGTAACTTCATCGGATATATTAACATTATCTTTACCACGCGGACAAACAATCAGCTTTGACTTGTCTTTCGTATAAAGTATTCCGTCTATTGAAACATAATTCTGATTGTCCCCTACTACAGCAAACTCAAGCAAATTACCGCAAGTATGGAACGCCGTTCTTATTCCACCTAATTCTCTTATGTTTTTTGACAACTCGACACGGGTTAAATTTAAGCAATCACGAAAAGCACACTCTTCTATTACTTCAGTTTCTTCCAATGTTACGAATGTATCTTTTTCATACCCGGGAGGACAAATAAGCAGCGAGTCCAAATCTTTTGTATAAAGTACACCGTCAACGGATGTATAGCGCTTATTGTTTTCATCCACATTTATTGCAGTCAGATCACTGCAACCGCTAAAAAGAGTCATTTGCATTTCAAATGCACCTTCTACAGGACCGTATGTAACAATTTCTTCAACAGTGCTAGGTATATATATAGTCTTCATATCCCAACAGCCATTAAAAACGCCTGACCCAATATAAACCAAAGACTCGCCTAGATCTATATTTTCCAATATGTAACAACTTTGAAAAGCATAATTCCCAATCGAATCTACCTTATTTGACATCTCTACATTCTTAAGACTATGACAATCACTAAAAGCAAAACCATAGATCTTTGTGATTGTATTTGGCATCTTGACCGAGGTAATCCCACTGCCCGAAAACGCACTTGCGCCGATAGTCTTTACTGTATATATCGCATTCTCGAATATTACGGTTTCAGGAATTTCCACATCAACAAGCTCGGTGTAATGTTCTAGTCTTCCATCCGTTCCAGGATGTGTCACCTCCACCGTCCTCTCACTCTCTGAAAGGATGTTGTAATACAGGCCCTCGTACTCGAAGTCGTAGGCCGACGCGCCTATGCCGGGCAGCAACAACGCGGCAGCCAGCAGGCCTTTAAAAGATAATGGATTTCTCATAAAAATAGATAGTTTAAGATAATTAAATAAGTATATGTAACTCTCCGAACATATACAAAAAAGCGTGGAACCCGTCTGTCAGCTCGTTCCACCCATCAAGGCTCTGGCATTGCCCGGTTTTGTCAGAACGAGCAACGCTGAAGCCCACGCCGATATGTATATCAGCGCAAGGCGGCAGCCATACGATGATGACCGCCATGCCCTGCGGCACGGATAACATATCCACATAGACATCTACCGTTGCCTTGTCTTTGACAAAACCATTGAACTGCCAGATTCTGATGGGTCAAGAACAAAGCGTCAACATAGTAAACGCCTTTCCGTAAAATGTCCACCACCACTCTTCCGCCCCGTGAGGCTTCAGCGTATGCGGCATTGCAAATATACGACATTTCCGCGACAAGACAACAACCAACGGCGAAATTTTTCACATTTTATCAAATTAATCCTTACAAGGCAACAGGAATTTGCGGACAAGAGCATACGTGCAGCAACGCAAAAGGTTACCTTTCGCCGTGCGAAAGGTAACCTTTAAGACGACAAAAGGCGGCCTTTTAGCTCGTAAAAGGTCGCCTTTTGCAGATTAAGTCGTAAACGATTGCGGATCAGGTCGTTACCGTCAGCCTTCAGCACCGGCCGGGACGGTAGGCTTGGCCGTACCGCTTGACGGATAGGTGAACGTGAACGAGGCGTTGTTGTTGACGAACGTCACGGTGTATTCGCCAGGCGTGAGCGGCCCTATCTCATACTGGATGTCAAACGGGCAGAGGCAGTTGCACGAGGTGACGGGGTCATACTCCCTAACGCTTATCACGTTACCGTTGCGCGTGACGTCTACCCGCTTCTCGTCAGAGCAGCATTGCAGTATAGAGTTGACGTGATTGACGAACACGTAGCCGTCGCCCTTGCTCGTGTCTCCACCGACTCTTCAAAGCCGTAATTTTCAAAGCCTCCGTTAGCCCGGGCAGCCTCGCTGGTCTCAGCGTCGGTCTTGCAGCCCGAGTCGTAAACGTACCTGGCCTCTACTTTGGCGTCGCCGCCGTTAACGTCCTTGTTGTCGCTGCACGCGGCTAAGCCTATGGCCGCAGCCGGCAGCAGGCATAATGCAATAATGTTCTTGTTCATAGCCGTAATGTTTATTGGTGAGACATTCAATTAACGGTCACTCTTTGCGCTCCTTATCATGCATTATAACCAAGCGTAACATTCACAAACGATGAATGACGCGCGCCGACTTAGCCGTAAGACACTACTATGCGTCAGGCCAACAGGCGCTTTACGGCTGCCGAGATCACGCGTCCGTCGGCGCGGCCGGCCATCTGCTTGGTGGCCACGCCCATCACCCGGCCCATGTCTTTCATGCCCGAGGCACCGGTTTGGGCTATTATCTCCTTGACGGCGGCCTCTATCTCGGCCTCGGTTAGGGGCTTGGGCAGGTATTCCTCGATGACGGCCACCTGTGCAAGCTCTGCGTCGGCAAGGTCTTGCCGGCCCTGCCCGGCGTATGTGGCGGCCGACTCGCGGCCCTGCTTGGCCAGCTTGGAGAGCAACTTCAGGGCGTCGGCGTCGTCGAGGGTGTCGCCGGCTCCGGGAGCCGTCTTTGCCTCGAGAAACACTTTCTTGATGTTGCGCAAGGTCTCAAGGCGCACCTTGTCGCGGGCCTTCATGGCCTCCTTGATATCGTTGCTTACTTGTTCAAACAATGTCATGACTGAAAAATCATAGCCCCTCTCCGCCTCCCCCGCAGGGAGGAGCTTGGTTAATTATATGCATGTCGCCACCTCTCCTCCCCGCAGGGGAGGCGGGGAGGGGCTTTGTTATCAAGCGAACCTTATCGTGCCCTGTATCTTGTCGGCCTCCTCCTTGTCTTGCTTCTTCAGCTGGGTGGCGGTTTGGTTCTTTATCTCCTCCAGCTCTTGGCGCGTGCGCTTGTAGGTAGGCGTAGAGTCGACCGACGATATCACGTCGTCGTTGTCAAGGTCGTCGTCGCTGAAGATGTAGATGTTGGGGCGCCGGCGGTACTTCGAGCCTTTGCCGTCGCTGCCGTAATACTTGCCGCGGCGCTCCCTCAGGCCGGCCTCGCGCTCCTCTTCACGGGCCAGGCGCTCGCTTTCCTCCTGGGTGTGCTTCTTGTTGATGTGGCTGGCCATGCCGTCAACGTCGTCTATACCGAAGCCCGTGGCGAGTATGGTCACCTTGATCTTGTCGCCCAACTCGGGGTCGACGGCCAGTCCCCACTTGCAGTCGAACTTCTTGGCAAACCTCTTCGTAAACTCGTCTACGTAGCTCATCTCCTCCATCGTGAGTATCTTGCCGCCTTTCTCGCCGCTGAACGAGATGTTGAGCAGCAGCTTCTTGGTGTTGAGTATGTCATTGTCGTTAAGCAGGGGAGAGTTGAGCGCGTCGTCGAAGGCGTTCTTCACGCGGTTCTCCCCCTCGCCGTAACCGGTGCTCATTATGGCCACCCCGCCGTCTTCGAGCACGGTCTTCACGTCGTTGAAGTCAAGGTTGATTATGCCGTGCATGGTTATTATCTCGGCAATGCTCTTGGCGGCCACGCTCAGCGTGTCGTCGGCCTTGCCGAAGGCGTCGAGCACCGAGAGCTCGGGATATATCTCGCGCAGGCGCTCGTTGTTGATCACGAGCAGCGCGTCGACGTTCTTCGACATCTCCTCCACGCCGTCGAGGGCCTGGTCTATCTTCCTCTCGCCCTCGAAGCGGAAGGGTATCGTCACGATGCCCACGGTCAGTATGCCCATGCTCTTCGACACGCGCGCTATCACGGGGGCGGCCCCCGTGCCCGTGCCGCCGCCCATTCCGGCCGTGATGAAGGCCATCCTGGTGCCGTCGTTGAGCATGTTCTTCACCTCGTCAATGCTTTCCTCGGCGGCTGCGCGTGCCTTCTCGGGCCTGTTGCCGGCGCCGAGCCCCTCCTTGCCCAGCTGTATGTGCACGGGCACGGGCGAGTCGTTGAGTGCCTGGTTGTCGGTGTTGCACAGGGCGAACGACACGTCGTGTATGCCCTTGCGGTACATGTGGTTGACGGCGTTGCCACCTCCGCCGCCCACTCCGATCACCTTTATTATGCTTTTCTCCTTCTCCGGTTCGCCGAAGTCTACTATGCTTCGATTGTCAGTCGTCATATCTCAATATTCGTTTTATCGTTGAAACAATGCTTGCGGCCGCCTCGGCGGCCTGCCGTGTCACTCTTCAGTCACCATGTCCTTGAAGAAATTCTTCAGCCTGTTGATCACCTTCTTCGCTCCGCCCTTCTTCTCCTTAGCCGGCTTTTCGGCGTCTTCGCCGCCCGCTTCGCCCGTGGCGGCCTCGTTGGCGGCCTGCAGACGCTTGTCCACGGGCTTGGGCTGCGGCTGCGCCGGCGTTGCCGCGGGCCGGTCGGCCGGTGTCGTGGGCGAGTCGCCGGGGCGCGGCGCAGCGGGCTGACGTGTGCCGCCGTTGGTGCCGAACAGGTCTTGCGTTTCAGATGTTTCCTCCCCGGCGCAGTTCATGTTGCCCCCGGCCAGCAGTCCGAGCACGGTGTTCATCATGCCGTCGTGCGCCGTAGCGTCGGCTATCTTCGACGTCACCTGCAGCCTTACGTACTTGGCCATGCGTATCTTCTCTATGTTGGTGTAGTTGCTGAAGGCCTTGTCTATGTTCTTCATATTCGAGCCTCCGCCCGTCAGTATGATGCCTCCCAGCAGTCGGTCGGCATACTCAGAGGGCACATGGCTCCACACGTTCTCGATGATTTCGAGCTGTCTGCCCTCCACTATCTCGGCAAACTTGCGGCTCTCCACGTTGCGCTCAGAGTCTATCGGGTAAGAGGCCGGAACGTCGGCGCCCGTCGCATCGGCGCAGGCCGATGCGTACTTGAGCTTCATCTTCTCGGCCACGGAGTCTTCTATCTGCAGCGAGGCTATGTCTTTGGTGATGTTGCCGCCGCCCAGGGGGATGACGGCCAAATGGCGCAGGATGTTCTTATAATAGACAGATACGGTGGTGGTGTCGGCCCCGAGGTCTACGAGCACGCAGCCCGAACGCTTCTCGGCGTCGGTCAGCACGCTGTCGGCCAGCGCCAGCGGAGCTATGAACATCTCGGCGATGGCCACCCCGGCCATGTCGAAACAGGTGTTGAGGTTGTCGTAAAACATCTTCCTCCACACTATGTTGAGGAAGTTGCCCTCGAGCCGGCTGCACTGTATGCCTACGGGCGAGAGCTGCAACTGGCTGTCCACCTTGTATTCCTGCACGGCCACGTCGAGAATCTCATAGTCCTGGTATGACATGCTCCGGTTGAGGTCCATCAGCTCGTTCACCATGTCTTGCGTCACTATCGTGCCCTCGGGCAGGTCTTTCACGATGACATTCTTTATGCTGCGTATCGACTGTCCGCCCACTCCGACGTACACCTTCACTATCTCGGCCTTAAGCGTGGCTGAGAGTTTCTTTATTATGTTGGATATGCATTGTACGGTCTGGTTTATGTTGTAGATGACACCCTTGCGGATGAACGACGACGAGTCTTCCTTCACCACGGCGAGCACGGATATGCTTCCGTCGAGGTCTTTCTTGCCCGCGATGCCGGTCATCTTTGACGAGCCTATCTCTATTGCTACGATAAAATCCTTTGCTGCCATACGTTATCTATTTATTTTCCTGTTGTTTTGTTGCTCTGTCTATTGCTTCTTTTTGCATATTATCTGGTTGTCGAACTCAAGGTCGATGTACGAATACTTGTTCCATCCGGCCTGGCTGAGCCCGTACTTGTAAAACTTGCCGAGCCTGTCGAGCTTCCTTCCCACGAAGGCGGTTATCTGGTTGTTACGCAAGTTGACGTATTTAGTCTGCGGCAGTACGCCGAGATACACCACGTGGTCGCCCACCCGGGGCACCAGCTCCACGCCCAGGTCGCGGCGTATGTTGATCTGCACTATCTGGTTGCGCCAAAACTCGTCTTTCATTATTTCTATGGCGAGGCGCGTAAGATACCTACGCGCGTACCATTTAGATATGTAGCCGGTGGCTATTATGAGGTCCGACGTGTATTTGGAGTTGGGCATTATGCCGCCGTGGTCGTCAAGATAGTAATCGTCGCCCGCGACGTTCTTCACCCGCACCACGGGCAGCCGCTGCGTTATTGATATGTTCACGCAACCGTCTATGGTCTTGTAGCACTGGGCGGTCTTCACGAAGGGGCTGTCTTTCAGCTTGTCTTCGATGTCGCGCGGGTTGACGTCCTTCATCCGCTTCTTAAACGGGTAGAGCCTGTTGCGTTCGAGTATGCGCCTTATCTCGCCTACGCTCAGGAAGCCGTTGGTGCTCTCATCTTCTACGTTGATCACCACCTTCGTACACAACGGATAAGCCTCCTTCGGGTTGTTGAAGGAGGTCATGGCGAGCATTACGTAGACGGCAAGGACCACGCAAAGCGTTATTGAGAGTATTCTTTTCAGCCTTTGGCTCATTTACTTGTATTTATCCGAAAGTATCTTCTCTATCTCGGGCACGTAGTTGTCAAGGTCGCCGGCGCCCAGCACTACGAGCACCTCGAAGTCGCCCTGCCTTACGTAGGCCGGCACGTCTTCCTTATGTATCAAGGCCTTCTTCACGCCGGGTGCGAGATTGTCGTAGATCAGTTGCGACGTAACGCCGGGTATTGGTTCCTCGCGCGCAGGGTAGATGTCGCAGAGCACCACCTCGTCGAGCATGCTCAGGCTCTCGGCGAAGTCCTTGTAGAAGTCGCGCGTACGGCTATAGAGGTGGGGCTGGAATATGGCCGTGATCTTCTTATCCTTGTAAAGCTCGCGTATGCTCATGACGCTCTGGCGTATCTCCTTAGGATGGTGGGCGTAGTCGCTGAGCAGCACGATGCGGTCGGTCTTCAGCTTGAAGTCGAACCGGCGGTCAACGCCTCGGAAAGTCCTCATGCCGTACTTCAGCTCTTCGGCCGTGCATCCGCTCAGCTGGGCCATCGCCATGGCCGCTATGCCGTTCTCGATGTTGACGGACACGGGCTGACCGAGATGTATGCCGGGCACGCTTTCGACGGGAGAGACAAAGTCGAACGTGATCTCGCCGTTGTCTATCACTACGTTTTCGGCGTGGAAGTCGCCGCCGTCGCGGCCGTAGGTGTACATTCTCACGCCGTCTTGCAGGCGCGGCTGCATCTCGAGGCCGGTGTGGATGATGAGCGCGCCGCCGGGCTGTATCAGCTCGGTATAATGTGCGAAGCTCTCGAGGTAGGCCTCCTTAGTGCCGTAGATGTCGAGATGGTCGGGATCGGTGGCGGTTATCACGCTCATCCACGGGCTGAGCCAGTGGAACGAGCGGTCGAACTCGTCGGCCTCTATCACTACGTAGTCGCTCTCCTTGCTCAGTATGTAGTTAGACGAGTAGTTCTTGGTTATGCCGCCGAGGAAGGCGTTGCAGTCCACGTGGCTTTGGTGCATGATGTGGGCGCACATGGCCGACGTGGTAGTCTTGCCGTGCGTACCGGCCACGCAGAGACCTTTGTGCGTACGCGTGAGCATGCCCAATACCTGGGCGCGTTTCTCCACGTCGAAGCCTTTCTCGCGGAAGTGTGCCAGCTCCTTGTGGTCGGACGGCACGGCCGGGGTGTAGATTACGAGCGTAGACTCGCGGTTGCGGCATGCGTGGGGCACTTCGTCGATGTTCTCGTCGTAGTGTATCAGCATGCCCTCGCGTTCAAGTTGTTCGGTCAGGGCAGACGGTGTCTTGTCATATCCGGCCACCACCACGCCCCTATGAAGGAAGTAGCGGGCTATGGCGCTCATGCCTATGCCGCCCGCTCCTACGAAATATACAGCTTTTATGTCTTTTAGTTCCATTATCTTTTCCAAGTAGTTAAAGTGGGAAAGGCGTGTCCGCCCACTGCGTCCTCACCTTCTCACTTTTTCGCCTTCTCACTTTTTCTCGCCAGCCTCACTACCTCGTCGGCTATCACATCGGCCGAGTCGGGCAGTCCTAACTTCCTGATGTTCGCGCTGAGCGAGGCCAGCCGGGCGTCGTCTTTCACAGTCTTTACGGCCAGCGATATCACCTCGGCCGGCGCGTCGGCGTCTTTCACGTATAGCGCGGCGCCCTTGTCGACGAGGGCCATGGCGTTTTTAGTCTGGTGGTCTTCGGCCACGTTGGGCGACGGCACCAGTATCACGGGCTTGCCTATCAGGCAAAATTCCGATATGCTGCTCGCCCCGGCGCGGCTTATCACGAGGTCGGCGGCCTTGTATGCCGCGCCCATGTCGCTGATGAAGTCGGTCACCTTGAGCATAGGCAGGTCGGTGCGGCCCTTCAGCCGCTCGTTTATCGAGGCGTTGTAATACTTGCCCGTCTGCCAAATGAACTGCACTCCCGATGCCTTTATCTCGTCAAGGTGCTGCATCACGCTCTCGTTCATGGTCCTCGCACCGAGGCTTCCGCCCACGATGAGCACCGTCTTCTTGCCCGGGTCGAGGCCGAACGAGGCCACCGCCTCCTCTCTCGTCAACTTGGTGTCGAGCAGGGCTTGGCGCACGGGGTTGCCCGTCTTCATTATCTTGTCGGCGGGGAAGAATCGCTCCATGCCGTCGTAGGCCACGCAGATGCGCTGCACCTTCTTGGCAAGCAGCTTGTTGGTCACGCCGGCATACGAGTTCTGCTCCTGTATCAGGCACGGTATGCCGTGCTTGGCGCACTCGTTCAGCGTAGGCCCGCTGGCGTAGCCGCCCACTCCTACGGCGGCCATCGGCCTGAACTTGCGTATTATGCTCTTGGCCATGCGCTGGCTCTTCCATATCTTGAAGAGCACGGATACGTTCTTAAGCATGTTCTTACGGTCGAACCCGCATATCGGCAGGCCCACTATCTCGTAGCCGGCCGCCGGCACGCGCTGCATCTCCATGCGCCCCAGCGCGCCCACGAAGAGTATCTCGGCGTCGGGATGCTTGGCGCGGATGGCGTTGGCTATCGACACGGCCGGGAAGATGTGGCCGCCCGTACCGCCTCCGCTGATGATTATCCTTAGTTTGTCGTCCATAAAACCTCGTACCTTATTATTCGGCAAAAGTAATCAAATTTTTTCTTATACTGCAATTTTGGATGATATTTTTCCGGCTTGTCGGTAAAATAAGCCTAACGCATGTTAAAGCCTGCGGTTGCCGGACGTGAGCCTGCAGGTGGCAAGCCCTACCCAATGCAGCCAACTTACGCTGTTTGCCATTTTGTCGGCAAACGACCGATTTGCGTTGCATTTCGTCACAGTCGAGGATTGCGTTGCCGCTGCTTGGCCCTGCGTCAGGCTACCGTCAGCAGCCTACGGCACAACAGGAATCTAACGTCTCTTAGGCGTTCGGCATCAAATGCGCAAGTCTTTGACAATCAACATGTTTGTAAAAGATTGTATTTTACGCTGCAAAACGTTACCTTTTACACCCCAAAAAGTAACCTTTTAGAGTGCAAAATGCCGCCTTCCGTCATCAAAACAGATACGAAAAAGACGGACGCATCGAATTAATGGAGTTATCAGTAGTTAACAGAAGT
>CALUFN010000046.1 GCA_944319945.1 uncultured Prevotella sp.
GATCCTGACCGTGTGGTCAAGGTGTACGCCGTTGACGGCACCTTCGTCAAGGAAGGCAAGGCCGGCGAGGTGCTTGGCGGCCTGAAGAAGGGTGTTTACATCACCGAGGGTAAGAAGGTGTTGGTAAAGTGACGTTATTGCGTTGATAATCAACTGATTAGAAAAAGGCCGCCTTTCGCGTCGCGAAAGGCGGCCTTTTAGCGTCTGATTAGCGGCCTATTGACTGGCAATAGGCCGCCTTTGATATTCTTATTCGGCTCATTCGCTAATCGGACTAATGGGCTTGATGAGCCTGATGGGCGATTTTGGAGCTTACAGCTCGTTAAGCTCCTTGAGCTTGGCGGCCACTTTCTCTATCATCACCGTAGAGAGGATGATGTCGCCCCGGCGGTCGATGATGTACATGGCCGGTATCCATTTCACGTTGTACAGGCGCGACACTTCGGTCTGCTTCCACTTTTTCAGCTCGCTCAGGTGCAGCCAGTCCATGCCGTTCTGCTCGATGCATGCCGTCCAGTTGTCTTTCTTCTCGTCGAACGAGACGCTTACGAACTTTACGTTGCGCCCGTATTCGTCGTGCAGGCGTTTCATTTCTGGTATGTCCTTGCGGCAGTCGGGACACCACGAGGCCCAGAAGTCGAGCACCACGTATGTGCCCTTCAGCTCGGAGAGCGAGTGGTTTGTGCCGTCGGGTGCGGCCAGCGTGAAGTCCGGCGCGGCCGTGCCCGGTTGCAGCAGGTCCTTAGCGTAGCGTGCGTCGGCGTCTTGCGCGGCGGCGTTGAGAGCCAGCGCAAGCGTCAGCGCCAGCATCGTGATAAAGCGTTTTGTAGTCATGATTGATATTGGTTTTGGTTGTCTTATTTGGCTGGTTAGGCTGATTGGGCAAATTAGGCGGACGACCCGGATAGGCGCTGTGCGCCCTTTCCTCATCCTTTAGCCATGCGCGTGTCGGCCCCCCACATCATCTTCTCGCGCAGTGTGGCGAAGTATCGCTGGCTGCTGCGCTTCACTATCCTTATCGTGTAGGGTGCCTTGCGTATCGTGAGCTTGGTGTGCTCGGCCCGCTTTTCCGACTGTCCGTCGACTGCCACCAGGTAGTTGTGGCTGCGGCTCTCTACGGTCAGCTCTACGACCGAGTCGTCGGGTATCACTATCGGCCTCACGTTCAGGCTGTGCGGGGCTACGGGCGTCAGGCAGAGCGTGCCCGTGCGCGGCGTGATTATCGGTCCGCCGTTAGAGAGCGAGTAGGCCGTCGAGCCTGTGGGGGTGCTCACTATCAGGCCGTCGGCCTGGTATGTCACGAGATATTCGCTGTCGATGCTTGCGTGTATGGTTATCATCGATGCCGTGTCGCGCTTCAGCACGGCTATGTCGTTGAGTGCCGCCGAGGGGTTCACGGGCCGGTCGCCGTCGGTCTCGGCGCGTATCACGGTGTGCTCCTCTATGGCGTAAGTGCCCTCGTAGAGCGAGCTAATGGCGCTCTCTATCTCGCAGGGCACGATGTCGGCCAGGAAGCCCAGCCGTCCCATGTTGACCCCGAGTATGGGCGTACCCTTGTCGCCCACGTGGCCTGCGGCGCGGAGCAGCGTGCCGTCGCCGCCGAGCGAGATTACGAAGTCGGCCGTGAAGTCTCCGTCGGTGAACACCTCCACGCCGCCGTCGGCTATCTTGCCCCCGGCCACGAGAAAGTCGTAAAACTCCCTCTCAATGCACACCTCGGCGCCGCGTGCGGCGAGGCTGCTCGTTATCCTGTCGATGTTGGCCGACTTGCGGCTCTGGTATATGTTGCCGAACAGTGCGAATTTCAGTTTGCGTGATGCCATATTTTTGAGCTTTTAAAATTCTTTTTACCCGTGTAATGCTTGGAAATGCCAAACATTTCATATCTTTGCAGGATAATAGTGCGATGCAAAATTACACATTTTGCCCGATACGGGGCATAACGTAATAAGACAAAATCAAAAAAAATGACAAAATTAAGCGTTAACGTCAACAAGGTGGCCACTTTGCGCAACGCACGCGGGGGCAATAATCCCGACGTGCTCAGGGTGGCCCTTGATTGTGAGAAGTTTGGCGCGCAAGGCATAACCGTGCATCCGCGGCCCGACGAGAGGCACATCAGGTATCAGGACGTAAGGAACCTGCGACCGCTGGTAACCACCGAGTTTAACATCGAGGGCAACCCCATAGACCGCTTCGTAGACCTCGTGCTCGAAGTAAAGCCTACGCAGGTGACGCTCGTGCCCGACGCCGAAGACCAGCTGACGAGCAACCACGGATGGGACACACGGGCCAACCGTGCGTTTCTCACCGACGTGATTGGCCGCTTCAGGGAGGCCGGCATCAGGACTTCAATCTTCGTAGACGCCGACCCTGAGATGGTGGCCGCAGCCAAGCTGTGCGGCACTGACCGCGTGGAGCTTTACACCGAGCCTTACGCCTCAGGCTACGCCGCCTGCCGCGCGGAGGCCGTCCGCCCGTTCGTCGACTCGGCCGTGGCCGCCCGCGAGTCGGGACTCGGGCTCAACGCGGGCCACGACCTCAGCCTCGTCAACCTGCATTATTTCCACAGTTGCATACCCTGGCTCGACGAGGTGAGCATCGGCCACGCCCTGATTTGCGACGCCCTCTACATGGGTCTCGATGCTACGATCAAGGCTTACAGGGAGTGTCTCGTGGGGTAGGCATATTAATAAGGTAAGCCACAGCATATGATTACTAACTAAATAAACATATATTGACATGGCAAAAGTATATCAATTCCTGGCAACGGGCTTCGAGGAGATAGAGGCCCTCATACCGTTAGACATAATGAGGCGCGGCGGCGTTGAGTTCGTCAACGTCAGCGTGACCGGCTCGCGCGTCGTTGAGGGCGCCCACGGCGTGAAGATAGAGGCCGACGTTCTCATCGAAGACGCCGACTTCGCCGACGCCGACTTGCTCATGCTGCCCGGCGGACTGCCCGGCGCTACCAACCTCAATGTGCACGAGGGCGTGAAGAAAGCTCTCGTGGAGCACAATGTGCGCGGCCGCATGATAGGCGCAATCTGCGCCGCTCCTATGGTGCTCGGCGGCCTCGGCATGCTCGAGGGCAAGCGGGCCACGTGCTATCCTGGCTTCGAGAAGTATCTCGACGGAGCCGAATACACCAACGAGCTGTGCACCGTAGACGGCAACATCACCACCGGCGAAGGCCCCGCCGCAGCCCTGCCTTACGCTTATACGCTGCTCGCCGCGCTCACCGACGCTAAGACCGCCGACGGCGTGGCCGAAGGCATGATGTATAAACACCTGATGATCAGCAGGGTCTGAACGTAATCCGGCGGGTAAGCAGGCTGCCTTGCGGCGGACGGCTTACCCGCCGCAAAGCATGAAAACTATGGACTATGCTATAATAGTAGCCGGAGGCAAGGGGCTAAGGATGGGGTCTGACGTGCCCAAGCAGTTTCTTCCCATCAACGGCCTGCCGGTGCTCATGCACACGATAAAGCGCTTCAGGGAATACGACGCCGGCCTGAAGATCATCCTCGTGCTGCCCCGCGAGCAGCACGAATACTGGAACGAGCTGTGCAAGAACTATCATTTCACGGCCGCATACGCCGTGGCCGAGGGCGGCGAGACACGTTTCCACTCAGTGAAAAACGGCCTTGCCCTCATACCCGACGGCACCGAAGGCGTGGTGGGCGTGCACGACGGCGTGCGCCCCTTCCCCTCGGTAAGCGTGATAAGCACCTGTTATGAGACGGCGCGCACGGCTAAGGCCGTGATACCAGTGGTGCCAGTGGTGGAGACCCTGCGCCGCATCGTAGGCGACGGAGTCACCGAGACCGTGGCGAGAGACGACTACCGACTCGTGCAGACGCCGCAGACCTTCGACATAGGCCTGCTGAAGCGCGCTTACGCCCAGCCTTACCGCGACAGCTTTACAGACGACGCTTCGGTCGTGGAAAGCGTCGGAGCCGGGATAACCCTCGTAGAGGGCAACCGTGAGAACATAAAGATCACCACGCCTATAGACCTCCGCGTGGCGCGGATATTGGCCTGAAAGCCGGGCGGACGGCACGGCCGCGCCCCCGATAAAACTACAATACATACAGTAAATGCTCGACATCTTAGACCAAGACATTCAGTTTTTGCCCGGAGTGGGGCCGCGACGCAAGGCCCTGCTCGAGAAGGAACTGAACGTGAGGACGTATGAAGACCTGCTCGAGTATTATCCTTATAAGTACGTAGACCGCAGCCGCGTCTACCGCATCGGCGAGCTTTCGGGCGATGCGTCGTTCGTGCAGGTGAAGGCGCGGATACTGAGCTTCGAGACGTTCGACATGGGGCCGCACCGCACGAGGCTCGTGGCCCACGTGACCGACGGCACCGGCGTGGCCGACGTAGTGTGGTTTTCGGGTGCCAAATACGTACTGGAGCATTACAAGACGGGCGTAGACTACGTGATATTCGGCCGCCCCACGGTGTTCAACGGGCGTTACCAGTTCGCCCATCCCGACATCGACCCCGCCTCAGAGCTGCAGCTCTCGCAGATGGGCCTGCAGCCTTATTACGTCACTACGGAGCGGATGAAGAAGGCGGGCGTCAACTCGAGGACGGTGGAACGCCTCGTCAAGAGCCTGCTCGACGGGCTTAAGGAGCCGCTGGCCGAGACTTTGCCGACGTTCATCTCCGGTCCCTTGCATCTTGTCTCAAGGGACGAGGCCTTCCGTAAGATTCATTCTCCGAAGAGCAACGATGACATCCGGCTGGCCGAATATCGACTTAAGTTCGAGGAGCTGTTTTACGTGCAGCTCAACATACTGCGTTACGCCAACGACCGCAGGCGCAAGTACCGCGGCTACGTGTTCTCCCGCGTAGGGCGGTGTTTCAACGACTTTTACTTCAACCACCTGCCTTTCGCCCTGACCGGGGCGCAGCAGCGCGTGATACGCGAGATCAGGAACGATACCCGCTCGGGGCGGCAGATGAACCGCCTGCTGCAGGGCGACGTGGGCAGCGGCAAGACCTTAGTGGCGCTGATGTCCATGCTCATCGCGCTGGACAACGGCTTCCAGGCCTGCATCATGGCCCCCACGGAGATTCTCGCCGAGCAACATCTTGACACGATAGTCTCGTTTCTCGGCGGGATGGACGTGCGCGTGGAGCTGCTCACGGGCATGGTGAAGGGCCGCCGCAGGCGCGAGGTGCTCGAGGGGCTTGCCGACGGCAGCGTAGGCATACTGGTGGGCACCCACGCCGTGATAGAAGACAACGTGCGCTTCGCCCGCCTGGGCTTTGTCGTCATCGACGAGCAGCACCGCTTCGGCGTGGTGCAGCGCGCCAAGCTGTGGGACAAGAGCGACAATCCTCCACACGTGCTGGTGATGACGGCCACGCCCATTCCGCGCACATTGGCCATGACCCTCTACGGCGACCTCGACGTGAGCGTAATCGACGAGTTGCCGCCGGGCCGCAAGCCCGTGGTCACCCTGCACAAGTACGACGACCAGACCACGAGCCTCTACGCCGGCATACGCCGCCAGCTCAACGCCGGACGGCAGGCTTACGTCGTGTTTCCGCTGATTAAGGAGAGCGAGAAGATTGACCTGAAAAACCTCGAGGAGGGCTACGAGGCCCTGCGCGAGGCCTTCCCGGAGTTCAGCCTCGGCAAGGTGCACGGCCGCATGAAGCCGGCCGAGAAGGAGGAGGAGATGCGCCGCTTCGTGACTTGCGAGACGCAGATACTCGTGGCCACCACGGTAATAGAGGTGGGCGTCAACGTGCCCAACGCCTCTATCATGGTGATAATCAACGCCGAACGCTTCGGCCTGTCGCAGCTCCACCAGCTGCGCGGCCGCGTGGGGCGAGGCGCCGACCAGTCGTATTGCGTGCTGGTGAGCAAGCGCAAGCTGACCGACGACACCCGCAAACGCCTTGACATAATGTGTTCCACGTGCGACGGTTTTAAGATAGCCGAGGCCGACCTTAAGCTGCGGGGGCCGGGCGACCTTGAGGGAACGCAGCAGAGCGGCATGGCCTTCGACCTGAAGATAGCCAACATAGCTAAGGACGGCCAGATAGTGCAGGCCGCGCGCGACGAGGCGCAGAAGATAGTAGACGCCGACCCCTTGTGCTCGCGCCCCGAGTA
This sequence comes from uncultured Prevotella sp., assembly GCA_944319945.1. Taxonomy (GTDB): domain Bacteria; phylum Bacteroidota; class Bacteroidia; order Bacteroidales; family Bacteroidaceae; genus Prevotella. The sequence continues at coordinate 6,134 of CALUFN010000046.1, forward strand.
TGCCGCAGTGTGGCAGCGGCTCAAGGCGCTGCGCAAGAACCTGCCTTATTTCGGCGGTATATCGTAGGCGTGTCTCCGATATGCCGCTTTTCGTCTCGTAATATGCCGCCTTCGGGCGTGCGAAAGGCCGCCTTTTGCATTGCAAAAAGCGGCCTTTCGTAATGTGTAGGGTATCAGCCTCTTATGTCGTGTGTATGAAAAAGGCGCGCTTGTGCGGCCTTGAGGCCGTACAAGCGCGCCGAAGAGCCGCTTGGGCTCTTTGCCTTTTAGTTGAGAGCTCCTTCGAGTTCGGCTCCCGCCTTGAACTTAGCCACCTTCTTTGCGGCTATCTGTATCTTCGCCATAGTAGAGGGGTTGATGCCTTCGCGGGCCGGACGCTCGTTGACGCTGAACGTGCCGAAGCCTACCAAAGATACCTTGTCGCCTGCCACGAGGGCGTCCTTGATGGCGTTGAGAGTGGCCTCGAGAGCCTTCTTCGAATCGGCTTTCGACAATCCTGAGCAGTCAGCTATTTTTTCAATAAGTTCTGTCTTGTTCATAATTAAAAGTTATTAAAATGATGTTCTACTATTGATTTTAAGTGTTTTTTCCTCGCAAATATAAGCCATTCATTTCATTCGCCAAACAAAAACATGAAAAAAGTGAGGAATTTAATGAAAAAAAGTTGGTAAACATACGATAATGTGCCTAATGACAGATATTTTTCGTACTTTTGCCGAGGTTTATTCAAGTTACACAAATAGTCAGGATATGTTCAGAATCCCTACGATAACAAAGAATTTGCTGATAATCAACGTCTTGATGTTTTTCGCGACATGGGTGTTCGCACGTCAGGGCGTAGACCTTAACAGCCTGTTCGGACTGCACTTCTTCCTCGCGTCCGACTTCAGCTTCTACCAGCTGTTCACCTACATGTTCATGCATGCCAACTTCACGCACATCCTCTTCAACATGTTCACTCTGTGGATGTTCGGCTGCGTGGTCGAGAGCGTGTGGGGGCCCAAGAAATACCTGTTTTATTACATAGCCTGCGGCGTAGGCGCCGGGTTGATACAAATGGTGGCGCAGTTCGGCGAGTTCTACCTGCTGGCGAGCGACCAGATACCGGGCTTCGGCATGGGCGACGTCATGGAGGTGGCGCGCAACAGCCAGCCCGTGCTCAACATGATGACCACCGTGGGAGCCTCGGGCGCCATCTACGGCATACTGCTCGCCTTCGGCATGCTCTTCCCCGAGCAGCGCATGTTCATCTTCCCCCTGCCCGTGCCCATCAAGGCCAAGTGGTTCGTGTGCATCTTCGCCGTCATCGAGCTGCTGTCGGCTCTCGGCACGAGCGGCAGCAACGTGGCCCACTTCGCCCACCTCGGCGGCATGCTCTTCGGCTATGTCATGATACGCTACTGGCGCAACAATCCCGGCGGGGGCGGCTACGGACGCTCGCGCGGGCAGCAGTTCTTCGACCGCATGAAGGACAACTGGGAGCGCCGCTCGCACCGCCGGGCCGACGACGCGCGCGGAGGCTCAGACCCCCGGCGCGAGTCTGACTGGGACTACAACGCCCGCCGCAAGGCCGAGCAAGACGAGATTGACCGCATACTCGACAAAGTGCGCCGCAGCGGATACGACAGCCTGACCGAAGAGGAGAAGCGCAAGCTGTTTGACGGAGGCAAGTAGCCGAGGCCCGGCCGCGCTTGTCAGGCTCGTCAGACCCGTTGGCCCAATGAGTCGGATGAGCCTTATTAGCCCGGTAAGCCGCATTAGCCTGATAAGCCGTATTTCGCTCATGCTAAAGAAACTCCATAACATAACGCTGCAGATGATAGCCGGGGCCAACGTGGTAACGGTGGCCCTGATGCTGCTCATAGGCTATTCCGACCGCATCAACCCCGTGGAACACTCGTTCTGGGCCAACGCCGGACTGGTGTTTCCCGTGTTCCTCGCCGTCAACGTGGGCTTCCTCGTGTTCTTCCTGATATTCAAGAAGAAGTACGCCCTAGTGTCGGTGGCGGGATTCCTGCTGGGCTACGCCCCCATACGCAAGTACTGCCCGTTTAACATAAGCCGCGACGTGCCGCCCGGCTCGGTCAAGGTGCTGTCTTACAACGTGCACGGCTTCGTGGCCGACAATCCGCCCGAAGACTCTCCCAACCCCATACTCGACTACGTGCTCGGCAGCGACGCCGACATCGTGTGCCTGCAGGAGGCGCGGCTCAACGACGCCATAATCAATGCCGTCTCGGGCGTTTACGCCCACGTCGACTCGGTGATACACCCGGGTCGGGGCGACTGTCTCGTGCTCTTCAGCAAGTATCCCATACTGTCGAAAGACCGCATCGACTACGAGTCGAAGGGCAACCTCAGCGCCGCCTTCACCGTCAAGATAGGGGCAGACACGGTCACCGTGGTCAACAATCACTTCGAGGCCTCGGGCCTCTCGCTGGCCGACCGCGCCGGGTTTAAGAAGATGGTGAAGGGCGACGCCGGAAAGGATACCATCAAGGCGGAGTCGCGCAGGCTCGCCGAGAAGCTCGGCCGCTCCGTGCGCATACGTGCGCCGCAGGCCGAAGCCGTGGCCGGCTACGTGGCCCGCAGGCGCGGCCCCGTGATACTCTGCGGCGACTTCAACGACAGCCCCATATCCTACGCCCACCGCACGCTCGACAAGGTGCTCACCGACTGCTACGTGGCAACGGGCAACGGGCCGGGCATATCGTATCACCATAACGCCATTTTCGTGCGCATCGACAACATCATGTGCTCCTCCCACTGGACTCCCTACGGATGCAAGGTGGACCGCAGCGCGCGCCACTCGGACCATTACCCCATATACTGCTGGCTCAAGCGCAAGACTGCGGCCGACGAATGAGGCCCTGACGCAGCCCTGACGCCGCCCGGTGGGGCGGCTGTGATAATTTAAGGCGCCGCCTCGTGCCCGAATGCAAACCGTAATTGTAAAAATAAACTCGTTTCTCTCGTTTTTTTTTTGCGTTTCGCCTGATTTGCATTATCTTTGCACGCTATAATGCCAAAGATGAAAAAACATCAAAATTAAATAACAACAAAAAATGCAAAACAAAGGAATCGTTATCGTATTGTCCGTCCTCCTGACTCTTGCAAGCATTTTTTATCTTTCGTTCTCCGTGGCCACAAGCTATTACGACGGCCAGGCGGCAAAGATAAAAGACCCCGTAGCTCAGCAGGACTACAAGGACTCCGTTAAGTACCTCGGCATTTACTCTTACAAGAAGTGCATGGAGACTCAAATCGGACTCGGCCTTGACTTGAAGGGCGGAATGAACGTGGTGCTCGAGATTTCTGTTCCTGACGTAGTTGACATGCTCGCCGACCATAAGACCGACGCTGCATACGTCAAGTCAATGGAGCAGGCTAAGAAGGAAGAAGAGACAAGCCAAAGCGACTTCATCTCGCTCTTCATCAAGTGTTACAAGCAAAACGCCCCGGGCCACAGGCTCGCCGAAATCTTTGCTACACAGCAGCTGAAGGGCAAGGTGAGCACGCAGAGCACCGACGCAGAAGTGGAGAAAGCCCTCCGCGCCGAAGTGCAGACGGCTATCGACAACTCTTACATCGTAGTGCGCAACCGTATCGATAAGTTCGGCGTAGTACAGCCGAACATCCAGAAACTCGAAGGACAGGAAGGCAGAATCATGGTCGAGATGCCGGGCATCAAGGAACCCGAGCGCATCCGTAAGCTCCTCCAGGGCAGCGCGAACCTCGAGTTTTGGGAGACATATAACAGCGAGGAAGTCACTCCTTACCTCGTACAGCTCGACCAGGCCGTAGCCAACGGCGGCTCGCAGGCCGACACGACGGCCGTTAGCGACACTGCAGCCGTAGCTGCGCAGACCGCACAAGCCGAGCCGGCTAAGGCCAAGCTGCGGCTGAAGAAAGACGCAACAGCCGCAGACGCAGCAGCCAAGACCGACGCGCAAGCCGAGCTTGCACGCAAGCAACACCCGCTGCTCTCCATCCTGCAGACCACGCCTCAAGGCGCGTTGAGCATCGTAGGCTACGCCCACGTGCGCGATACCGCCGCTATTAATAAGGTAATATACTCTGAAGAGGCCAAGCGCATACTGCCTTCTGACGTCAAGCTGATGTGGAGCGCCAAGCCTACCGACGGTCTTTCGGCTAAGAACATTTACGAACTTCACGCCCTGAAAGTCACTCAGAGCAACGGCCGTGCGCCGCTCGAGGGCGACGTCATCACCGACGCACGCGACGAGTTTAACAGCGTTACAGGCCGTCCCACCGTCAACATGGAGATGAATTCCGACGGCGCACGTCGTTGGGCGGCACTTACTAAGGCCAACGTAGGCCGCGCAATAGCCATCGTTCTCGACGGAGTGGTTTACAGCGCGCCGCGCGTCAACAGCGAGATCACCGGCGGAAGCTCGGAGATCAGCGGCAACTTCACCATCGAGGATACCAAAGACCTTGCCAACACGCTTAAGTCTGGCCGCATGCCGGCTCCCGCACGCATCGTGCAGGAAGACATCGTGGGCCCGTCTCTCGGTGCGCAGTCAATCCAGCAGGGCTTGATCTCGTTCATCATTGCCTTCATCATCCTTATGGCCTACATGGTCATATTGTACAACTTCATCCCCGGTATGCTGGCCAACATGGCACTGTTGTTCAACCTGTTCTTCACGTTGGGCATCATGAGCTCCTTCCAGACGGCACTTACCATGCCTGGTATCGCAGGTTTGCTGCTGTCGTTGGGTATGGCCGTCGACGCCAACGTGCTCATTTACGAGCGTGCTAAGGAAGAGCTTGCTAAGGGATTGACCGTCAAGTCGGCCATCGACGCAGGTTACAAGAATGCCTTCTCGGCAATCTTCGACTCTAACTTAACTTCTATTATCACCGGTGTCATCCTCGCCGTGTTCGGCACAGGCCCCATCCGAGGCTTCGCCGTTACGCTTATCATCGGTCTGTGCTGCTCGTTCTTCACGGCAGTTTACATGACGCGTCTCGTTTATGACCGCCAGATGAAGCGCGACAAGTGGCAGAACCTCACGTTCTCGACGGGCATTTCGCGCAAGATGCCGCAGAACACGAACTTCAACTTCATGGGCAAGTCGAAGCGTTCGCTCACCATTTGGGGCGTGCTCACCGTCGTGTTCATCCTGAGCTTCATGTTCAGGGGCTTCAGCAAGAGCATCGACTTCACCGGAGGACGCAACTACGTGCTGCAGTTCGAGAAGCCCGTGCAGCCGGAGGATGTGCGCAATGCGCTCGAAGGAGCGTTCGGCGAGTCTACGTTCAATGCCATTGCGCTCGGTGTAGACGGTAAGACCATACGTATAACTACGAACTATAAGATAGAGTCAAACGACCAGAACGTCGATGCAGAGGTAGAGGAGATACTCTTCAACTCGCTCTCTAAGGCCGGAATGGTTACGCAGACGGACATCTCTAAGTTCCGTAATCCGGACATCCGCGAGGGCGGTTCGATAATAAGCAGTGCAAAGGTAGGACCTTCAGTGGCTAAGGACATTACGCAGGGTGCCATCGTCAGCGTGATAATCGCCATCGTAGCGATCTTCCTTTACATACTGTTGCGCTTCCGCAACGTGGCGTTCTCGCTCGGCTCAACCATCGCGTTGACCTTCGACACGCTGTTCGTGCTCGGCGTTTACTCGCTGCTTTGGGGACTCGTGCCCATGTCGCTCGAGGTCGACCAGACGTTCATCGGAGCAATCCTGACCGTCATCGGTTACTCTATCAACGACAAGGTGGTAGTCTTCGACCGTATCCGTGAGAACATGGGGCTCTTCGCCAAGCGCGACCGCTGGACGCTCTTCAACGACTCTTTGAACCAGACGCTCGCACGTACTATCAACACCGGTTCGGCTACGTTGCTCGTGCTGCTCATCTGCTTCTTCTTTGCCGGAGAGAGCATCCGCAGCTTCTCGCTGACGATGATTCTCGGTATCGTGTTCGGTACGTTCTCTTCTATCTTCATTGCAGCGCCCGTCGCTTACCTCACTCTTGGCCGTAAGGAGAAGAGCAAGGGTGTGAAAGAGGCTGTAAAGTAATGCGGTAGAGGTTAGCATATTAATATCTTACGGGGGAGGGCGTAAGCCTTCCCCCGTATTTTTTATACACGTGATGAAACAAAATAGAGTGGATAATCAGCCGTGTTGCCGCTCCCGTAGGGGCGGGGCGTGGCGGATTATCCACTCTTAGTTTTGCTTATTATGGCCGGGCTTCCGCCCGGCGGCTCAGCCTTTGCCGCCGTTAGCTGCCTTAAGGCTCAATATGCGGCTCATTTTCTCCTTGCGTTCTATTGAGAACGTGCGGCTATGGTGGTCGATGAAGTCGAACAGCATGAACGCCCGTTCGAGTATCTCGGTGCGCACCGGCTCGCTCATGTCGTCGGCTTCGGCGTAATATAGCTCGGCCAGCATCTCGATGCGCTCGAGGCGTTCGTCCTCGGGGTATTTCTCGAACCAGTGCATCACGTCGTCGAGCGGAGCCGTGTTGAAGAACGTGCTGTCGCCGAGATACCGGCTGAACAGCTCGTGCACGGCCGCCTGCCTGTCTTTTATCTCGTCTTTTTCCACGAGGCGTTGCAGGGCGGCCATGAACTCGCGTATCAACCGCTGGATGTAGTCTCTCTGTAGCATGGGTTTTGGGCAATTATCGGTTAGCGCCTAAAGAGCGGCGCCTTCAATGACGTATTCGTACAGTTTCTTGTAAAACGGGTGGCGGGTCATGGTCGGCACGTCGCCCATTATTATCAGTTTCATGCGTGCCCGGGTGATGGCCACGTTCATGCGGCGCAGGTCTGAGAGGAAGCCTATTTGTCCCTCGGCGTTGGCGCGCACGAGCGATATCACTATGACGTCGCGCTCCTGGCCTTGAAATCCGTCCACCGTGTTGACCGACACGAGACTGCGGTAGGGCTTGAAAAACTCGCGCTTGCGTATCATGCGGCGCAGCAGCTGCACTTGGGCGCGGTAGGGCGATATCACGCCTACGTCTATGCGCTCATCGAGTATGCGCGCCTTGCCTATCTTGGTGAAGTAGTCTTGCAGCACGTTGAGCGTCAGTTCGGCCTCGGCCCTGTTGATGCGGCCGAAGTTCTCGCCTACGAATTCCTCCTTGCCTTCGGTCTCAGAGGTGTCTATCCACGTCATCGGTATGTCGTAGTCGAGTATTCCCCGGTGCCTGATCTCGGGCGCGGCCTCCACCATGCCTCCGTAAAACCAGTCGCTCGAGAATCTCATTATGCGCTCGTTCATGCGGTATTGCGTCTTGAGCAGCGTCACCGTCTCGGGCTTCATCTTCACTATGCGCTCCATGAGCGTGGTGCCGAGTCCGCCGCGCAGGGCCTCAATGCTTTTCACCGTAGGCGGCAGCTGGCAGTGGTCGCCGGCCAGTATCACCCTCGTGGCCTTCCTTATGGCTATCCAGCATGCGGCCTCGAGTGCCTGCGCCGCCTCGTCTATGAAGAGCGTGCCGTATTTTTGTTCGGCCAGTAGGCGGCTGGCGCTGCCGGCCAGCGTAGACGCTATGACGCGCGCCTCGCCGAACAGCTGCGCGTTGATGCGCAGTTCCAGCTCGGTGGCGCGGCTTTTCAGCCGTTCCAGCTTTTGGTGGTAGCCATCGTCGCGCCGTTTGCCTCGGTTTTGCCTGAGCTTCCTTACTGCCTCGCGGATGCTCCACAGCTGCGGATAGTCGGGGTGGTCGGCAAAGCGGCGTTCGTAGGTGAACGAGAGCATCTTGTCGTTCACCTTCGTGGGGTTGCCTATGCGCAAGACGTTGACGCCCCGGTCTACGAGGCGTTCGCTTATCCAGTCTACGGCCATGTTGCTCTGCGCGCACACCAGCACTTGGTTTTCCCTTCTCAGCGTCTCGTAGATTGCCTCCACGAGCGTGGTGGTCTTGCCTGTGCCGGGCGGTCCGTGCACTACGGCCACATCTTTAGCCCTGAGCACGCTGTTTACGGCTTTCTCCTGCGTAGGGTTGAGCCAGGGGAAGCGCATCTCGTCGAATGAGAACGTCTCGGCCTTCTGCCGCGTGCCGAACAGGTCGCGCAGATAGGCCAGGCGGTTGCCTTTGGCGGCTATGGCGCGGTCGAGCGCGTCGAACATCAGCTTGTACGTGGTCTCGTCGAAAAACAGTTGTACGCCCAGGCCGTCCGCTCCCTGCAGGACGCTTACGGGCGAGCCGTCGGGCACCACTATCACCATGCGGTCGCCGTCAACGTAGCTTACGGTGCCTGTGAACATCAGCCGGGCCTTCGCCCCCTTGCCGTCTCCGGCTTGTTTGCCGTCGTCGGCAGGTCGCGAGGTGAAGAACACCACGGGACGGCCGAACTCGAAGTTGTGCTCTATCTCGTTGTCTTGCGTGCGTATTACCTCCACGGCCAGCTGGTTGAGCGAGTTGTAATACGTCTTGCCCGTCTTCACGGGCCACCAGGCGTCGCCACGCTTCACCCTGCGCTGCAGGCCCATGGCCTCGGTCAGCTGACGAAACTCCTCCTTCTCGCAGTTGTATTCGGTCTCGAGCAGCGCCCGTTGCTGCCTGAGCACCTGTATCGGTGATGATATGTTGGTTTCCACGTATGCAAAGATAGCTATTTTTTCGCAAACCCAAAGGCATCCTTCGGCAATATAAAAGGCATCCTTTTACGTCCTGAAAGGTTGCCTTTCGGACCATAAAAGGATGCCTCTTGCAAAGCGTTGGCCGCCAAGCGGTTACGCCTCGGTCACACGGCCATCGTGTCGGGCGTGGGCCGGTTGCCGTCCACGGCGTCGCGTATGTCGTCGGAGTCGAACGTGAACACGTGGCCGAGCACGCCGAGCGACACCGTTTTATCCTTGCCGTCGTAGTGCAGCCGGCCTACCGAGAAGATGAAGTAGTCGTCCACCGTGAGCGTTTGGCCTATCATGACGTTTACTATCTGCGCCGTTATCGCGCTGCCGAACATGCCGCCCAGGGCGTCTATCACGGTGCTGCCCGTGTCCGGTCTGCCAATGCCGTCGGTCAGTGCGGCGCTTATCTCGCGGCCCACGGCCTCTTGGTGTTTCTCTTCAGAGGGGCAGGTTATCAGCAGGGCGAAGAACACTGCTGCCGCTACGGCGAGCCTTACGGCCGCCTTGCGGCGGCGTTTGTCGCCGTGGTTGCCGGTCGGCTCCGTGCCCGTTTCCTTCCTGTAGTCGTCAGGTGCGGCGGCCTCCTCGTCGTGAGGGGGCGGTGGCGGCGGCGCGGTGCGTGCCGCCGTCCTGCCTGCCAGTATGTCTTTCAGCTCTTCCATCTGCCACGCCGGGGTCCATTGCTCCATGCCTTCGCGCCATACGAGCGTGCCCGACGTTAGGCCGGCTTCGGCCAGCTGTTCGCGCGTGTAGGGCCCCTGCTGGCTTCTGTCCTTGATTATGAAGTATTCCATGCTATTGTTCTGTTTGTCTCTTACAGGTTTTTCTTCGCCCATTTTTCGTATTTTTTGATCACTTCCGTTCCGTCTGAGTTATACCAACTGTAGCCGTTGCGCCGCTCGTAGCCTATCTCCGATATGTCGTAACGCTTCACTCCGTCGCGGTCGCAGAAGAAGGGGCGGTTGCCGTCGATGGTGTAAAACCTCGCCCACAGCGGTTCGCACTCTTCGCCTTGCCCGCACGGCACGGCCCGGTAGTCGCGTTTGCCGTCGGCGTTGGTGAATCGCTCGAGCTTGACGCCTGTTATCTTGCTACGCTTAAACCACTCCACGGCGTTCACTATGCAGTCTTTCACCGCCTGCGAGGGGTGGGGCAGCGTCATGAGGAACAGCACGATGTCGTCCGATTCGGCCCCGCTCAGCGATATCAGCTCGTAGGCGCGGGCGTCGGCAGGCTCGAGCGTGCGCTCGTCGTGCTGCGCGCACCACACCGTGGGCTTGCCGTCTTGCACCACTTGGGTCTTCAGTATGCAGTCAACGCCCTTGTCGAGCGATGCTTTGGCCTTAGCCCTCAGGCTGTCGGGCAGGAATCCCAGCGGGGCCTTTCCCCTCGCCGCGTCGCGCATCAGCTTGAGCACGTTGACCATGGCGTCGTCGTTGTAGGTTATGTGCGTGTAGTATCCTTCCGCCAGCGGGTAGAATTGCGGCCAGCCGCCGTTGGCGTATTGCGCCTCGAAGAGGTAGCCGAACGCCCTCTCCACGGCCGCCCGATACTTGTCGGCCTTAGTGGCGTTGTAGAGCCGCGCCAGGTATTTTATCTCGGTGGTGGTGGCCTTGTTGTCTATCGTGGCGTAGCGTTTGCCCGCCTTCCACCGCTTTATGTCTTTGCGTGCGGCGGCCGTCAGCTCCCTCTGCATCTTTATGTTTTTGGGCCATCCGCCCTCCTTGCTTTGGTATTCCAGCAGGTTGTCGCCTATGCGTGCGGCCTCTGCCGTGGTGAAGAAGGCGCTGTCGGCCCCGTCGGCCACCCTCGTCCACCTCGTGTTCATCATCTTTTCACGGTCTCCCTGAACGTCTTGCGCACGAGCGGCGGTCACCGTCGTCACTGCGGCGAGCAGCATGGCGGCGATTGTCTTAAGTGTCATAGTCTTCATAACGTAGGTGTTTTTTTATTTGTTTCATAATGTTTTCAGTAAGTTTCGGGTTTGTGTTGCGCAATGTGCAACATGAGTTTGACGTGTCTTAGGCTTAAAGGTTTATTTCACTTGAGCCTTATTCTTCAGGCCTGCGTGAAGCGCACCTTAGGGCATAAAAATAAAAATGGGACTCCGCTGAGTCCCTCATTCCATTGTTAACCTTAAATCTAATACTATGAAAAACACGCTGCAAAGATAATAAGTTTCTTTGCAACGTGTTTAACTTTGTGCTATATTTTTACGAAAAAGTAATGATTTATTGATTTAAATCAATAATACTAACATTTTAATAGTTACTTTTTATAGTTCTTGAGACCCTTGTCGAGGAACTCGGTGTACTTGCTTATGTTCTCGTCGTAGCTGTAAGAGCCGGCCAGGGGCTTGCCCTTAGAGTCTATGATGACGTAGAACGGCTGTGCGTTTGCGCCGAACTTGTTGCGCTGCAGGTAGCTCCACTTGTCGCCTATGGTGCGCAGGGTGCGCTTCTTGCCGTTCTCTACCACCTCTACGGGCTTGTCGAGCGGGGTCTTGTCGTCAACGTAGAGAGATACCAATACGAAGTCGTTGTTGAGCTTGTCGGCCACCTGTGGGTCGGTCCATACGGCGGCTTCCATCTTGCGGCAGTTCACGCATCCGAAGCCCGTGAAGTCTATCATGACGGGCTTGCCCTCGGCTGCGGCTGCGGCCATGGCCTGCTCGTAGTCGGTGAAGCGCGGGTGAACCTCGCTGTCATAGAGGTTGAAGTCTTGCGTGTTCATGGGCGGCGCGAAGGCGCTTACGGCCTTGCAGGGTGCGCCCCACAGTCCGGGCACCATGTAGACGGAGAACGCCAGCGAGACGAGTCCCAGCATGATGCAGGGCACGGGCATGGCTTCGGTAGAATCGCCGTCGCTCTTAAACTTGAGCTTGCCTATGAGATAGAGGCCGAGCATGCCGAATATCACTATCCAGAGGGCGAGGAATACTTCGCGGTCGAGCAGTCCCCAGCCGTATGCAAGGTCGGCCACGGAGAAGAACTTCAGCGCGAAGGCCAGCTCTATGAAGCCGAGCACTATCTTGATGGTATTCATCCAGCCGCCCGACTTAGGTGCCTGCTTGAGCCATGTGGGGAACAGGGCGAAGAGAGTGAACGGCAGGGCGAGGGCTATGGCGAAGCCCAGCATGCCTACGGCGGGGCCTACGATGTTGCCCGAAGTGCTGACTTCTACGAGCAGGAAGCCGATGATGGGGCCGGTGCACGAGAACGACACGAGCGTAAGCGTGAACGCCATGAGGAATATGCTGAGCAGTCCGCTCGT
>CALUFN010000047.1 GCA_944319945.1 uncultured Prevotella sp.
AAGGGTCAATCATATTGTAGCCAAAGGTGAGCAAATCCTGTTTGGCCAAAAGGGTCAAAGTCGCGTGGCTTTTCCACCTTTACGGGTTGTCCTTCTTTGACGACGGTGACGATAAACTCACACTCAGGTGGCTATTTTCAACTCGGCGCATTCATAGGATGCTTTGCACTTGACGAAATCAATTTAACCTACGATTACAGTTTAGTGCCAGAACTTATTATTTTCGAAACAACCGAAATAATAGAGTCAGTATCTCGGATAAACGTGCCGGCAGACCTCTTGGAAGCCTTCAAGACGGCAGAGGGTTGGAGCCAGTACGCCGACAAGATATTTGCGATAGAATAACCATTTTGGCATGGCTGCGGCTTGAGCCTGCAACCAGCTGAGCGACAACGATTTACGAAACACTCTCTAAAAAGCCGCCTTTCGCCCTGTGAAAGGCGGCTTTTTGCGTCGCAACAGCTTACCTTTCGCGGGGCGAAAGGTAAGCAGCGTGAATATTTGCAACTCGGTTGCACGTTTTATCCCTTATATTTGCACGTTGAAAACAACGGATAAAACGAATATATGAAAAGCAAGACAATCATCATCTGCGCGATGGCGGCGCTGGCCCTTGCGGCCTGCCACGCCGGCCACGACCACGAGGCGGAGGCCGAGGCGCACGAGGACGACGGCCACGGACACGCCGGCGAGATAGTGATAAGCAAGGAGAAGGCCGCTGCCGCCGGCATCAAGGTTGAGACGGTAAGGCCGGGCGAGTTCACCGGCGTAATACCCTGCGGCGGCAAGATATTGGCCACGGCCGGCAGCGAGGCCACCGTGGTGGCCACCGTGCCGGGCATAGTGAGGCTGACGCGCGGACTGACCGAAGGCTCGGCCGTAGGCAAGGGGGCCACGGTGTTCACCATATCGTCGGACAAGCTGCAGGACGACCCGGCGCGCCAGGCGGCCATAGCCTACCGCAAGGCTAAGAACGAATACGACCGCGCGGCGCGGTTAGTCAAGGACAGGATAGTGACCGAAAAGGAATTCAACTCGATACGCTCGGCCTACGAGTCGGCCAAGACGGCCTACGAGGCCTTCGCCGGCGGCGGCGCAGCCAAGGGCGGCGTGGCCGTGAAGTCGCCCATGGGCGGCTACGTGAAGGCCTGCTTAGTGAAAGAGGGCGACTACGTGGCCGTGGGCCAGCCTATGATGACCGTAACGCAGACGCGCAGCCTATACCTCAAGGCCAACGTGCCCGAGCGTTACTACGGCCAGATGGGGGCTATAAGCTCGGCCAAGTTTAAGACCGCCCACGGCCCTGAGGTGTACGACCTCGGCCGGATGAGCGGCCGCCTCGTGGCCGCCGGCAAGCAGACGGCCGACGGCTCGCCCTACATACCGGTGACCTTCGAGTTTGCCAACCGCGCCGACGTTGCTCCCGGCTCGTTCGTCGAGACCTACCTGCTCACCGCTAAGCGACAGGGCGTTATAACGGTTCCCGTGGCCTCGCTGACCGACGAGCAGGGCGTGAAGTACGTCTACGTGCAGGCCGACCCCACGTGCTACGAGAAGCGCGAGGTGGCCACCGGCCAGACCGACGGCGAGCGCGTAGAAATCAAGAGCGGCCTTAAGGGCGGCGAGAAGGTGGTAGTAAGCGGCGCCATGCAGGTAAGATTAGCAGGCGCGAGCACGGCAATACCGGCGCATACGCACAACCATTAAAAGCCCCTCCCCAACCCTCCCCCGTGGGGAGGGAGCTTGGATAGCCGAAGAAGCTAGGTCCCTAACCCGTGGGATGGTTGGGGAGGGCATTTAATTATCGTAATAACAAATAAATAAACAAATAAAAACATCCCCTGCCCTAACGAGGGAATGGAGCTTGACTTGCATTAACAGGAATCTTGATTTGCATTAATAGGAATCTTGATTTGCCTTAACAGGAATCTTGACTTGCATTAATGAGAATCTTGATTTGCTATAATAGGAATCTTGATTTGCCTTAATAAGAGTTTAAGCAAACCAAGCCCCCTCCCCACGGGGGAGGGCCGGGGAGGGGCTTTTACCTATGCTCAACAAGATAATTCATTTCTCACTGCACAACCGCCTGTTAGTGCTCGTGGCGGCGGTGCTGCTCACCGTGGCGGGCGTCTACGTCACGGGACGGACGGAAGTAGACGTGTTTCCCGACCTCAACGCGCCTACGGTGGTAGTAATGACCGAGGCCGGCGGCATGGCCGCCGAGGAGGTGGAACAGCTTGTGACGTTTCCCATAGAGACGGCGGTCAACGGCGCCACCCACGTGCGCCGCGTGCGCTCGTCGTCGGCCACGGGCTTCTCGGTGGTATGGGTGGAGTTCGACTGGGACACCGACATCTACCTTGCGCGCCAGATAGTGTCTGAGAAGCTCGCCGCCGTAACCGAGACGCTGCCGGAGAACGTGGGCAAGCCCACGCTCGGCCCGCAGTCGTCGATTCTCGGCGAAGTGCTCATAGTAGGATTGACGGCCGACAGCACGTCGATGATGGACCTGCGCACGCTGGCCGACTGGACCATACGCCCCCGGCTGATGTCAACGGGCGGAGTGTCGCAGGTGGCCGTGCTCGGCGGCGACATAAAGGAGTACCAAATACTGCTGCATCCCGGCCGCATGGCGCACTACGGCGTTACCTTAGGCGAGGTGATGGCGGTGACCGACCAGATGAACCGTAACACCAACGGAGGCGTAATCTACGAGTACGGCAACGAGTACATAGTACGCGGAGTGGTGTCGACCGACGACGTGCGGAAGATGGCCGACGCCGTGGTTAAGAGCGTTAACGGCGACGCCGTGACGCTCGGCGACGTGGCCGACGTACAGGTTGGCAGCCAGGTGCCGCGCCTCGGCGTAGCCTCGGAGAAGGGACGGCCGGCCGTGCTGCTGACCGTGACCAAGCAGCCCGAGACCGGCACGATAGAGCTGACCGAACGCTTGGAGGCCGCGCTGCAGGACTTGAAGAAGAACATGCCCGAGGACGTACACGTATCGACCGACATATTCCGCCAGTCGCGCTTCATCGAAAGCTCGATAACCAACGTTGAGCACTCGCTCTACGAGGGCGCGGTGTTCGTCGTCATCATACTGTTCCTCTTCTTGGCCAACGTCCGCACCACGGTAATCTCGCTCATCACCCTACCCGTATCGCTGCTCATGTCGCTCATCGTGCTCAACTATTTCGGCATGAGCGTCAACACGATGAGCCTCGGCGGACTGGCCATAGCCATAGGTTCGCTCGTCGACGACGCGATAGTCGACGTTGAGAACGTGTGGAAACACCTGCGCGAGAACCGCCTGTTACCCCGTGAAGAGCGGCTGCCCGTGCTCGACGTGGTGTTCAACGCGTCGCGCGAGGTGCGCATGCCGATACTCAACTCTACGGCGATAATCATCGTCAGCTTCATCCCCCTGTTCTATCTCAGCGGCATGGAGGGGCGCATGCTCATCCCCCTTGGCGTGGCCTTCATCGTGGCCCTCGTGGCCTCTACCATCGTCGCGCTGACGCTTACGCCCGTGCTCTGCAGCTACCTGCTGGGCGGCAAGGCCGGCGGCGCCGTGCCCAAGGAGGCCTTCGTGGCGCGCTGGCTTAAGAAGCACTACGAGCGAGGCCTCGTATGGGCGCTCGACCACAAGCGGCCCGTCATAGCGTCGACGGCCGTGCTCTTCGTGGCCGCCGTGGGCCTGTTCTTCACTCTCGGGCACAGCTTCCTGCCGAAGTTCAACGAAGGCTCGTTCACCATCAACATAAGCTCGATGCCGGGAATATCGCTCGAAGAGAGCGACAAGATAGGCCGCAGGGCGGAGGAGATACTCCTGTCGATACCCGAGATACAAACCGTGGCGCGCAAGACGGGCCGCGCCGAGCTTGACGAGCACGCATTGGGCGTGAACGTGTCGGAGATAGAGGCCCCGTTCGAGCTTAAGGACCGCTCGCACGAGGAACTCTTGGACGACGTAAGGCATAAGCTATCGGTCATATCGGGCGCGAACATCGAGATAGGACAGCCCATAAGCCACCGCATAGACGCAATGCTGAGCGGCACGCAGGCCGGAATAGCCATCAAGCTCTTCGGCGACGACCTGAACAAGATGTTCGAGATCGGCAACCGGATAAAGGACGCCATAGCCGACGTGGAGGGCGTGGCCGACCTCAACGTGGAGCAACAGGTGGAGCGGCCCGAGCTGGAGATAACGCCGAAGCGCGAGATGCTGAAGATGTACGGCATACCGCTGGCCGACTTTAACCAGTTCGTGCGCGTAAACATGGCCGGCGAAACCGTATCGCAAGTGTACGAGAAGGGCGGCAGCTTCAACCTCGTGGTGCGCGCCGCCGAGCACGACCGCTGCGACATGGAGCGCATACGCGACCTGATGATCGACACGCCCGACGGCCGGAAGGTGCCCTTAGCCAACGTGGCCGACGTGACTTCGGCCATGGGGCCCAACACGATTAACCGCGAGAACGTGAAGCGCAAGATAGTAATATCGGCCAACGCGAGCGGCAGGGACATGCGCAGCGTGGTGAACGACATACAAAAGCGCGTGGAGAAGGAGGTGAGTCTGCCCGAGGGTTACCACATAGAGTACGGCGGACAGTTCGAGAGCGAGCAGGCCGCCAGCCGCACCCTGCTGCTTGCCTCGGTGCTCAGCGTGATAGTGATATTCCTGCTTCTCTACATGCAATTCAAGAACGCGGTGGAGAGCGCCGTGATACTAATCAACCTGCCGCTGGCCTTGATAGGCGGCGTGTTCACCCTCGTGCTGACCACGGGCGAAGTGAGCATACCGGCGATAATAGGCTTCATATCGCTCTTCGGCATAGCCACGCGCAACGGCATGCTGCTGATCAACCGCTACAACACGCTGGCCGACGGCCGCACTTCGCTGCGCGAGCGCGTGGTGCACGGCTCTTTAGACCGACTGAACCCGATACTCATGACGGCGCTCTGCTCGGCCTTGGCGCTCATTCCGCTGGCTCTGCGCGGCAGCCTGCCCGGCAACGAGATACAAAGCCCCATGGCGAAGGTGATACTCGGCGGACTGCTGACGTCGACGTTCCTCAACGGATTCGTGATACCGATAGTGTACGAATGGATGAACCGGAAGCATATTGTTAAATAACTGAAAGCCAGACACTTGACCGTATGCCGTCTTTTACCCTCCAAAAGGCGGCATATCGCAGGCCGAAAGGCAACCTTTCGGAGGGCGAAAGGCCGGTGGCGGCGACGAGACTAATAAAAAACGACGACAAGCAATGAAATCAACAATCCTAACGATAGCCGCGCTCGCCGCGGCAGCATGCGCCGGGGCGCAGACCATAGACGACGTGCTCAGCAACGTGGAGCATAACAACATAGCCCTGAAAGCCGCACTGAAGGGCAACGAGGCGGCCGACATGGAGACGCGCCAGGAGAACGCGCTTGAGGACCTCTCGGTGGAGTACAGCCCGTTTTTCCACAAGGACGCAACGGGAATAGCAAGTTCGGAGCTCGTGGTGACGCAGGGCTTCGACTTCCCCACCCTGTACGGCGCGCGGCGAAAGGCGGCGCGGCTGAAGGACGACGTGCGCCGAACGGAGTACATGACGGCGCGGCGCGACGTGCTGCTTGAGGCCAAGACGCTATGCCTCGACCTCGTACATCTTGACAAGCAGAAGGAGATACTGGCCGAACGGCGCAGGATAGCCGACGAACTGTTGGCCAAGTTCACCGAGAAATACGACAACGGCGACGCCACGTCGATAGAACTGAACAAGATAAAGATGGAGCGCATGAACCTCGCCACCGAATTGGCTGCCGCCGAGACGGCGCGCGCGGCCGCGCTGACGCGCCTCAAGGCGCTAAACGGGGGCAAGCCCGTGGAGCTTGACGGGGCGGCTTACCCGGCTCTGCCCGTGGGCGGTGCCGAGGAGATATACGCCCGGGCGGTGGCCGCCGACCTGCAGGTGATGGCGGCGGAGACATCGGTCAAGGCCGCCGAGCAGGACGTGAAGGTGAGCAAGCAGGGCTGGATGCCGAAACTTGAGATAGGCTACCGCCGCAACACCGACGGCCGCGACGCAAGCAACGGCTTCCTCGTGGGCGGCTCGATACCGCTGTTCTCAAACAAGAACAAGGTGCGCTCGGCCAAAGCGCGGCGCACCGAGGCCGAACTGCGCCGCGCCGACGCACGCGCCGCCGCCGAGAGCGCGGCCCGCGCCTCGGTGGACGAGATGGTGCGCTTGGAGGCGTCGATGCAGGCCTACGACGTGCCGCTGATGCGCGAGACGCTGCGCCTGCTGCGCACGGCGGTGGACAACGGCGAAATATCGGTGACCGACTATTACGTAGAGGCCGACAACGTGTACCGCAATCTCTTGGCCTTCATGAGCTTGGAGAGGCAGTATCAGGGCGTGGTGGCCGAAGTGACGAAGAACGAGTTGTAAGAAGCCCACCCCGACCCTCCCAAAGGGAGGGAGCTAAGACGGCGTTATAATTATTAATGCATATTAAGGCTCCATCCTTTCGGGAGGGTTGGGGTGGACTTTTGTTGGAGTTGTCCGCCGTCTCTTATAGCAGTCTTTGTAATCGCAAAGGCCGCACGAATATTCTAATTTCCTTACCTTCGGGCCTATGCCTATCACGCCGCTCACCGACTTGATGGGCAGCATCAGGCTCGACTCCGTAAGGCTTACGCCGCACGGACACTCTATGCCGAAGAGGCGGAAGAGCTGCTGCTGCCCTGACACGTGCCAGCCGCAGTAGCCGGGACTGAAGCGGTTGGTGTGGAGCCAGCCGCGCGGCGATATTTCGTCCTGCAGGGCTTGCTCCATGAGGTCGGCCGTGCGCTCGGCCATCACGCTGCCGAAGGCGTCGGCGATGAACGTGCGCACCATGTCGTCATCGTCCTTAAGGCGCATCTGGTAATCCTCAAACTCGGCTCCGGCCGTGGCCACGAAGAAGGCGAAAGCCTCGCTGCCGCGCAGTTGGCGGCTGATGATGCGGCCCACGCTGAGGCATGCCGCGCCTACGGTGAGCGTGGATTGCTCAAGGTCGAGCGTGCCTTTGGCTATGAAGAAGCAGTAGCGCGGACGCGCCACGGCGGCTATCTGCCGCCCTACGGCCTGCGTCTCGGCGGCTACGTCGGCATCGGGCGCGGCGTCGCCGTAGCCCATCTGCCTGTAAACCTCGGGCAGGGGCAGCGACAGGTCGGCGTATGTAAGGTCTTGAAAAGTCATCGGCTTATTGTTTTTTGAGCCTTATGCGCCCTTCTCCACCTCGTCGAAGAAGGCGTCGATGTTGGGCCACGGCGTGTGGGGAGGCGTGTCGCAGCCGCTTGAGATTACGAAGTTGGGGAACGGGGCCATGCTGCGGAGCAGGTCGCGCACGGCTCGGCGCATGTCGGCCGGCGAGGCGTCCTTGAATAGCGACACGGGGTCGAGGTTGCCCATGGAGAGCGCCGTGGGCGGCACGTGGCGCGTAACGTCGGCCATGTCGCACTTGTTGCCGAAGTGGTAGGCCGCCGCTCCGGTGTACGTCATTGCGTCGGTACACTGCCCGGTGTTGCCGCAGTTGTGGAGGACGACGGTGAACCAGTCGTCTTGCACGGCGTTGACGATGCGCCTTACGAAGACCGACGAGAACTCGCGGCAGTCGTCGTCGGAGAGCAGTCCGGCGGCCGGCTCGGCCATAACCACGCCGTTGGCTCCGGCCTCCTTTAGCGCGAGACAGTACTTCAGGATGAAGTCGGTGCACTTGGAGAGCAGGCGGCGGGCCGCGTCGGGATGCTCGATGATGAGCATCATTATCTCGGACATGTCGTAGAGCCTGCCGGCGAGCGAGAAGGGGCCTATGCAGCCGGCGAGCACGGGGCGGTCGGCGATCTCGCGCGAGGCCAGCATGGTGGCCTTGACGTACTGCGGCACGCGCCCGGCATGCAGCGAGGGCACCTCCAACAGGTCGATGTCGGCCACGCCGGAGAGCAGATGGCCGCGCACGGCGGGCACCTCGTCGGGCTCCATTACGATGTCGGCGCCGAAGGCCTCGGCCTCGACCGTGAGGTCCATTATCACCGTGGCGGCCGCCGTAGGATACTTCGCGGCGAGCACCTTCACTGCGTCGGCGTGCACGCGGCCGTCGGTAACGGCGTCGACCACGCGCTTACCGATCAGTTCTATTCCCGGATGCGTCATTATAGGCACGGCCGCCACGCGCTTGTCGGCTATGAGCGAGCGCATCCATTCAGTCATGTTTATCTTCATAAAAATCGTAACGCACAATCACACAGCCGTCCGGACGGGCTATGCTTGCACAAATAAGTTGGTTAAAAAAATGGTTTCTCTTGCAAAATTAGCACTTTGCCGACAAACGGCAAAAACAATGTGCTGTGTTTTTTGACATTTCATCATTTCTAAACAGGCAGCCTTCGGCGTTGCCGAAGGCTGCCTTTCACCACGCAAAACGTCGCCTTTCAGAGCGCAAGAGGCGGCGTTTTGCAACACGTTGGCCTTCAGGCGGTTACACATACTATCATCCACGCGCGCGGGGAACGGGGCGTGTAACAAGTTTGTAATAAAATGTTAAAAGCAATAAAAATCGTCCGTAATACCCATGTAACATAAAAGTCGGAACTTTGCACCCGTCAAATCAGTCAATATTTTTTATGAAAAAAAATTACAGGAAGTTATCGCTGCTGTGCGTTTCGGCGATGCTGGCGGCAGCAAGCCATGCGGCAGCCGACCCTGCCGAGGCGAGTCTCGGAGTGATGCGAGGAAGAGTGGTAGACACGCAAAACCAGGTGTTGCCGGGCGCAACCGTGATGATAGAGAGCCTGCACACGGGCGCAGTGAGCGACGTGAACGGATATTACACGCTGGCCAACCTGAAACCGGGCACGTACACGGTGAAGGTGAGCTATGTGGGCTACGCCCCGCAGACGATGACGCTGACCGTAAGCCCCGACAAGACGGCCGTGCACGACTTCGTGCTCACCGACGGCATAGAGCTGCAGGGCATAGAGGTGAAGGGAGCCTTCCACGGACAGAGCCGCGCCATCAACCAGCAGAAGAACAACTTCAACCTGACCAACGTGGTGTCGGCCGACCAAGTGGGCAAGTTCCCCGACTCTAACATAGGCGACGCCCTGAAGCGAATCAACGGCATCAACGTGCAGTACGACCAGGGCGAGGCGCGCTTCGGACAGGTGCGCGGCACTTCGCCCGACCTCACCAGCGTGTCGATTAACGGCAACAGGCTGCCCTCGGCCGAGGGCGACGCGCGCAACGTGCAGCTCGACCTGATACCCGCCGACATGATACAGACCATCGAGGTGAACAAGGTCGTAACCGCCGACATGGACGGCGACGCCATAGGCGGAGCCATCAACCTCGTCACGAAGAACACGCCCTACCGCCGGGTGTTCAACGTTACGGCCGGAACGGGCTACAACTGGATAAGCGACAAGATGCAGCTCAACCTCGGGGCGACGTGGGGCGACAGGTTCTTCAACGACAAGTTCGGCATCATGGCCGCCGTGTCTTACCAGAACTCGCCGGCCGGTTCGGACAACACCGAGTTCGAATACGACCTCGACGACGACGGCAACGTGGTGCTCACCGACGCCGAAGTGCGCCAATACTACGTTACGCGCGAGCGCCAAAGCTACTCGCTCTCGATGGACTACGACTTCAACCCGACCAACAAGATATACTTCAACGGTATCTACAACCGCCGCAACGACTGGGAAAACCGCTACCGCGTAAGCTACAAGGACCTGGCCGACGACCCCGGCGAGATGAAGGCCGAGATACAGACCAAGGCCGGATCGAAGGACAACCGCAGCGCGCGACTCGAGCTGCAGCAGACGATGGACTTCACCCTCGGCGGCGACCATCTGCTCTGGGACAGGCTTAAGGCCGACTGGATGGCGTCGTACTCGCGCGCAAGCGAAGACCGCCCCGACGAGCGCTACATCACGCTCGAGCAGAAGGACATCACCATCGACATGGAGGACGAGGGCAAGCGCCAGCCGTTCTCGAGAACGCCGATATCGCTGCACGACGGCGAATGGGGCGTTGACGAGTTCACCAACGCCAACGAGTGGATACGCGAGAACGAGTGGAAGGCCAAGGTAGACTTCGAGCTGCCCCTCGCAAGCGGACTCTACGGCAACTCGCTGAAGTTCGGAGCGAAGTACACCCACAAGCACAAGACGAAGGAAGTGCTCTGCTACGACTACAAAGACGGCTACGAGGACACCTACGGCACCGACTACATGGACCACCTTACGTCGCAGATCCGCGACGGATTCATGCCCGGAAGCCAGTACACCGCAACCGACTTCGTCGACAAGGACTACATCGGCTCGTTCTCGAACGCCGACCTTAACGCTCTCGAACACGAGCAAGTGCTCGAGGAATCGGCCGGAGACTACGACGCAACCGAGCAGGTTACGGCCGCATACCTGCGCTTCACGCAGAAGCTCGGACGCAAGTTCACCCTCATGGCCGGCCTCCGCATGGAGTACACAAACCTCGAGACGAGCGGCTTCAACTGGAACATCGACGAGAACGGCGACGAGACCCTCGACCCCACGGGCAAGTTCAAGAACGACTACGTAAGCTGGCTGCCGAGCTTCCTCGTAAAGTGGGACGCGACGGACGACCTCAAGGTGCGCGCCTCTTACACCAAGACGCTGGCACGCCCGAAGTACTCACACCTCGTGGCCAACGCCTCTTACAACACAGAGGAGTCGCCGGTTGAAATAACGTTGGGCAACCCCGACCTGAAGCCTATCACCTCGCACAACTTCGACCTGTCGGGCGAATACTACTTCAAGAGCGTCGGCCTCGTATCTGCCGCGCTGTTCTACAAGCGCGTAAAGGACTATTCGGTCAACCTGAAGCGCGACATGGCTTACGGCAACTACGCCGAGGCGGAGGTAAGCCAGCCGCTCAACGCCTTCGACGCCGACCTTCTCGGAGTTGAATTGGGCTTCCAGCGCGACTTCGGCTTCATAGCTCCGGCGCTCAAGTGCGTGGGCTTCTACGGCAACTACACCTACACCCACAGCAACATAGTGAAGTCGGCCTTCGGCGACAAGGACGAGCAGGCGCTGCCCGGTTCGCCCGAGCACATGGCCAACGCGTCGCTCTATTTCGACAAGTGGGGCCTCAACGTGCGCCTGTCTTACAACTTCACCTCGGCCTTCCAGGACGACGAGGAATACGTGGAAGAGTCTGCCCTGCGCCGCTACTACGACGCTGTGAACTACCTCGACCTCAACGCCAGCTACACTTGGGGCAAGAACGTGAAGTTCACGGTCTACGCACAGGCAAACAACCTGCTCAACCAACCGCTGCGCTACTACCAGGGCGAGAAGGACCGCACGATGCAAGTTGAATACTACGGCGTAAAACTCAACGCCGGATTCAAGGTGAACTTCTAAGATAATTAAGAGTTAAGAATTAAGAAAAAATGTCCTCCCGGCATGAACGTAGCTTTTTATGCTCAAAGTTAATACGAAAAGAACATTTTTTCTTAATTCTTAATTCACAAAGGCATATTTTCTTAATTCATAATTAGAACATGAAACGTATATCATCAATCATCATCCTGCTGGCCATAGCCCTCACCGCAGCTTTCGGTCAGACGTCCGCCGAATGGGCGAAACTCGAGAAGTCGGTAAACTTCTACGTGGCCAACGACCTCGGCCGCAACGGCTACTACGACCAGAAACCTATCGCCGAACTGATGGGCCGCATGGCCGAGACGGTGGGCATAGAATGCGTGGCGGCGGCCGGCGACGTGCACCACTTCGAGGGTGTGCGCAGCACGCAAGACCCCCTCTGGATGACCAACTACGAGCTGATATACTCTCATCCTGAGCTGATGTTGCCGTGGTATCCCATCTGCGGAAACCACGAGTACCGCGGAAACACGCAGGCCTGCGTAGACTACTCGAACATATCGGCACGCTGGGAGATGCCCGCGAAGTATTACACTAAGGTCATAGAAGACGACGACGTGACCGTGCGCCTCGTATTCTTAGACACCACCCCGATGATAGACAAGTACCGCAAGGACTCCGAAAAGTATCCCGACGCAGGCAAGGAGGACATCCAAAAGCAGCTGGACTGGCTCGACCAAACGCTCACGCAGGCTAAGGAAGACTGGGTGATAGTGATAGGCCACCACCCCATCTACGCCGACACGGACAAGAGCGACTCAGAGCGCGCAGACATGCAGGCCCGCCTCAACACCGTGCTGCTGAAGCACAAGAACGTGGACATGTACGTATGCGGCCACATACACAACTTCCAGCACATACGCAAGCCGGGCTGCACGATAGACTACGTGGTGAACACCAGCGCATCGCTGAGCCGCGAAAACGTGAAGCCCATCGACGGCACGCAGTTCTGCTCGGGCGTAACGGGCTACTCACTCGTTTGCGCCGACAAGCAGGAGCTTGACCTCCACCTCATCGACAAGAACGGAAACGTGGTCTACACGGTAAGCCACAAGAAATAATTCCGTCGTTAGAAGTTAAAGAAGTTAAAGCCATTACCTTTGTTGGTCTTTATAGGCATGGCATGGAGCCTGCTTAACCCAACAAAGGTAATGGCTTTAACTTCTTTAACTTCTTTAACTTCTCTAACTTCCGAATAAAGATTACTTTTGCGCCAAAAACAGCGCAATGGTTAAGCAACAATTACTCATAATGGCCCTTGCCGCCGTGCTCGCGTTACCAGCTGCGGCGCAGAAATCGAAGACCGAGCAGTCGATGGAGCGGCAGGGAATGGTCGACATACACACGAAAGACAAGACTATACAAGTAAGCCTGATGTACTCAAGGGCCGACAACTTCACCGGCACCGTGCTCTACACCGACCTCAGACGCGCCTACCTACACCCCAAGGCCGCCGCCGCGCTGGCTAAGGCGCAGAAAAGACTCAAGCAGCTGCGCCCCGACCTGAGCCTGAAGGTGTACGACGCGGCCCGCCCCATGAGCATACAGCAGAAGATGTGGGACAAGGTGAAGGGCACTCCCAAGTACTTCTACGTGAGCAACCCGGCGCGCGGCGGCGGCCTGCACAACTACGGTATGGCCGTGGACGTGACCCTGTGCACGCTCGACGGCGACACGCTCGACATGGGAACGAAGATAGACTACATGGGCCGCGCCGCCCACATCGACGCCGAGGCCGCCTTAGTGAAGAGCGGACGCATCAGCCGCCGTGCCCTGGAGAACCGCAAGCTGCTGCGCGAAGTGATGCGCTACGCCGGCTTCAAGCCCCTGCGCACGGAGTGGTGGCACTTCAACCTGATATCGCGCGCCACCGCAAAGAAGTATTATAAGGTGATTAAATGAGAGTTCTGGGAGAGCTGAGAGGTCTGAGAGACCTGTGAATGCTGCTGTCAGACAGCCTTGTTCCCAGCTCTCCCAGACCTCCCATTCTCCCATTCTACCATTCTACCAACCATGACCACCGAAGAATTTATCTCCCTCAACGCCGACGCCGACGTGCGCCGGCTGGCCCTGGCTAACGCCGGGCGCAACGACATCGACCTACGCTTCGCCCTCGACCAGATAGCGGGGCGGCAGAAAGCACGCACCAAGCTGCCCGCGTGGGCGGCCGTAGACGGCATCACCTACCCCCCGGGCCTGGCCATGGAGCAATGCTCGTCTGAGCAGACGGCAACGTATAAGGCGGCCGTGGCGGCACGCCTTGCCGGATGTCAGGCCAATTCGGCCCATCGGTCCTATGAGCCTGACAGCCTGCTCGTAGACCTTACGGGCGGCTTCGGCGTGGACTTCTCTTACATGGCGCCGCTCTTCGGCCGTGCCGTGTACATCGAGCGTCAGGCCGAATTGTGCGCCGTAGCGCGGCGCAACGCGGCCCTGCTGGGGCTGAATAAGGCCGAGGTGGTTTGCGGCGATTGTACGCAAATTATCGACGAAATAGGCCATGCCACGCTCGTCTATGCAGACCCGGCACGCCGCTCGGCCTCGGGCGGACGCACGTTTGCCGTGAGCGACTGCACGCCGGACATGCTCGAGCTGAAGGAAAGGCTGCTCGCTAAGGCCGACTACGTGATGATAAAGCTCTCGCCCATGCTCGACTGGCGCAAGGCGGCGGCCGACTTCGGACCGTGCACGGGCGAGGTGCACATCGTGTCGGCGGCCGGCGAGTGCAAGGAGATGCTGCTGGTATTGTCAAAAAAATACGACGGGCTTGAGCGGATCTACTGCGTGAACGGCGGCGAGCAGTTCTCGTTCGCCCCTTCTGAGCTTATCCAGCTCTCCCAGTTCTCCCAGCCCTCCCAGCTCTCTTTTCTCTACGAGCCCAACCCCTCGATAATGAAGGCGGGCTGCTTCGCCCTGATCGAGGCGCGATACGGCGTAAGGCAGATAAGCCGCGACAGCCACCTGTTCACCTCAGCAGAATACATACCGCAGTTCCCCGGCCGCCGCTTTGCCGTCGAGGCCGTGGCCACAATGAACAAGCGCGAGCTGAAAGCGGCACTGGCCGGCACCGCTCAGGCCAACGTAAGCGTGAGGAACTTCCCCATGACGGCCGACGCCCTGAGGAAAAGACTGAAGCTGCGCGACGGCGGCGACACATACATCTTCGGCACAACCGACGGCGAAGGGCGGCACATAGTGATGATTTGCAGGAGGAAATAATGGGAGAGCATTAATGCCTTCCCAGCTCTCTCCTAAACCTCAAGTAATACAATATTCCTGCCGTGCTCAGGCACACCGGGAAGGCGCACCATATCCCCACCAAGCCAAACCCCAGGCGTATGCCCAAGAGCCATCCTAAGGGCAGCGACACCACGAAATAAGAGAAAAACGCAATCCATATCATCGGCTTTACGCACTCTATGCCGCGCAGGGCGTTGGCAAAGGTGTACTGCACGGCGTCGCCAATCTGGTAAGCGATGAGCGGAAGCACTGTCTGCGACACTAAGAGGCACACCTCTGCGCTGTCGGTGAACCAAAGGCTCATGGTGTCCCTAAGCAGGAACACGGGCACCGAGAGCGTCAGCGCTATGGCCAGGATGAGTTGCAGGCCAGAGTAGGCCGTGCGGCGCACGGCGCGGTAGTCGCGCTGGCCGGCGAAATAGCTGACGCGCACGGCCACGGCGGCGGCCATGCCGCTGTTGATCATGTAGAGCAGCTGCGACACGGTAAGCATTACCTGATGGGCGGCCAGGGCCGTGGTGCCTATCCAGCCCACGAATATGGCCGACAGCGAGAAGGCGGCCGTCTCCATGCCCAGCTGCAGGGCCACGGGAAAGCCCAGGCCCGCCAGGCGGCGCACGTCGCCGCGGCTTACCTCGGCCGCCGAGAAACCCTCGCGGTAGCGGCGGTAACGGCGGTGGCGCATGAACACGGCGGCGCAGGCCACGGCCATCACCACGCGCGACACGGCCGTGGACAAACCCGCGCCGAAAAGGCCCAGCTCGGGCGCGCCCAGCTCGCCGTAGATGAGCACCCAGTTGCCGAAGATGTTGAGCACGTTGCCGCCGATGATGACGTACATCGGCGTCTTGGTGTCGGTCACGCCGTCGAAAAACTGCTTGAAAGTGTTGAAGCAGCACAGGAACGGCAGCGAGGCTATGTTGACCCACAGGTAGGGACGCATCAGCGGAAGCAGCTCGACGGGCTGGCCGAAGCGGTGGATGTTGAGGCAGAAGACCGACATCACGGCCACGAGCACTGCCGACAGGGCGAGGTTGGCCGCAAGGCTGTTCCTCACGGCGCGGCCTATGCCGGCCGCGTCGCCACGCCCGAAGAGGCTGCCCACCACGGGCGTAAGGCCGTAAGAAAAGCCCGTGGCGAAGAGCACCACGAGCGTGAACATCGTGTTGACGAAGCTCGCTGCGGCAAGCTCCTGCATGGAGTGTCGGCCTACCATGATCGTGTCGGCGAAGCCCAACACCACGTTGCCTATCTGGCCTACCACGATAGGCACGCCCAAGCGCACCAGCGCAGAATAATCACTGGGAGTTCCGGGAGAGCCGAAAGCTCTGTGAGGTCTGTGAATGAGGCTGTCGGAAAACCTTGTTCCCAGCTCTCTCAGTCCTCTCAGTGCTCTCAGCTCTCCCATTACTTTCTCATTATCCTTTCTTTTCATTCCTGTAATTTATTCTTGCCCTTGTCATGGCTTCCCTTATTCCTCCCTCCTTCAGGAAGCGTTGCTTGGCCGTCTCGATAAGCCGCATGAGCAGGTAGTCGGTCTGGTGGATGAGTATTATCGCGATGTCGGCCACGGTCTCGGGCGAGCGCAGCTTGACGCGTTCGCGGTAGAAGCCCGATTCCGGATGCGCACGGCACACGGCATTAGTAATGGGAGTTCTGGGAGAACTCTCAGCTCTCCCAGTGCTCTCAACTCTCCCATTACTCCTTTCCGCCGCAAAGATAGCAATTATCCCCGACATAAAGGCCTAAAAGCCAAAGGGTTTTCAGAATGCCGCCTTTCGGGCTGCAATTCGCGGCCTTTAGCAACATAAAAGGCCGCCTATCGCGCGGCGATAGGCGGCCTTCGTGAAAGCCACAAGAAAAGAGCCGGGGCGCGGGGCCTCGGCTCTTA
>CALUFN010000048.1 GCA_944319945.1 uncultured Prevotella sp.
ACCGGTATGGGGTCGGTCGAAGCCGGGTCGATGCTGTTGAGCACGTCTTCGGACGTTACGTCGTGCGACATCTCCTCGAGGTCGTAGTTGTGCATCTGGAGCAGCTTGACGAGATAGGTCGGCGTGCCCGTCTCGAACCAGTAGTTGCCGAACTTCTTGTTGTAGAACGTGTTGAGCAGGCTGAAGGGGTTGTACATGCTCGGTGCGTTCTCCTCGAACCGGTAGCCGTCGTACTGCCGCTTAAGCTCGGCCAGGCAGTCTGCGTATGTCATGCCTTGGGCCGCGGCCAGCTCTTCGATGTCATCCTTGAAGTCGGTCTCCAATTCAGTTCCGCTTATGCCGCAGACGTCGTAAAACCACGGCGACATTGATATGTCGTTGAGGTTGTTGAGGTCGGAAAATACGCTTACCTTGCCGAACTTCGTCACGCCCGTGAGCATGGCGAACTGTATGTCGCCGTCGCGGCTCTTCAGCGCTCCGTAAAACGGCTTCAGCGTCTCTCTGAACTCGTTTTGCAGCCCGTCGTTGCCGATGGCCTGGAGCATGGGCTTGTCGTACTCGTCGACGAGTATCACGACGCGCTGCCCTGTTTTCTCACGGGCGCGGCGGATGATGCCGTTGAAGCGTCTTGCCAGGCCTTTTTCCAATGGGTTGCTGCCGTAGAGCTTTTCCCATTTGGCGAGTTGCTCGTCAAGAACATTTTCGAGGCTCTCGGGCGATTCATATTTCTGCGTGTTGAGGTCGAGGTGCAGTATGGGGTGGGGCGTCCAGTCTTTGGCCAGCGAGTCGATTGCCAGGCCCTTGAACAGCTCCCTCTTGCCTTCGAAATACGCCTGTATGGTGCTCAGCAGCAGGCTCTTGCCGAAGCGGCGCGGGCGGCTTAGGAAGTAATAGCTGCCTTCGCTGACGAGCTTGTACACCAACCTGGTCTTGTCGACGTAGTAGTATCCATCGCGGCGCAGTTTCTTAAACTCTTGTATTCCTATGGGGTATTGTTTCATGTCAGTATTCTTTTTATAGTTCCGCCACCCACTTGTCGATTGTCTTCGTCTGCCGGCTGAAGTTTATCCCGAGCTTTATCACCCGTCGTCCGTCGGCCTTGAAGGGCTCGGCGTAGCCCTTCTCGTTGATCTGGCGCATGGCCTCCTCGGCTGTGCCGTCGAGCTTGAACTCCATTACGTATATGTACTTGTCGGTCTTCATTACGAGGTCAACGCGGCCGTTTGACGTGCGGTATTCCACGCCGGCGTGGAAGCCCATGAGGCGGAATACGATGAACAGCACGTTCTGGTAGTGCACCTCAAGGTCGCGCTGCATCTCGTAGGGTATGTCGGCGTAGAACGAGCGCAGGCGCGTGAGGAATGCGTCGTAGTCGCCGCGGCGCGCCTCCTGCACGAAGCGGCTTATCTCGAATGCCGTCTTGCCGCGCGTCACGGTGGTGTAGTATGGCATGAGGTACTTGATGAAGCCGCGCTCCACCTCCTCGTTGGGGAATCCGAGGGTGTAATACATGAACTCCTTGTCGTAGTCCTTAATCGTGAGGTATCCGCTTTGGTATATAACCGGTATGGGGTCGGTCGAAGCCGGGTCGATGCTGTTGAGCACGTCTTCGGACGTTACGTCGTGCGACATCTCCTCGAGGTCGTAGTTGTGCATCTGGAGCAGCTTGACGAGATAGGTCGGCGTGCCCGTCTCGAACCAGTAGTTGCCGAACTTCTTGTTGTAGAACGTGTTGAGCAGGCTGAAGGGGTTGTACATGCTCGGTGCGTTCTCCTCGAACCGGTAGCCGTCGTACTGCCGCTTAAGCTCGGCCAGGCAGTCTGCGTATGTCATGCCTTGGGCCGCGGCCAGCTCTTCGATGTCATCCTTGAAGTCGGTCTCCAATTCAGTTCCGCTTATGCCGCAGACGTCGTAAAACCACGGCGACATTGATATGTCGTTGAGGTTGTTGAGGTCGGAAAATACGCTTACCTTGCCGAACTTCGTCACGCCCGTGAGCATGGCGAACTGTATGTCGCCGTCGCGGCTCTTCAGCGCTCCGTAAAACGGCTTCAGCGTCTCTCTGAACTCGTTTTGCAGCCCGTCGTTGCCGATGGCCTGGAGCATGGGCTTGTCGTACTCGTCGACGAGTATCACGACGCGCTGCCCTGTTTTCTCACGGGCGCGGCGGATGATGCCGTTGAAGCGTCTTGCCAGGCCTTTTTCCAATGGGTTGCTGCCGTAGAGCTTTTCCCATTTGGCGAGTTGCTCGTCAAGAACATTTTCGAGGCTCTCGGGCGATTCATATTTCTGCGTGTTGAGGTCGAGGTGCAGTATGGGGTGGGGCGTCCAGTCTTTGGCCAGCGAGTCGATTGCCAGGCCCTTGAACAGTTCCCTCTTGCCCTCGAAATACGCCTGTATGGTGCTGATTAGCAGGCTCTTGCCGAAGCGGCGCGGGCGGCTGAGGAAGTAATATCTGCCTGTTGTGATGAGCCGGTGTATCAGTTTCGTCTTGTCGACGTAGTAATAGCCGTCCCTTATCAGGCTCTCGAACTCTTGTATTCCTATGGGATATTGTTTCATGTTGCCGTGTTTTTGTATTTGCAAAGATAGCGAATTTTAAGTGAAGAACGAAGAGTGAAGAGTGAAAAATCCATCACTTTTTAAGTGAAAAGTTAAAAGTGAAGAGTGAAAAATCCAATGGCGGAGAAGTGAAGAACGAAGAGTGAAGAGTGAAAAATCCAATGGCTTTTACACTAATTTTTGTTTAGCCGTAAGTAGTTGGTATGCAAGTGTTTATGACGGGGTGGCATTTTGCATGGCGAAAGGCCGTTGTTTATAATGCATAATACCGCATATTGCAGCGCAATATGCGGTATTGGGTAGGGTGGGGGGATTGGAGTTAAGAGGCTGATGGGCCTGATTGGACTGATGAGCCGAATGCGGACAGGGTGAAAATGGTAATGGATTCTTCACTCTTCACTCTTCGTTCTTCACTTCCCCGCAATTGGATTCTTCACTCTTCACTCTTCGTTCTTCACTTCCCCGCAATTGGATTCTTCACTCTTCACTCTTCGTTCTTCACTTAACCTCAGTGCGCCTCGAGCCAGTTCTTGCCCCATCCGCAGTCGGCGGTGAGTGGAACGTCCAAGGGGTAGGCGTTCTGCATTTCTTCCAAAACGATTTGTTCTACTCGTTCCTTCTCGTCGGGGTAGACGCTGAAGTTGAGTTCGTCGTGCACCTGGAGTATCATTTTCGAGCGCAGGCCCTCGTCGGCGAAGCGGCGGTGGATGCGCACCATCGCTATCTTTATTATGTCGGCGGCCGTGCCCTGTATGGGTGCGTTGACGGCGTTGCGCTCGGCGAAGCCGCGCACGGTTGCGTTGTGCGACGCTATGTCTGGCAGGTAGCGGCGGCGGTGCATCAGGGTCTCGGCGTAGCCGTGCTCGCGCGCCGTCTGCTTGGCCTGCTCCATGTAGTCGGCCACGCGCGGGAAGGTGGCGAAGTAGCCGTCGATCAGCTCCGTAGCCTCCTTGCGGCTGATGTCGAGGCGCTCGGCCAGTCCGAACACGGTGATGCCGTATATGATGCCGAAGTTGGCCCGCTTGGCGCGCGTGCGCTGGTCGCGCGTAACGTCGCCGATGTCCTCGTGGTATATCTTGGCGGCCGTGGCGGCGTGTATGTCGTAGCCCGAGCGGAAGGCTTCCTGCATGTTGGCGTCGCCGCTTAGGTGGGCCATGACGCGCAGCTCTATCTGCGAGTAGTCGGCCGAGAAGAACAGGCAGCCCTCCTCGGGCACGAAGGCGCGGCGTATCTCCTTGCCGTCCTCGCCGCGCACGGGTATGTTCTGAAGGTTGGGGTCTGACGACGAGAGCCGCCCCGTGGCCGTAACCGTCTGGTTGAACGACGTGTGTATGTGGCCCGTGCGCGGGTTTACGAGCTTGGGCAGTGCGTCGACGTATGTGCCGAGCAGCTTCTTCAACCCCCTGTGTTCCAATATCTTGCCTACTATCTCGCTCTTGCCGCGCAGCTGCTGGAGCACTTCCTCAGAGGTTACGTACTGCCCCGTCTTGGTCTTCTTCGGCTTGTCCACTATCTTCATCTTGCCGAAGAGTATCTCGCCCACCTGCTTCGGCGATGCTATGTTGAACTCCTCGCCGGCCAGTCGGTATATTTCCCGTTCTATGTCGTTCATGCGCGCGGTGAGCATGAACGACGTTTCCTTGAGCGAGCCGGTGTCGATGCGCACGCCGCTCATCT
The DNA here is from genome assembly GCA_944319945.1 of uncultured Prevotella sp. Taxonomy (GTDB): domain Bacteria; phylum Bacteroidota; class Bacteroidia; order Bacteroidales; family Bacteroidaceae; genus Prevotella. The sequence continues at coordinate 4,240 of CALUFN010000048.1, forward strand.
CCATGTCGGCCAGTACCTGCACCAGCGGCATCTCCACTTCGCTGAAAAGCTGCCACGCGCCGGTGTCCCTCAGGCGCGGCTCCAGAAGGTTCTTCAGGCGCAGGGTCACGTCGGCGTCCTCGGCGGCGTACTCGTACACCTCCTCGGGCCGCAGGTCCCTCATCGACCGCTGGCCCTTGCCCTTCGGCCCGATAAGCTCGTCTATGTGTATCGTCTTATAGTTGAGGTAGGCCTCGGCCATGTAGTCCATGTTGTGGCGCAGCTCGGGTTGCAACAGGTAGTGGGCTATCATCGTGTCGAACATGCGGCCCCCGAGCCTCACGCCGTAGTTGGCCAGCACCTCGAGGTCGTACTTGATGTTCTGCCCGATTTTGAGTATCGAGGGGTTTTCGTACACGGGTTTAAATATATTAACTATCTTTTGGGCTTCTTTACGTTCGGCCGGAACGGGCACGTAAAACGCCTCAAATTCGCTGACAGAGAAGCTCAGGCCCACCAGTTCGGCGTCGATGGTCGAGGTGGAAGTCGTCTCCGTGTCTAAACTTAAAAAACTCTTTGTCAAGAAAAAGTCACGTATTTTCAGCATATCTTCCTCTCGGTCAACGAGTTTGTAGGTATGCGGCGTGTCGTTTAACGTTCTGAGAATCGATTTTTTTGCGTCGTCCGCCTCTTCGGTCGGATTTTCTGCAAATAAATCAAGTTGCTGATTAGCGTTTATTTTATTGTTTTCACTTCTGTTAATAAACTTGTCCAAGAGCGTCTTAAACTCCAATTCCTGGAATATCCGGCGCAGTTCGGCGGTGTCGGGTTCGGTCACTCGCAGCGCGTCCAAGTTCAGCTCCACGGGCACGTCGGTGCGTATCGTGGCGAGAAACTTCGAGAAGCGTATCTGTTCCTTGTTCTCCTCCACCTTCTTCTTCAGCGCGCCCTTCAGCTCGGCGGTGCGCTCAAGGAGCGAGTCTATCGAGCCGAACTGGCTTAAGAGCTTCACAGCCGTCTTCTCGCCCACGCCCGGGCAGCCCGGTATGTTGTCGGCGGCGTCGCCCATCAGTCCGAGCAGGTCGACCACCTGCGCCGTCGATGAGATGCCGTATTTTTGGCAAACGCCGTCGGCGTCGAGCGTCTCGTAGCCCCCGCCGTGGCGCGGACGGTACATCACCACGTTGCCGCCCACGAGCTGGCCGTAGTCCTTGTCGGGCGTCAGCATGTACGTCTTCAGTCCCTCTCTGCCGGCTTTCTTGGCCAGCGTGCCTATCACGTCGTCGGCCTCGAAGCCCTCGGCCTCGAGTATCGGTATGCGCATGGCGCGCAGCACGTCTTTTATTATAGGCACCGAGAGGCGTATGTCCTCGGGCGTCTCCTCGCGCTGGGCCTTGTATTGGGTGTAGGCCTCGCTGCGGAAGGTGGGGCCGTGGGGGTCGAAGGCCACGCCCAAGTACGTCGGCCGCTCTTTGGCCAGCACCTCGTTGAGCGTGTTGCAGAATCCCATCACGGCCGACGTGTTCATGCCCTTCGAGTTGATTCTCGGGTTCTTTATAAACGCGTAATAAGCCCTGTAAATCAGTGCGTAAGCGTCTAAAAGGAATAGTTTATCCATGTTTTAATAGTTTTTTACGTGTAAAGTTAGTGATTTTTTGTCATTAATCGGATAAAATCATTACTTTTGTATCAAATTTCGTAGCATGACTGATTATTTATCTCTAATAAAGGAACCCATTAAGGACGAACTGGAGCAGTTCGTCGCCCTTTTCAACGCATCGCTTACCCACCAGGACAGGCTGCAGGAGGAAATCTTCGCACGCATCCGCAACCGCGCCGGCAAGCGCATGCGACCCATGCTCATCATGCTGATGGCCAAGAACTACGGCACCGTGGGCGACGCCACGCTCCACGCCGCCGTGGGGCTCGAGCTGCTACACACGGCCTCGCTCGTGCACGACGACGTGGTTGACGAGAGCCGCGAGCGCCGCGGACAGGCGTCGGTCAACGCCGTGTACGACAACAAGGTGGCCGTGCTCGTGGGCGACTACATCCTCTCTACCGCCCTGCTGCACGTCTCGATAACTCACAACGAACTGATAGTAAGATACTTGGCAGAGCTGGGCCGCACATTGTCAGACGGTGAGATACTGCAGCTCACCTCGATCGGGGCCGACGAAATATCAGAGCAGACATATTACGAGATAATCAGCCGCAAGACGGCCGCCCTCTTCGAGGCCTGCTGCGCAATAGGCGCAATATCGGCCGGCGTGCCCGAAGAGAGGGTGGGCGGGGCCAAGCGCTTCGGCAAGACGCTCGGCATAATCTTCCAGATCCGCGACGACATCTTCGACTATTACGACTCGCCCGAAATCGGTAAGCCCACCGGCAACGACATGGCCGAGGGCAAGCTCACCCTGCCCGCCATCCACGCCCTCAACTCCACGCGCGACGAGGCCATGCAGGCCATAGCGCGCAAGGTGAAGCAGGGCACGGTGACGCAAGACGAGATATCGTGCCTCGTAGAGTTCACTAAGGCCAACGGCGGCATAGAATACGCCGAGCGCCGCATGCAGGAGCTGCACGACGACGCCCTGCGCTTCATCAACGCCGAGGTGGCCGACGGCCCCATACGCCGCAGCCTGAAGGCATACTTGGACTTCGTGGTGGAAAGAACGAAGTAATAAAGGTGAAAAATTGAAAAGGTGAAAAGGTGAAAAAACAGCTTTTGATTTACTTGTTTTTTCACCTTTTCACCTTTTCAATTTTTCACCTTTCAAAAGAATTTCGTCTCTTCCCCGACGATTTCGCTGAGCAGCATGTTGGCCAGTCGGCTCGTGCCGAGGCGCAGCCACTTGTTAGTCAGCCATTTTTCGCCTAAGACCTCTTTTACTATCGTGTAGTAGATGAGTGCGTCCATTACCGAGTTAAGGCCGCCAGCGGGCTTAAAACCTATTTGTATGCCCGTTTCCTCGTAGTATTCCTTGATAGCCTGGCACATCACGTAGGCCGCCTCGGGCGTGGCGGCCGGTTCGAGCTTGCCCGTAGACGTCTTGATGTAGTCGGCTCCGGCATACATGGCCAGGATAGAAGCCTTCTTTATGTTCGAGGCCGTCTTGAGGCATCCCGTCTCCAAAATCACCTTCATCGGGGCCTCGCCGCAGGCCTCCTTAAGCTCCGAGATGTCGTCAGCCACGCCCTCGTAGTCGCCGCTTAGGAACTTGCCCACGGGCATCACTATGTCAATCTCCGTAGCTCCGTCTTTCACGGCCAGCGCAGTCTCGGCCACCTTCACCTCGATGAGAGCCTGCGACGACGGGAAACTGCCCGACACGCAGGCTATCTCTACGCCGTCTACCTCAAGCGACTCGGCCACCGTCCGCGCGAAGCACGGATACACGCATATCGTTGCCACGTGGGGCAGGTCGGGGTAGGTGGCGTCAAATTGATTTACCCTTTCCGTCAGGGCGAGTATCGACTCGTCGCTGTCGGTCGTCTTTAGCGACGTCAGCTCGATGCTGCCGAAGAGGAAACGCTTCACCTCGGGCGTGTCGTTCTCGTGCACCTTCTCGGCTATCAGCTGCCTTACGGCCTCGCGCACGGCCGCGTCGTCTACGTCGGTCTGATACTTAGCCAGCGCCTCGTCATATTTGCTCATCTTCGGGAACTCCGTCTCATGCTTGTGCTCGTGCCCGCAGTTGCAGGCCTTCTTGTCGTTTTCCGTAGTCATATATCCAAGTTGTTTAATTGTTATTTTTTAATTTTTCATTCGCGATATGCCGTGTCTTGTCGCGTCGTGTTTTTTTCTCGATGTTGCGCTTCAGCGCCTCGGTCAGGTCCACGCCCGTCTGGTTGGCCAGGCAGAGCAGTACCCAAAGCACGTCGGCCATCTCGTCGGCCGGGTCCTGCGGCTCACCCTCCTTGAAGCTCTGGTCGCCGTACTTGCGCGCCATGACGCGCGCCAGTTCGCCCACCTCCTCAGTGAGGCACGCCATGTTGGTCAACTCGCTGAAATAGCGCACGCCGTATTGCTTAATCCATTGGTCTACAATAAGTTGCGCCTGCTTAATGGTTATCTCGTCGTTCATTGTCCATCGTTGTTTTGTCCGGCTCGTTAGTCTCATTAGCCCGATAAGTCGGTCAGTCTTATAACGCTGTTTAATTTTTAATTGTTAATTTGAGATCACTCTTTGTGCCGTGTGTCCATGCAAATGGTCACCGGGCCGTCGTTCACCAGCTCTACCTGCATGTCCGCCCCGAACTCGCCCGTCGCCACCTTAAGCCCCGTTTCACGGCGCAGCTTCTCGCAAAACTCCTCGTATAGAGGTATCGAAACCTCGTGGCGCGCGGCGTGTATCCACGAAGGGCGGTTGCCTTTCTTGTACGACGCGAGCAGCGTAAACTGGCTTACGACCAATATCTCGCCGCCAACGGCAGTTACGGGCAGGTTCATCACGCCTTCTTCGTCGTCGAACACGCGCAGCGCGGCCGTCTTCTTCACCAACCAGTCTACGTCTTCCGACGTGTCGCCATCGGCCACGCCCAACAGTATCATGTAGCCCTTGCCAATCTCTGATTTCACCTCTCCGCCGATGCTTACCGACGCACGGCTGACACGCTGTATGACAGTCTTCATTTCTCTTTTTTCTTGTAAAGGTAATATTCGTTTCCTTAACCGACAAATATTTCGGGTTAAAAGCTCATAAATCAACGTTTCCATGGAAATGCTCGAACACTATCTTTGCCTTAGCCTGTCCTAAGGCGGCTTTTAGCGCGTCGATGTCGGCCTCCTTGATGCGCTTCACCGACTTGAACGCTTTCAGCAGCGCGTCCTTCGTCTTGGGGCCTATGCCGCGTATGTCGTCAAGCTCGGAGTGCAGCGCGTGCTTCGAACGCTTGTCGCGGTGGAACGTTATGGCGAAGCGGTGCACCTCGTCCTGCATGTGCGTAAGCAGGCGGAACAGTTCGCTGTCGGTCTTCATCCCTACGACGACGGGCGGCAGGCCGTAAAGCAGTTCGTTGGTGCGGTGGCGGTCGTCCTTGGCCAGTCCGGCTATGGGTATGTAGAGCCCGAGCTCTCCCTCTACAACCTCGCGCACCACGCTCATCTGCCCCTGTCCGCCGTCGGTTATGATAAGGTCGGGCAGGGGCTGGCCCTCCTCGACCATGCGCGAGTACCTTCGTCGCACCACCTCCTGCATCGAAGCATAGTCGTCGGGCCCCGTTACGGTCTTAATTATGTACTTGCGGTAGTCCTTTTTGCTCGGTTTCATCTTCTTGAACACCACGCACGCGGCCACGGCGTCGGTGCCCGAGATGTTCGAGTTGTCGAACATCTCTATCTGGTAGGGCATCTTCGGCAGCTTCAGCGCGTCCTGAATCTCCTTCATCAGGCGCACCGATTTCTGCTCGGGGTTCAGCTTCTCGGCCTGTTTCAGGCGGTCGAAGCGGTACTGTTTGCCGTTCATTTCCGACAGTTCGAGCAGCTTGCGCTTGTCGCCGCGCTGCGGCACGGTGAGCGTTGCGCCCTCGATTCCCACGCCGATGGCGAAGGGCACGATGATCTCCTTCGACCGGCTGCCCATGCGTTCGCGTATCTGCACTATGGCCAACTGGAGTATCTCCTCGGCCGTCTCGCCTAATTTCTTCTTCATTTCGAACGTCTGCGCCTGGTTTATCGAGCCGTTGGTTACGTGCATGTAGTTCACGAAGGCCGTCTTTTCGTCGTCGGTGACGCTGAACACGTCAACGTCCGTGATCGTGTGGCTCACCACCTCGCTCTTAGCGCAGAAGCCGTCGAGGGCCACGTAGCGTTGCTTCAGAGCCTCGGCCTCCTCGAAGCGCATCTCGTCGGCTAGCTGCATCATCCGCGCGTAGAGCGTGCGTTGCAGCTCGCGCGTGTTGCCTTTAAGTATCTCGCGTGCCTGGGCGATGCATTCCTGGTAGTCCTCGTAGCTCTGTTTGGCCACGCACGGCGCGCCGCAGTTATGTATGTGGTATTCCAGGCAGGGCTTGTATTTGCCCTGTTCGATGCCCTCTTTGGTTATCGGAAAGCGGCACGTGCGCGGGCGGTAGAGCTTCTTTATGATGTCGAGCACGGCGTACATCGACCCCACGTGGCTGTATGGACCGTAATAAGTGCCCCATTTCTTGTTGATGGTGCGCGTCTTGAATATGCGCGGAAAGTATTCGTGGGTCACGCAGATCGAGGGATACGTCTTGCCGTCTTTCAGCAGGATGTTGTAGCGCGGCTGGTATTTCTTTATCAGGCTGTTCTCAAGCAGCAGCGCGTCTTCCTCGGTGTTGACCACGGTGTACGTGATGTCGTGTATCTTGCTTACGAGCACTTTCGTCTTGAAGCGGTCTACCTCCTTGTGGAAATACGACGACACGCGGGCCTTTAGGTTCTTCGCCTTGCCCACGTAGATTATCGTGCCGCTCTCGTCGTAGTATTGGTAGCTGCCCGGCTTCGTAGGCATGTTGCTCACGATGGCCTTCAGCCGTTCCAGCCTCTTCTCGTTTTCTTCTTTAGTCATAAGGCGTAAGTGCTTTGTATAAAAGGATTTTCAAAAATAATGTTTCACGTGAAACTTTAGCCGATGGCTAATTAAGAGCTAAGAATTTAGAATTAAGAAAAACGGCCTTGTTGGTCCGGCGTGGTGCTAATTGTAAATTCTTATAAGCCGCAATGCCGTTTTTCTTAACTCTTAATTCTTAGCTCTTAATATTCTCAGACTTTCAGCAGCGTGGTTATCTCGGCGTCCTTGTCGAAGTTGTCGCGGCCGTGCAGCCCCTCGCGCGTAAGCTCGATGATGAAGTTCACGTAGATCTTCTTCGGGTTGAATTTCTTCACGAGGTTGTAGGCCGCCTTCATCGTGCCGCCCGTAGCCAAGAGGTCGTCGTGCAACAGCACCACGTCGTCGCTGTTAATTGAATCCTTGTGAATCTCGATGGTGTCGGTGCCGTATTCCTTAGAGTAGCTCTCCTGGATGGTCTCGCACGGCAGTTTGCCCGGTTTGCGGCAGAGCACCACGCCCGCATGCAGCTTCACGGCCAATGCGGACGCCATGATGAAGCCGCGGCTCTCTATGCCTACTATCTTCGTGATGCCCTTGTCCTTGTACAGATCGTAGAGTTCGTCGAGCATTATCTGCAAGCATTCAGGATTGTCGAACAGCGTGGTTACGTCCCTGAAGTTGATACCTTTTTTCGGAAAATCCGGGATGCTCCTCAGATTCTCCAGCAATGTCTTGTTGTTCATTTTTTCTCTTTCTTTTTTGTTATTGTTGATATAGTTGATCGTCACCTTATATTATTATTAGGCCAATGGGTCAGGAAATTTTTCTCACCTTTTCACCCTTTCACCTTTTTCTCCCTTTCCTGACTTGTTGCCTTCTGCCTCATGAAAGGAGGCCTTTTGTGTGGCAATAGGTATCCTTTAAGATGATGAAATGCCACCTCTTGCAAAGCCCTTGCTGTGAGGCTTCAGAGACGGCAGGGCGGAGTAGTGGAGCGGGCGGCTTTCGGATGTCTTTCCTGATGCTCCGTTTCATCGTGAAACCTGTCGATTTTCATGTTCAAGCAAGTTTGTGGGGCGTTTCCGTATGTTGCTATATTACAGGCGTTTCCAACGGTTTTGATGAACAAAATATCGGCAATTTGTTTCACGTGAAACATTGTGGTCCGTCAGCGTTTCATGAGCACCAGCATGATGTTGATGTCGCTCGGCGACACCCCCGGTATGCGGCTGGCCTGAGCGAGCGTTTCGGGGTCGATTTTTTCGAGCTTCTGCCGCGCCTCAGTCGAGAGCTGTTGCATCTCCGAGTAGCGGAAGTGTCCGCGTATTTTGATGTTCTCCAGTCGGTGCATCTTCTCCGCCACGAGGCGTTCGCGCTCTATGTAGCCCTTGTATTTCATCTTGATTTCAGCGGCCTCAGTCGTCTCCTCCTTGCGGTCGGTTATCGATTCCAACGCTTGGCGCAGCGGCGGCAGAATTTCGGCAAGATTCTGCATCGTGAGCTGAGGGCGCGATATGAGGTCGGCTATCTTGCAACCCTCGCGCAGGGGAGTGGTGCCGAGAGCCTCGAGCGCAGAATTTATGTCGTGCGGTTTCACGGGCGTGGTCTCGCAGAAATGGGTCAAACGGTTGACGGCCTCCTTCTTCGCCATCCAATGGTCGTAGCGTTCGCGCGTGGCCAGGCCCATTGAGTAGGCGCGCTCGGTGAGGCGGGCGTCGGCGTCGTCCTGGCGCAGCAGGATCCTGTATTCGGCGCGGCTGGTGAACATGCGGTAAGGCTCGTCGACGCCTTTGGTCACGAGGTCGTCTATCAGCACGCCGATGTACGACTCGTCGCGGCTCATCGTGAACGGCGCGCCGCCCGTGCAGCGCAGCGCGGCGTTGACCCCGGCCACGAGCCCCTGGCCGGCGGCCTCCTCGTAGCCCGTGGTGCCGTTCACCTGTCCGGCGAGGAAGAGGCCCGGCACTATCTTAGACTCCAGCGTGTGGCGCAGCTGCGTAGGGTCGAAGAAGTCGTACTCTATGGCGTAGCCCGGACGGTAGACCGCCACGTCGCGCAGTGCAGGAATCTTCCTCAACGCCGCTATCTGCACCTCCATCGGCATCGACGACGAGAATCCGTTGAGATACATCTCGTTGGTGTCTTCGCCCTCGGGTTCGAGGAAGAGAGGGTGCTGCCCCTTGTCGGGGAAGGTCACGAGCTTGGTCTCTATCGACGGGCAGTAGCGCGGGCCTATGCTGCGTATCTGGCCGTTGTAGAGCGGCGAGTCGGCTATGGCGGCCATGAGCGTGGCGTGCACGTCGGGGTTGGTGTAGCATGTCCAGCAGGGCAGCTGCTTGAGCGGTCGGGCAGGGGACATGAAGCTGAACGAGTGGAAGTCGTTCTCGCCGTCTTGCCGCTCCATGTCCTCGAAGTGCACAGAGCGGCGGTCTATGCGCACGGGCGTGCCGGTCTTCATGCGTCCGGCGGTGACGCCGTGGCGCGTGATGCTCTCGGTCAGGCGTTCTACGGCCGGCTCGGCTATGCGTCCGCCCGGCAGGTGTCGCCGCCCGATGTGCAGCAGTCCGTTGAGGAAGGTGCCGGCCGTGACTATCACGCTCTTGGCCCTAAGCTCCACGCCCCACACTGTGCTCACGCCCACGGCCTCGCCGTGCTCCACGAGCAGCTCCTCGGCCTGGTCCTGCCAGATGTCGAGGCCGTCGGTGCGGTCGAGCACGACGCGCCACTGCCAGATGAACTTGCCTCGGTCGCACTGTGCGCGCGGGCTCCACACGGCCGGTCCCTTCGAGCGGTTGAGCATGCGGAACTGTATGGCCGTGGCGTCGGTGACGAGGCCCATCTGCCCGCCCAGCGCGTCGATTTCCCTTACTATCTGGCCTTTGGCTATGCCGCCCACGGCCGGGTTGCAGCTCATCTGGGCTATCTTGTTCATATCCATGGTCACGAGGCAGGTGCGTGCGCCCATGCGGGCCGCGGCCGCAGCCGCCTCGCATCCGGCGTGGCCGCCTCCGATAACGATAACGTCGTAGTGTAGAATCATATTTGTTTGCGGTTTTGCGGTTTTTGGGTTATGGGGTTTTGCGGTTTTGCGGTTTTTGGGTTATGGGGTTTTTGGGGTTATGTGGTTTTAGTTTTTTTTTGCGTTTTGCGGTTTTGTTCTCAAGCGGTTGCGTCTTTGCGGCCCTCACGTCCTTGCTTTTTATTACAGCCATATGTCGCTATCGTCGTACTACCTCTTGGTTTCCCGTTTTACAACCTTTACAACCTTATGACCTTACAACCTTATAACCTTATAACCTTTACAACCTTACAACCTTATAACCGTATAACCTCTTAGCAGCGCAAAAGTAAGAATTAAAATCGAAATTTTAGGCAAATACTTTGATTTATCGCCAAAATAGAGTATATTTGCATGCTCAACAGGCGCCGCCCTACCTATTATAAGGTATGGCGGGGCCGGGTGCTCCGTGTGAATGGACATTATCAATAATTTCATTTAATACTTTAAAACTTCAATCATTTATGTGGTTATGTAATTCATCTATCGGAAGGAAAGTAGTGATGTCCGTAACGGGCGTCGCGCTTATCCTGTTCTTGACATTCCACATGTCAATGAACTTAGTGGCTCTCTTCTCGGGCGAAGCTTACAACGCCGTGTGTGAGTTCCTCGGGGCTAACTGGTACGCTCTCGTAGCGACGCTGGCTCTTGCGGCCCTGGCCGTGATCCACATCGTCTACGCGTTCCTCCTCACCATGCAGAACCGCCGCGCCCGCGGCGACGAGCGTTACGCCGTAACGGCACGCCCGGGCAAGGTGGAGTGGGCTTCGCAGAACATGCTCGTACTGGGCATCATCGTGCTGCTCGGCCTGCTGCTCCACTTGTTCAACTTCTGGTACAACATGATGTTCGCCGAGCTGACGCACATCGCAGTGCCCCACCTGCCTTCAGACGGCTACGCCTACATCCTCGACACGTTCTCGTGCCCGGTTTACGTAGTGCTTTACATCGTTTGGCTGGTGGCCATTTGGTTCCACCTCTCGCACGGATTCTGGAGCGCAATGCAGACCCTCGGCTGGAGCGGCAAGGTTTGGTTCAACCGCTGGAAGCTCATCGGACAGATCTACACCACGCTGCTCATGCTGGGCTTCCTCGTGGTAGTGCTGGCCTTCGCCTTCGGCATAGCTCCGAGCATGTGGTAATTCTAATTCATAATTAATAATGCATAATTCATAATTGTTATGGCAAAGCAAATCAATTCCAAGATACCAGAGGGACCGATAGCTGAGAAATGGACCAACTACAAGGCTCACCAGCGCTTGGTTAACCCTAAGAACAAACTGAAGTTGGACGTCATCGTAGTGGGCACCGGACTGGCCGGAGCCTCCGCAGCCGCATCGCTCGGCGAGATGGGCTTCAACGTGCTCAACTTCTGCATACAAGACTCTCCCCGCCGTGCACACTCGATAGCCGCACAGGGAGGTATCAACGCTGCCAAGAATTACCAGAACGACGGCGACTCGGTTTACCGCCTGTTCTACGACACCGTAAAGGGCGGCGACTACCGCGCACGCGAGGCCAACGTCTACCGTCTGGCCGAAGTGTCTAACAACATCATCGACCAGTGCGTGGCACAGGGCGTGCCCTTCGCTCGCGAGTACGGCGGCATGCTGGCCAACCGCTCGTTCGGCGGCGCGCAGGTGTCGCGTACTTTCTACGCTAAGGGCCAGACCGGCCAGCAGCTGCTGCTCGGCGCTTACTCGGCACTGAGCCGCCAGGTGCACACCGGCCGCGTGAAGCTCTACACCCGCTATGAGATGGAAGACGTAGTGATAGTAGACGGACGCGCACGAGGCATCATAGCCAAGAACCTCGTGACCGGAAAGCTCGAGCGATTCTCGGCCAACGCCGTAGTAATAGCAACCGGAGGATACGGCAACACATATTTCCTCTCGACCAACGCCATGGGCTGCAACTGCACCGCCGCAATGGCCTGCTATCGCAAGGGAGCCTACTTCGCCAACCCGTCTTACGTGCAGATTCACCCCACCTGCATCCCCGTGCACGGCACCAACCAGTCTAAGCTCACGCTTATGT
>CALUFN010000049.1 GCA_944319945.1 uncultured Prevotella sp.
TACGGTTTTGAGGTTGTACGGTTTTGAGGTTGTACTTTTTTACTTTTTCACCTTTTTACTTTTTTACCTTTTCACTTTTTCACCTTTTCCCAAAAGTGTCCATCACGGCGGTGGGCTTTCCTGAGTCGTCAAAGGCGCCTTTGGTGTATCCGTTCCAGCCGTTATGGCATTCAGGCTCCCAATAGAATATGCCGAGACAACGCTTGGCGGCCTTGCATCCGTCCATCATCTTGGTCATGGCCTCTACGGCGAACGGCGCGTCCCACGGCATTCCGATCTCGCAGAGCATCACGTTCTTACCGTAAACGTCTGAAAGCGTGTCGATGTTGCGCAGGCATTGGTCGGTCAAAGTCTGCCAGTTGTCGGCCTCGGGATAGAGCGACATGCCGATCACGTCATACTTTGCGCCGTTGTCGCGCAGGCCGTTGAACATCCATGTGAACATCTGCAGGTCGAAACCGTTGTTAAGATGGATGATGACCTTTGCCTCAGGGTAGACGCTCTTAACGGCATCGTAGCCCGAGTTTATGAGCTGTACGAAGTTGCCGAACACCAGGTCGTAGGCCCGGCCCGTCTCCCACAGCATGCCGCCGCTGGTCTCGTTGCCCACCTGCACCCAATCTACGTCCACGCCTGCGCCTTTCAACGCCTGCAGCACGTCGGCCGTATGGTCGGCTACGGCCTGCTTAAGCTGCTCCAAGCCGTAGCCCTCCCAGGCCTTTGGCTTGTCCTGACGGGCCGGGTCTGCCCACGTGTCGCTGTAGTGGAAGTCTATCATCAGTCGCATTCCCAACGCGTCTGCGCGCTTGGCTTTGGCCAGAACGTCGGCCTTGCCGTTCCACCCCGCTTCGGGATCTACCCACACGCGCAGGCGTATGGCGTTGACGCCCAGCTCTTTCATCAGTGCCATGCACTCCTTCTCGTTGCCGGCCTTGTCGTAAAACTTCACGCCCCGGCTTTCCATCTCGGTCAGCCAACTTACGTCCGCGCCTTTGGCAAAGCCTGTATCAACCACGGGGTCGGTAGGTTCTGCCTGTTCGGGAATATCGGCGGAACCGTCGTCGCTGCAACCCATAGCACCGCATGCGCACGACATTGCGGCCAAAAACATCACTTTCTTCAGAAATCCTTTCATGGTCATTATTCTTGTTTTAGCAAATGTATTAATATCGAGGTAATGTATTATTATCTGCAAAAATAGCCCAATTTCGCAACAATCCAAAATAAAACGGCAAGAAACGGGGATTTATTTTAACCCGTAACGGCTTACGGCATGCAGCAATACAGCCGCCATGACAATGACCGCCACAAGGTACGCAAACAAAAAACGAAGAAAAGACTGAAAGTAAAACAACCGTTTTAGGTTTAAGTATCACCTAAAACAAGGCAATCAGACTAACATCCAAAACGAGACGATAGGCATTCAGTTACAATTCAAAAGGACATCTTTTAGCGTGCAAAATGTATCCTTTTACGGACCTAAAGGTTACCTTTTGCCGTGCCGTCTGCCGTCTTTCGGCCGGCTGAGCATGCCGCGACGGACTGCACGGAGAATGCTCGCGGTCTGTAAAAAAACATTAACACTGCTAAAAAATCCGCCTCGCTAAGTTACATTCAACGCCCTTGTGCGTCATACGTGAAAACAAGGGCACAGCCGCCCCGCGCCCACTAAACGGACAATGGAATTAAACAGATAACTTAAAAAAATAAATGATTATGAAAAAAATCTTTACTCTCGTATCAGTTGTGCTTTGCGCAATGAGTGCCAACGCGCAGACCGAAAGCTGGAGCGTGGCCAACGAAGACGGCACGCTGAAGGCCGAATACGTAGCCAACTCAGACCCCGAAGCTATGTCGGTGGTTGAGTTCTCTACGACAAACGTCAAGGGCTCGCACACGTCTGGTCCCGTAGCAGGATACACCGACGCCGAGACCACTCCGCTGGAAGCCAACTATGACAACAGTTGGGGCAACATCAACAAGAAAGACCTAAGCGCAGACGGCTCGGTGGCTCCCTTCTACTACGTACAGGGCAAGGGCAACCCCGTGAACATTGAAAAGGTGACATGGGAAGAGGTGATTACCGACGGCGTGCCCACAGGCATGTACAGGGCTTACTGGGAAGACGCTTACTACTCTCCCGACGGCACGGCAGGCCTGCCCACCAACGGCACTTACGTAACTCTCACCCCGTCGGTAGACGGCACGCTGAAGGTAGCCGTTTGGGTTAACAAGGGCAACCGCGACGTTTACGTAGTAAAGGGCAGCGACGCTACGGCCCTCGCATTAGGAACAGACGTTACCATCTCCGGCTACATCAACGGGCAGAACAACGAGGTGGCAGAGGGCGACCCGCTTGCAGGCTATCCCATGTTCCAGGAAAGCATCGCCACTAAAGGCACCGAGGGCACCGACGCCTACGTGCTCGGCGAGGGCAACCAGGCATGCTGGGTTTACCTTACATTCGCCGCAACCGCAGGCGAGACTTACTACGTGTTCAATAAAAACACGCAGATAGGCTTCGGCGGTTTCAAGTTTACGGCAGGCACGGCCGGCATCAACGACATCACCGTTGACGCCGCAGCCGACGAGAACGCTCCCGTCTACAACCTTGCAGGCCAGCGCGTAAGCAAGGACACAAAGGGCATCCTCATCAAAAACGGCAAGAAGTTCGTAAACAAATAAACACTGCGACATAGCTTTTTTATTTTAATTCCACTACATTCTGCAGATCCACATTGCGGCAAGGGCCAACGGCCCGCTGCGGTGTGGATTTGTCTTTTCGTCACCCACAGAATGGAGTTAACGGGAATTAACAGAAGTTAGGTTAACCCCTAATACCCCATATCCCCCTCTGCCCCGTTTTATTTTTTGAAATTTTGATTACATTTTTTATATATTTGCGTCTATAAGCAAACACGTGTTGCCTTCGGGCGGCATGCTCCCTGTTACATACGGAAAGACAACTCAAATATAATTATGTATAACATTAATAAATAATCGATTTATGAAAAAAAATCATTTATCACTACGGAGAAAGGCGAGCGTCTTGCCGATTGTGGCCATAGGCGCGCTGCTCTTGTCTTCATGCGCAAAAGATGGTTTTGACGAAGAGAGCTTCGACAGCGGCGTTTACAACACGCAGTTGGAGACCCCGTCGGCTGATAAGATTGAGATCACGCCCAGTGTGGACGGCGCTCAGCAGACCATCAGTTGGCCGGTAGTTTACGGTGCTGGCGGATATCACGCCGTGCTGACGAACGTAGATGCCGGCGAGATAGTGAAAGACACCGTACTTGACGGTTGTTCGTTCGCCACGGCACGCGTAGCCGACACCAACTACGAAGTGTCTCTGGCCGTGCTCGGCAACGAAGACAAGAACAACGCCGGAGGCGAAGTGGTCATCAAGACCTTCAACACGTTTGCCGTAGCATTGGCTACGATACCTTCAGGCACCGACCTGAACACGTACTTCCAGGACAACGGCATTACGGCTATGGAAGGCGACGCAGTTTACGATCTCGAACCGGGCGGAAGCTATACGCTCTCGGGCGTGCTCGACTTAGGCGCGCAAAGCGTGCTGTTGCGCTCAATGGGCGCCAACGCCACGATAACATGCGCCGACGGAGCCTGCTTCAAGCTGGGCAACGGCTTCAAGCTGCAGAACGTCAACGTAGACAACACAGGCAACACGGCCAACGGCCTGCTGCTGCTGACCGACACGCCGAGCGAAACGCTGTCTACGGAGTCGTTAGGCTACAAGGCCGCTGGAGCCAACCAAAACGGATACGTGATGACCAACGCCGTACAGCTGAAGAACGTCAACGTGAAGAACCTGCAAAAGAGCCTCATCTACGGCAACAAGACCAACTGGAGCATCACCAACCTCATCATCGACGGATGCATCATACAACTTGACAACGGCGACAACTCGAGCAGCGTGATCAACCTCTACGGGGCAAGCAACGGACTGATAAGGAATCTTAACGTGACCAACAGTACGTTCTACAACCTCCAAGAGAACAGCTCGGCCTACTTCCTGAGATACAGCAACTCAAGCAACGCACAGCCTAACAAGATCTACGGCACCAACGCCAACGCAACGCTGTCGCTGACACATTGCACGCTGGCCAACGTGTTTACCGGAAAAGACATGGCGAACAACCTGGCCAACACAAATCTCATCACGACGACGATGACCGACAACATTTTCTACGACGTGTTCCGCGTATATCAGTTCGTACAGACCAACACCGTGAGAACCACCACCAACAACTACATCTGGTGGGTCAAGACTTCTCCGCAAAGCAACGACACGTCACGAACCGACTCTAACGGTAATCCGCTGTGCACGGAGGCCAACCCGGGATTCCCGACTATGGAAGAGCTGGCTCCCCTCGACTTCGGCGCAGAAAACGCAGGTGCCAACTTTACTCCTTCAGGCGTTCCTGCAGACAACAGGGCCGGCGACCCGCGCTGGCTTCCGGCAGACTAAATAATCTCAGTAACAAAAAGAAACACAAAATATGAAAAGAAAATTCATAGCCAGTTTATGCTTCGGTGTCATGGCGTTTTCGGCTGTTCCCGCGCTCGCGCAGAACACGGAAATCAAGGGTACCGTAGTAGACGAGAAAGGCGACCCCATCATCGGCGCATCAGTCCGCGTGGAAGGACAAGAAGGCGGCGTGATCACCGACCTTGACGGTAACTACGTAATCAACGCACCCAAAGGCGCGAAAATCACCGTTTCTTACATCGGTTACACCACTCAGACGGTTACCGCAGGAGGAAGGCTCCAGATGAAAGAAGACTCGCAAAACCTTGACGAGCTCGTAGTAGTAGGTTACGGCGTACAGAAGAAAGCCCACTTGACGGGTTCGGTAGCCACGGTCGACATGAACGAGATACAAGACCTCGCGTCAGGCGACCTCGCAAGCACGCTCGAGGGACTTGTCAACGGTCTTAACGTGAGCACCGGCTCCGGACGACCCGGCGAGAGCGCCACGATGTACGTGCGCGGCACCAGCTCGCTCGGCGATATCGGCAGCACCGCACAGCAGCCTCTGTTCGTAATCGACGGATACATATATCCTAACGATATCAAGGTGGGCAACACCACGCAGAACCTCGGAGCCGAGGCGTTCAACAACCTCGACCCGTCTGAAGTGGAAAGCATCTCTGTGCTGAAAGACGCGTCGGCGGCAGTCTACGGTGCACGCGCGGCCAACGGCGTAATCCTCGTTACTACCAAGAAGGGTAAGATAGGAGCTCCGCGCATCTCTTACAGCGGCACGTTCGGTTTCACCGACGCCATCTCGCATCCCAAGATGCTGAGTGCTTACGACTACGGACGCCTTTACAACGCCGTTACCGCAGCCGACCCGACCAACACCGACCTCAACCGCCTTACCGACCTGTATCAGGCTGACGAGCTTGAGGCCATGAAGGCACTCAACTACGACTTGCTCGACAAGTATTGGGAAACGGGCTTCACCATGAAGCACAGCGTAAACCTGAGCGGCGCCACAGAGAGGGCAAGTTACTTCGCAAGCCTGTCTTACTACGACCAGGCGGGCAACCTCGGCAACCTCGACTACGACCGATGGAACTACCGCGCAGGCGTAGACGTGAAGGTAAGCAAATGGCTTAGTGCCAACCTCAGCGTATCAGGCGACTACGGAAACAAGAAACAGCCTTATATCAAGATAGGCGGAACGTCGAACGAGAAAGACTATAACATCCTTCTCACTCGCCCGCGCTACATCCCGGAGTATGTCAACGGCCTGCCACTCGCCGGCTACGGCATAAGTAACGACGATGTAGACGAAGACCAGCTGTACTCGTTCAGCGAACTTCGCAACAACGGAGACTTCAGCAACACGATGAACTCAAACCTCAACATCAACGCGAGCGTCAACTACGACTTCGGCTGGAGCAAGATACTTAAGGGCCTTAAGCTGCGCTTCTCTTACTCGAAGAGCATCAACACGGATAAGACCAACCAGTACGGATCTAATTACGACCTCTACTTCATGCAGAAGCGTACCGGCAGCGGAAGCCACCTGTACACTCCGGTAGCAGGCCAAAACTACGATGACTTCATGGCCGAGAGCAACTTCATCAAGCAAACCGTGGACAACGGAACTCCGCAGCTGAACCGCACGATGAACCGCACGGACAACTATCAGATGAACTTCACGGCTTCATACAACCGCGACTTCGGCCAGCACAGCGTAGGAGCGTTATTCTCGATAGAGAAGTCCGAGGCCGAAAGTGAATACCTCATGGGACAAATAAACGACCCGTATTCGTTCACCAACTGGCAGTCTAACGGCGCAAACGGCAGCAAAGACATGGCCTTCAAGCGCACGGAGTCAGGTACGCTCTCATACATCGGCCGTATCAATTACGCCTACGCTAACAAGTATCTGGCAGAGTTCCTCATCCGTTCGGACGCCTCCACCAAGTTCGCTCCCGAAAACTATTGGGGCGTATTCCCGTCAGGAAGCATCGGCTGGGTTATGTCTGAGGAGGACTGGTTTAGGAACGCGCTGCCCTGGGTTGACTTCTTGAAGGTGCGCGGATCATTCGGTCTCACCGGCCGTGACAACATCGTGGCATGGCAGTGGAAACAGATGTACGCATCTGACGCCAACTTAGGTCCGGTATTCGGCACCGACCCGTCGTCTGAAACCACAAACAGCATCAACCTCAACAAAAACAACTCTGCCGTAAACCGCGACGTACATTGGGACAAGGTGTACAAGGCCAACTTCGGTTTGGACTTCAACGTGCTCCACAACCGCCTCTCAGTAACGTTCGACATGTACCGCGAGTGGAACCGCGAGATGCTCATGAACATCAGCCAAGCCGTAGACGCGACCATAGGTACGCAGTCGGCATCGGTCAATCTCGGCGAGATGGACAACTGGGGATTCGAGCTCGGACTGACCTGGCGCGACAAGATTGGCAAAGACTTCAAGTACAGAATCGGCCTGAACACGGGCTATACCGATAACAAAGTACTCAACATGGACTGGGAGACCGAATACATCTACCGCCAGATAACCTACGGCCACCGCACCGACATTGGTCTTTGGGGCATGCAGTGCATAGGAATGTTCCGCAGCTTCCAGGAAATCGAGGAGTACTTCGACAAGTACAACATCACGTCTTACATGGGTATGAGCAAAGACCAGGTGCGCCCGGGTATGCTTATCTATAAGGACGTGCGCGGCCCGCAGCAGCCCGACGGCACCTATGCCGGCCCTGACGGCGTGGTTGACCGCGACAACGACCAAGTATGCCTCTCGAACCGCAACAACCCTTACGGCGTGACCCTGAACCTCGGTGCCGACTGGAAGGGATTCTCTCTCACGGCCCAGATCAACGCTTCATGGGGCGGCTACAGCTTCATTGACAGCCAAGCGCTTAAGTCGGGCAGCGGCGTAGACGACCTTGAGTTTACCAACATGCCTTCGTTCTGGACGGTAGACAATATGTACTCTTACCAAAACGTTTACGACGCGGCAGGCAACCTCGTAGTAGCCGAGAACCGTAACGGATGGCTGCCCAACCTCCAGTATCAGAGCGTTAACGCCGTAGAGTCGTCGTTCTGGCGCGTAAGCGGCACGCGCGTGCGCCTCAACCGCCTCACGCTGGCTTACACCATACCGCAGAACCTCGTAAAGAAGATAGGCCTGCAGAATATCCGCGTGAACGTGACCGGCCAGAACCTGCTGAGCTTCTACAATCCTTACCCCGACAACTTCATCGACCCGATGATGAGCTACGGATCGTACCCGACCCTCAGAAAGTTCACTGTAGGCGTGAATGTCACATTCTAAAATGATCAAGAACGTTATAAACGGATTACACAATTTAATTGATTTATCAAAATGATTAAGAACAATATATTCAAACTGTGCGGCTTCGGTCTCGTGTCATGCCTTGCGTTGACGGCGTGCAGCGACGACTTCTTGCAGGACAAGCAGAACTACGATTACGTGGACCCGTCGGTCTACAATGACTTTGAAGGCGCACAACTGCGCGTAAACGACGTATATACGAGATGCCTGCCCGACGCCAACTCGGGCGCCAACTGGAAGAACACGTCGACCGGAACCAACGACGAGCTGGCAAAGTGTACCGAGGAATACAGCGGATTCGGCGAGTTCGTGAATCCGCAGATCGAGCTGACAATCGACATGGGCACGGCTCCGACCGACTACTTCTTCGGCTCAATGAACAACGTGCGCGAGAACACTTACGGACACATCCGCAACATCAACGACGCCATTGCGGGCATAAGCGGCAGCACGCTCACGCAGGAGCAAAAAGACGAGCTGCTGGGCCAGCTCTACTTCTTCCGTGCGTGGAGGTATTATAACATGGTGAAACTCTACGGAGGCGTGCCCATCGTAACAGAGGTGCAAGACCCCGTAGAGGGCATAGTCAACCCGCGCAGAAGCACTAAGGAGTGCATCGAGTTCATACTGAGCGACCTCGACAAGGCCGCTAAGATGCTCGTAGCAAGCACAATGGAGAGCCAGCCCGAATGGGGACGCGTGACTACGGGTACGGCCCTCGCCCTGAAAGGACGCGTGCTGCTGCTTTGGGCCAGTCCGTTGTTTAACCGCGCCGACGACCCAAGCCGCTGGCAGAACGCCTACCAGACGATGAAAGCCGAGCTCGACTCGATCAACGCGTGCGGTTACGGACTTTACACTGAAGCCGACAACGTTAACGGATCGGCATTCGCCAACATGTTCAACCAGCGCGGAGTCTGCTCCGAGGCCGTGTTCGTGACGCTCTACAACAACTCGACCATAGACGGCGACCAGGCTAAGAACAACAGCTGGGAGCGCGGCATACGCCCCGCCAACACGTCAGGCTCGGGCAAGACGGCATCAGCAATGCTGATAGACATGTTCCCGATGGCCGACGGCAAGCGTCCAGCCACCACCGACACTTACACTAAGCTCGAAGCGTCGAGCTACGCATACGACAGCGAACACCCGTTCATGAACCGCGACCCGCGCTTCTACCGCACGTTCCGCTTCCCGGGCTTCCGCTGGGCTTACCGCGGCAACTCTACCATACTTAACGACGACGCGAACAATCCGCTCTATGACAACGGTACGAACTACGAGCTTTGGAACTACGTATGGTACACTTCGGCCGAAGACCGCGACAACGACAACAGCAGCAACGAATACGCCGCCGACAACCTGCTGCAAAGCAACAGCGGCGTAATGATATGCAAGCGTTCGGACGACCTCGACATCAACGACACTCCGCTCTATGGCGAGTTCGCCGCCTCGAAAACCGAAAGCGGCTTCAGGTACTCGGCAGCTCCATACATGGAAATACGCTATGCGGAAGTGTTGCTCAACCTGGCCGAGGCCGCTTGCGGCGCAGGCCACATGGACGAAGCCGTAGAATACCTGAAGCAGGTGCGCATGCGCGCAGGCTACACCGGCGACTGCGGCCTTCAGGCAAGCCTGTCGTCAGACAAGGCTGCATGCATGTCGGCAATACTTTACGAACGTCAGATAGAGTTCGCATACGAGGGCAAACGCTTCGACGACATGCGCCGCTGGCTGCTCTTCGACGGCGGTGCCAACTTCAACCAGATAGAGGGCGCGCCGTCTACATGGACGCTCACGGGCTGGGGCGGCAACACCTGCACCTGGCTGGGCTTCAAGCCGTTTAACGGACAGCGCCGCGAGAACATGGAGTTCCGCGTGAACAACGACCACAACAACGGTCTCGGAGGCACTACGTTCGACAGCGACCCACTGCTCAACGTAGAGCGTTGCGCCGCAGTAGACCTGCGCGTGGCAGACCTGAACAGCCAGCTCGAAACACTGAAGTCATGGTATGACCAGTATCTCGTGCGCAAGATGAAGAAGGGCGACAGCCGCGACCAAAACCAGGTGAACCTCTTCATAAACTACCGTCCGAAGTACTACATCCTCGGCATACCCCGCGGAGCGCAGAGCAACATGAAGGCGGTGGAGCAGACCATAGGCTGGGACGACTACAACAACGGCCACGCCAACGGAACGTTCGACCCATTGGCCGAATAACATGACTTAGACGTCAGTAACACTTAATACGAAGAGGATTGGAACACGCGCCGTTCCAATCCTCTTATTTTTTTACTTTCCAACACAAGCTCGAGCATGCACAGCCATATGGCTCTGCAAAAGGCATCGTTTTGTCTCTTAAAAGGTTACCTATCGCACGCTGAAAGGCGACCTTTTGCAGCTTGAAAGGCAACCTTTTACAAAGCCTCTGATTATCAACCGATTACACATTGCCGCACAAAGCCGTTAACGAAGGCTGCACGCCGTAACGGAAAAGCCGCACCGACGCACGACAAAAGCATCGACTTATCATATTATTTGCGAAATATTTTGCACATTGATAATATTTTATTATTTTTGCCAACGTAATTACCATAAAACACATTAACATATGAGCAAACTGATAAAACCCACAAATTATAAACCTCTGCTCGACATGAGACAGACCGAACAGGGCATAAAGCTGATAAAAGAGTTTTTCCAGATGAACCTCTCCACCGAATTGCGCCTGCGCCGCGTCACGGCTCCGCTGTTCGTGCTGAAAGGCCTCGGCATCAACGACGACCTCAACGGAGTGGAACGCCCGGTGACGTTTCCCATTAAAGACCTCGGCGACGCGCAGGCCGAAGTGGTGCACTCGCTGGCGAAATGGAAACGACTAACCCTGGCCGACTACGACATTGAGCCGGGCTACGGCGTCTATGCCGACATGAACGCCATACGGGCCGACGAGGAGCTTGACAACCTGCACTCGCTCTACGTAGACCAGTGGGACTGGGAGGCTGTGATGACGGCCGGGCAGCGCAATCTCGGATTCCTGAAAGACATAGTGAAGCGGATCTACTCGGCCATAAGGCGCACGGAGTTTCTCGTATGCGAACGCTACACCGAGATAAAGCCGTTCTTGCCCGAAGAGATACACTTCATAGAGAGCGAAGACCTCCTGCAGATGTATCCCGATAAGAGCGTAAAGGAGCGCGAAAACCTTATCTGCGAAAAATACGGTGCCGTATTCATCATCGGTATCGGCGGCAAACTCTCAAACGGCGAGCCCCACGACGGACGCGCACCCGACTACGACGACTGGACCACCGAAAACAGCGACGGACGCAAGGGCCTTAACGGCGACATACTGATATGGTATCCCACGCTCGAACGCGCCGTAGAGTTGTCGTCGATGGGCATACGCGTAGACAAGGAAGCACTGCTGCGCCAGCTCGAGCTGACCGGTCAGCTCGAGCGCAAGGAGCTGTATTTCCACAAGAAGCTGCTCAACGGCGAGCTGCCGCTAAGCATAGGCGGCGGCATCGGGCAGAGCCGCCTCTGCATGGTGCTGCTCCACAAGGCCCACCTCGGCGAAATCCAAGCCAGCATTTGGCCGCAAGACATGCTCGACGAATGCGCACGCCTCGGAATGGCGGTTATATAAAGAATTAAGAGTTTAGAAAATATGCCGTGCTGCTTAATCCGTAAAAGCATGTTTTCTTAACTCTTAATCTTTAATTCTTAATTTTTTTACTACCTTTGCAGGTACTATGAAAGAATATATCGTTTCGGCACGTAAATACAGGCCGATGTCTTTCGACACCGTAGTAGGCCAAGAGGCGCTTACCACCACGCTGAAGAATGCCGTGAAGAGCGGTAAGCTGGCGCACGCCTACCTGTTCTGCGGTCCGAGGGGCGTAGGCAAGACCACGTGCGCGCGCATCTTCGCAAAGGCAATCAACTGCCAGCACCCCACCGACGACGGCGAGGCATGCAACGAATGCGAAAGCTGCAAGGCCTTCAACGAAGGCCGCTCTTACAACATATTCGAGCTTGACGCCGCAAGCAACAACTCAGTGGAGAACATCAAGACCCTGATGGAGCAGACACGCATACCGCCACAGGTAGGACGCTACAAGGTGTTCATCATCGACGAGGTGCACATGCTGTCGACGGCCGCCTTCAATGCGTTTCTCAAGACGCTTGAGGAGCCGCCCGCACACGTAGTGTTCATCTTGGCCACCACGGAGAAGCACAAGATATTACCAACAATAATATCACGCTGCCAGATTTACGACTTCGAGCGGATGACAGTGGCCAACATCATGAAACAGCTGAAGATGGTGGCCGAGAAAGAAGGCATCACCTACGAGGAGAAGGCTCTCAACGTGATAGCCGAAAAAGCCGACGGCGGAATGCGCGACGCCCTGTCAGTGTTCGACCAGGCGGCCAGCTTCTGCCAGGGCGACATTACTTATCAGAAAGTAATAGAAGACCTCAACGTGCTCGATGCCGACAACTACTTCAACATCATCGACATGTGCCTTGAAAACAAGGCTGCCGGCGTAATGGCACTGCTCAACGGCATCATCAACAAGGGCTTTGACGGCGGCCACCTGATAAGCGGACTTGCCGTACACGTAAGAAACGTGCTGATGGCGAAAGACGAACAGACGCTACCCCTACTGCAAACGAGCAGCCGGCAGGTGGAACGCTACAAGGAGCAAGCCAAGAGATGTCCGACCGGCTTCCTCTACAAGGCACTGAAGATAATGAACGACTGCGACATAAACTACCGGCAGAGCGGCAACAAGCGTCTGCTGGTGGAGCTCACGCTGATAGAGATAGCGCAGATAACGCAGCCCGACGACGAAGGAGCCTCGGCGGGGCGTGGCCCTAAGAGACTGAAATCCCTGTTTAAAAGACTTACGAGCTCTCAGCCGACAGAGGCCCGGCAGGTGGCCGAGGCTGAAGCCCGCACCACGGTTGGCGAGACCGCAAAGCCCGACGCAGCCCACGGCGCAAATGCCGACAACGCTGATGCACAGGCTGCGGCCGATGACCAACCGCGACAGACACAGCCCGTGAAAGGCTTGAAGTTAGGCAAAATAGGCAAGACGTTCGACAACCTAAGGCACAGGGGCGAAGAGCGACAGGAGACCGAGACGGTCGTGGAAGTGAAAGACAACGGCGAGAGAAACCACTTCACCGAAGAGCAGCTCATGACCCAATGGCTCGCCATGTGCAACCGCATGCCGCGCGAAATGACCGGCATAGCCGCAAGGCTGAAGAACATGACGCCTACGATGAAAGAGTTTCCGCACGTCGAAGCGGTAGTAGACAACCAAATATTATTCGACGACATACAAAAAATTAAAGGACGCATACGCAACACTCTCGTGATGGCTCTGAAAAACAGCGACATCACACTTAACATCCGCTTGGCTAAACCGGAGGAGATAAAGCGCATACCTACCAACCGTGAACGCTTCGACGAACTGATGGCTAACAACAAGGCGTTTGAAAAACTCAGCGACATGCTGGGCCTCGAACTTGGATGATATACCTTAATATATATAAAGGCAAGGCCGCCGGCATGTATTAACGACTGAAAGGGCTGACTTTTTGACAGTTGAAATCTGTTTATCAGGCACAATCATCACCGCTATGTCCATTTTCAACAAGTAAAAGCCGCATACAGCTTTCACAATGTCTTGATTATGATGTTTTATTTTCTCGTGCTTTTCTTGCAACTTCTACGTAAAAGCACTATCTTTGCCGAAGATAAAAAACACTTTGAGTTATAATGCTATGGCAAAGACAAGACAGATTGTTGAGTGCGTACCCAACTTCAGCGAGGGACGCGACAAGGCAGTAATCAAACAGATAACCGACGTTATCGAAGCGTCAGAGGGCGTTAAGCTGCTCGACGTAGATCCGGGCGAGGCTACCAACCGCACGGTGGTAACGTTCGTTGGCGAACCGCAGGCGGTGGTCGAGGCCGCGTTTAAGGCCGTGAAGAAGGCCGGCGAAGTGATCGACATGCGCCGCCACCACGGCGCACACCCCCGCATGGGAGCAACAGACGTATGCCCCCTCGTGCCCGTAAGCGGCATAACGCTTGAGGAGTGTGCCGAGCTTGCGCGCAAGCTGGCCGAGCGCATCGCCACTGAAATTGGCATACCGTGCTATTGCTACGAGGCGGCCGCACTGAAGCCCGAGAGGCGCAACTTAGCCGTATGCCGCAAGGGCGAATACGAAGCATTACCCGAGAAGCTGGCAGATCCTGACGGCGCGCCCGACTTCGGCGCACGCCCGTTTGACGAGGGCGTGGCACGCACCGGATGCACGGCCGTAGGAGCGCGAGACTTCCTCATTGCCGTGAACTTCAATCTCAACACCACCTCTACGCGCCGCGCCAACGCCATTGCGTTCGACGTGCGCGAGAAAGGCCGCCCCGTGCGCGAGGGTAACCCCATCACAGGTACGATTAAGCGCGATGCCGACGGCAAGCCCGTAATGCGTCCCGGCACGCTGAAAGGCACTAAGGCCATAGGCTGGTTTATCAAGGAATACGGCATAGCACAAGTATCGATGAACATCACCGACATCAACACCACGCCGCTGCACGTGGCCTTCGACGAAGTAAGCCGCGCCGCACAGGCGCGGGGACTGCGCGTTACCGGCACCGAGATTGTCGGCCTCGTGCCCGAAAGGGCCGTCATCGACGCCGGCAGATACTTCCTGCGCAAGCAGCAACGCTCCACGGGAATACCGAAGGAAGACATACTTAACATCGCGATAAAGTCGATGGGGCTCGACGACCTGCGCCCGTTCATACCCGAAGAGAAGGTAATAGAATATCTATTGGACGCCGAAAAGGACGAAGGCGGCAAGCTGACGGCACTCACAGTGAAAGGCTTCGCCGACGAGACACTGCGCGAATCGCCCGCTCCCGGCGGAGGTTCGGTGGCTGCATACATGGGCGCGCTCGGCGCAGCATTAGGCACGATGGTAGCCAACCTGTCAGCCCACAAACCAGGCTGGGACGACCACTGGGACGAGTTCAGCCGTTGGGCGGACCGCGGCGTGGAGCTTGAGACGGAACTCCTGCACCTCGTAGACGAAGACACCGAGGCCTTCAACCGAATCATGGCAGCCTTCGGCATGCCCAAGAACACCGAAGAAGACAAGCGTCTGCGCTCGGAAGCAATACAGAGTGCCACGCTCTTCGCCGCCCAAGTGCCGTTAGAGACTATGAAAACATCGTTCAAGGCGTTTGAGATCTGCCGTGCAATGGCCGAGACAGGCAATCCCAATAGCGTTTCAGACGCAGGCGTAGGCGCCCTCGCAGCACGCGCAGCAGTGCTCGGCGCAGGCCTCAACGTGAAGATCAACGCCTCTTCACTGAAAGACAAAACCACGGCCGAATCCCTCATAGCAGAAGCCGAAAAACTGATGAAAGATGCCTGCGAAGCCGAGAAAGAGATAATGGATATAGTGGAAAAGAAGATAATGGAATAAACATAAAGCAGTAAGGAGCAGAGGAGTAAAGCAGTAAGCAGAAATGCCTTGGCATGCAACTAACAAAAACATGCTTCATCTTAAAGTCACATCTACTTACTCCTTTACTACTTTTCTCCTTTTACTCCCAAAACAAAGTACTATGACCAAAGAAGAATTTGCAGCGGAGATACGTGCCGGAATACCCGACGTATTGCCCGAACCGATGCCTTACGACACCGAAATAAACCATGCGCCGAAGCGCAAGGACATATTGAC
>CALUFN010000050.1 GCA_944319945.1 uncultured Prevotella sp.
CAGTGCATCTCGATGATACCCGGCGTGTCGCGCTCCATGTCGACCATAGTCGGCGGAATGTCGCAGCGACTCACCCGTAAGGCCGCCGCCGAGTTCTCGTTCTTCCTCGCCGTGCCGACGATGCTCGGCGCCACGTGCCTTGAGATGTACAAGATGCTCACCCACGGCGACGGCTCCGTCCTCGCACAAGGCAACAATCTCGAGATGCTCATCATAGGTTCGGTGGTGGCGTTCGTCGTAGCCATACTCGCCATAAAGTTCTTCATCAACTATGTTACGAAGTACGGCTTCGCCGCGTTCGGCTGGTACCGCATCATCGTAGGCCTGATAATCATCATCTGCACGCTGTGCGGCGTTGAGATGAAAATGACCGACTGATAGCCTATGAACTTTCACGAAGGAGAGATAATCTGCCTTGACAAGCCTTACAGGATGTCAAGTTTCGGCGCGCTTGCCCGCGTGCGCTACCTCATTTCGCAGAAGCTCGGCGTGAAGCGGATGAAGACCGGCCACGCCGGCACGCTCGATCCGCTCGCCACCGGTGTGCTCATCCTATGCACCGGGCGCGCCACCAAGCGCATTGAGGAGCTGCAGGCGCACACTAAGGAGTACACGGCCACGCTGCAGCTTGGTGCCACAACGGCCAGCTACGACATGGAGCATCCCGTCGACGCGACCTATCCCACGGAGCACATCACGCTCCCCTTGATAGAGGAAACGCTCAAGCGGTTTGTCGGCGAGATACAACAGGTGCCCCCGGCTTACTCCGCCTGCAAGGTGAACGGCGACCGCGCCTACCACCTTATGCGTAAGGGGCGCGACGTGGAGCTTAAGCCCAAGACGCTGCGCATCGACGAGATAGAGCTTACCTCGTTCTCGCCCGAACTGATGCAGATGTCCATCCGCGTGGTCTGCGGCAAGGGTACGTACATCCGCGCGCTGGCCCGCGATATAGGCCAGGCCCTCGGCAGCGGCGCGTATCTTACCGCACTGAGGCGCACGAGAGTGGGCGGCATACGCGTGGAAGACTGCGTTACGCTCGACGACTTCCCACAGTGGCTCGACAAACAGACAATAGAAGACATAATAACGGAGGAGAACAAAATATGAAACTGTCACAATTTAAGTTTAAGTTGCCCGAGGAGCAGATAGCCCTCAACCCGCCGTACCACCGCGACGAGTGCCGGCTGATGGTGTTGCACCGTGTGTCAGGTAAGATAGACATGTACAAGACGGACGACAAGGGAGAGCCTTTGAAGGATAAGGACGGCAACCCCGAGTTTCTTGATTTCCGCAATGTGCTCGACTATTTTGACGAGGGCGACGCTTTCATCTTCAACGATACGAAGGTGTTCCCGGCGCGTCTTTACGGCACGAAGGAGAAGACCGATGCCAAGATAGAGGTGTTCCTCCTGCGCGAACTTAATGAGGAGATGCGCCTTTGGGACGTGCTCGTGGAGCCGGCCCGCAAGATACGAATAGGTAACAAGCTGTTTTTCGACGACAGCGGGACTATGGTGGCCGAGGTGATAGACAACACTACGAGCCGCGGACGCACGCTGCGCTTCCTCTACGACTGTCCCCATGATGAGTTCAAGCGCGATCTTTACGCCCTCGGCGAGGCCCCGCTGCCGCATTACATCGTAGACCGCCGCCCTGCCACTCCCGAAGACTTGGACGACTTCCAGTGCATTTACGCCAAGAACGAAGGAGCCGTCACGGCTCCGGCCTCGGGCCTTCACTTCAGCCGCGAGCTGATGAAACGCATGGAGATCAAGGGCATCGAGTTCGCTTTCATCACGCTTCATTGCGCTTTAGGCAACTTCCATGACATCGAGGTAGAGGATCTTACCAAGCATAAGATGGACTCCGAGCAGATGTTCATAGGTGCCGAAGCCTGCAAGACGGTTAACGACGCCAAGCTCTCAGGCCACCATGTGTGCGCCGTGGGTACGAGCGTGGCTAAGGCTACGGAGACCGCCGTAGGCACCGACAAGCTGCTGAAAGAGTACGAAGGCTGGACTAACAAGTTCATCTTCCCGCCGTATGAGTTCGGCGTTGCCGACTCGATGATAGCCAACTTCTACCATCCGCTTTCGCCGTTGCTCATGTCTACCGCTGCGTTCGGCGGCTACGAGCTTGTCATGGAGGCTTACGACATGGCCGTGAAGAACGGTTACAAGTTCGGCTGCTACGGCGACGCGCTGCTTATCGTCAACGACTAAATGAATTAAGAGTTAAGAAACGCTGTTCAGCGTAAGCAAATTAAGAGTTAAAAAAATACTCTTGCTGCAATAAAGCATATTTTCTTAACTCTTAATTTGCTTACGCTGAACAGCGTTTCTTAACTCTTAATTATACGAAATGCACATTGTTTATCTCGGATTAGGAACAAACCTCGGTGACCGTAGGCGCAATTTGGCGACCGCAATACGCCTTTTGGAAGAGCAGGTGGGCACGGTTGTCCGCACAAGCCAATTCCACGAGACCGAGCCGTGGGGCTTCTCGTCGGCCAACATGTTCATGAACGCCGCCGTGTGTATCGACACACGGCTCAGTCCGCGCGCGCTGCTCGAGGCCACGCAGGCCATTGAGCGCGAGATGGGGCGCACTGTGAAGTCCGCCGACGGGCAGTATCACGACCGCCTGATAGACATCGACATACTGATTTACGACGACATCCGCGTGGATGAACCCGACCTGAAGATACCACATCCGCTGATGCACGAGCGCGAGTTCGTCATGCGTCCGTTGGGTGAGATACTTTGACTGAAGACTTGAAATAAAAGCAAACGGAATGGGAAACACCGCAGACAATACAGGCTCGATTATCGGTTGGAAAGACGTAACAGACGTTTCCGAAGTAATATCGCTGTTCCTGTGTTACATCGTCAATAAGCACGTAAGCCACAATCCGTGGATGTACATCATGGCCGGAATCACGGTAGTGGCCGCAGGTATAGGCAAGGAGGCCTATCGCCGCAAACATCGTAAGGCAATAAAGGGGAATAGTTGCGCTGCATGGACTGTCTTTTACCTGTTTGTCGGTGTTTCCTTCATCATATCCGGCATGCTGAGACTTATAGCCGAACATCTCTGAATCTTATAAATGACAAAGCTATGAACAACCTGTTGATAAAGTTTTTTTATTACGCCGACATGTTTTTCATGACGCTGTTCATCGTCGCGGCCGTCGGGCTTGACGTCACTTGGCTTTCCGTCACAAGCTCTGTCGCCCTGCTGCTGTTCGGCTTATCCGGCGTTGTTCATGCCCTGCTTACGCGCGACGGGCGGCCCCAAAACTACATTTACATCTGCGCTGTCGATGCCCTTGTGGGCCTCATAGCCGTGATTTGGGGACTTGTAGGCGGATGGTGGTATTGAAATATGAAAGCCATGAACAAGAGTAAAGCCCTTGACCAACTGTCGGTTTTCTTTTGGTTTGTCTTAATCCTCATCTTTGTAAACGCCAGTATTTGGTTCGGTTCGGTGTCTTATTTCGTCTTGTCGGGCGTATTCATGCTCATGGGAGCCGTCGGTATGGCTTCGTGCATGGCTTGCCATGACGGCCTGAAGAGTCCCCGTTTTGCGTACTACGCCATAGTCTTTGTCGGTGGAGGCATATTCATGGCACTGCCGTTTGCGTGAGAGTAATAAAATATTAATTGTAAAAGTTGTATTGAAACACAACTTTTCTTATCTCTTTGCACAATGAAGAAGATAATCGCATATAAGAGTTATTTTACAGATTTCTTGCTAAAATTGTCCCAGCAGGAGTAAAAGAAAATCTTACGTGCGTTGGACTTGTTGATAACCGAAGACAAAATACCACGTCATTATATAAAGTTTATAAGAGATGGGATATGTGAGTTCAGGGTAAGTTGCGGAAATATTGAAGTCCGTATTTTCTTCATATACGATGGCGATACAGTGGTTGTCTTGTTCAACGCTTTTAAGAAGAAAACACAGAAAACGCCAAATAATGAAATAAAAAAGGCTATAAGTTTAAGGGAGGAATATTATGCAAATAAAGAAAAGGACAATGAAATTTACGACATCAATGCTTTGATTGATGAAGCCTTAGGCTGTGAAGGAACACCGGAACGTGAGCGCAACCGTGAGAAAGCATGGGAAGAATACAATGCTAAAATACTTCTCGACGCACGCAAAAACGCAAAACTGACCCAAGAAGAGCTTGCAAAACGCATCGGGGCCGACAAGAGCTACATATCAAGGATTGAACGCGGGCTGGTCGTCCCGACCGTGGCTACACTCTATAAAATAGCCGCAGCCATGGGGCTTACTATTGAGTTGCGCCCAATATAGGCGCAAAGTGTATGACTCAGACATATAAGTGAAACGTATGAAACTTAACAAACTCGAACTTATTGACTGGCTTTCCACGTTGTCAGGTATCGTCTTCCTTGCTATCCGGGTAGGCGGTGCCAGTCCGTTATGGTTCGTCGTCGGTTCGGCGTTCTGCATCATCGAGGGCGTGGCCGACCTGTATCTGTATTTCAAGCAAAGTAAGGAGAAGCGCAAGTTGGCAAGGCTCTTCTACTCGGCTTTCATCATCCTGGCGAGCGTGCAGGGCGTGATAATGCTTTACATGAGGATGTGACGGTCATCCGTTTACGGCCGTAGGGCCATTCGGCTTCAACTTCTCTAACTTCTTTAAATCCTTTACCTTCCGGCAATAAACCGAAAAGCGCGAAACAAGCATTGTGTTGTTTCGCGCTTTTACGTTTCTTGTGGTCTATTCTTCAATAGCTTCGCTTAACGGCGCAGACCGAGAGCCTTGATGATGGCACGGTAACGGTTGATGTCGCGCTTGTACAGATAGTCAAGCAGGCGGCGGCGCTTGCCGACGAGGATGGTCAGCGAACGCTGCGTCACGTGGTCCTTGTGGTTCTTCTTGAGGTGCTCCGTCAAGTGGGCAATACGGTATGAGAACAGTGCTATTTGGCTCTCTGCCGAGCCGGTATCAGTGTTAGACGTTCCGTACTTGCCGAAGATTTCCTGTTTCTTAGCTGAATCTAAATACATTTGTTTGTGATTGATTAAAGTGTTGTTAATTACATCCTTCGGTCGGCTCTGCGCCTCAATCACGGGCGCCGTCGTCGTCGAATGCATCGGATTTTCCGAAATCGGATGCAAAGGTACGACATTAAATGAAAAATGTAAAATGAAAAATGAAAAATCTGCCAGCGTGCAAGCGTTTTTTAACATTCGGCTTTTTGTAAAACCATATAATGCAAAACGTTACGCCTAACGTTTTGCTGCGGTATGGCGAAAACCCGTGACACATTGATTTACGTTGACGCTCCGTGGCTGCGTTATTTTGCCAAATAAAACTTCCGGCGAAAATAACGCACGTAGAAGTGTGCAAAGTTAAAACGCGAGACGCCAATACTTTACACGCGTGCACGCATGATTTGTGTAATAAATCGGCGCGGAAAACGGTGCGAAAGGCCGTGTTTTGCAACGCTAAAAGCCGTCAATACGGCATGAAGCGGCGGCCTTCGTGCCTGCGATAGGAGGTCAATTGCATTGCAAGAGGCGGCCTTTTGCAAGACGAAAGGCTGTGAACGGCATTGCCAAAGGCCGTTTGCAGCCCTGCCGTTCTCTATTTCACGATAAGCAGTTGACTTTCTTCCGTTGACACATTGATACCGTTTCGTGTCGTTATCATGGCTCTTTGACATTGCTGACTATTTGCGCCGACAGGGCGTAATGCAATATTACAAAATGCTGAAAACGCCCTGCAAATCAGTACATTTTTAATTTTTAATTTTTAATTTTTAATTTAATATGCTACCTTTGCACCCGATTTTACAAGGTATTAGTATGCAAGACATCAGAAACATTGCGATTATCGCCCACGTAGACCACGGCAAGACCACGCTCGTAGACAAGATGATGCTGGCCGGCAACCTGTTCCGTGAGGGGCAGGACCTCAGCGGACAAGTGCTCGACAGTAACGACCTTGAGCGTGAGCGAGGCATAACCATCCTTTCCAAGAACGTATCCATCAACTGGAAAGGCACCAAGATAAACATCATAGACACTCCGGGACACTCCGACTTCGGCGGCGAGGTGGAGCGCGTGCTCAACATGGCCGACGGCTGCCTGCTGCTGGTTGACGCCTTTGAAGGCCCCATGCCGCAGACGCGTTTCGTGCTGCAGAAGGCCCTCCAGATAGGCCTGAAGCCGATAGTGGTGGTCAACAAGGTGGACAAACCCAACTGCCGGCCCGAGGAAGTGTACGAGATGGTGTTCGACCTGATGTTCTCACTCAACGCCACCGAAGACCAGCTCGACTTCCCCGTGGTGTACGGCTCGGCCAAGAACGGCTGGATGGGCGAGGACTACAAGACCCCGACCGACGACATCAACTACCTGCTTGACAAGATAGTGGAGGTGATTCCCGCCCCGCGCGCCATAGAGGGCACGCCGCAGATGCTCATCACCAGCCTCGACTATTCGAGCTACACGGGCCGCATAGCCGTGGGCCGAGTGCACCGCGGCACGCTCACCGAGGGCATGAACGTCACTATCTGCCACCGCGACGGCTCGCAGGAGAAGACCAAGATAAAAGAGCTGCACACCTTCGAGGGCATGGGCCACGTCAAGACGAGCCAAGTGTCGAGCGGCGACATCTGCGCAATCATCGGCCTTGAGAAGTTCGAGATAGGCGACACCATATGCGACTTCGACAACCCCGAGCCCCTACCGCCCATCGCCATCGACGAGCCTACGATGAGCATGCTCTTCACTATCAACGACTCGCCTTTCTTCGGCCGCGAGGGAAAATACGTCACTAGCCGCCACATCAACGACCGCCTGCAGAAGGAATTGGAGAAAAACCTGGCCTTGCGCGTGGCCCCCTTCGGCGACTCTACCGATAAATGGATAGTCAGCGGCCGAGGCGTGCTCCACCTCTCGGTGCTCATCGAGACAATGCGCCGCGAGGGTTACGAGCTTCAGGTAGGCCAGCCCCAAGTAATATATAAGGAAATAGACGGCCAAAAATGCGAGCCGATAGAGGAACTTACGATCAACGTGCCCGAAGAGTTCGCCAGCAAGATGATCGACATGGTTACCCGCCGCAAGGGCGAAATGACCTCTATGGAGAGCCAGGCCGACCGCGTAAACATCGAGTTCGACATACCCTCGCGCGGCATCATCGGCCTGCGCACTAACGTGCTCACCGCCAGCCAGGGCGAAGCCATCATGGCCCACCGCTTCAAGGAGTACCAGCCATACAAGGGCGACATCACCCGCCGCGTCAACGGCTCTATGATAGCAATGGAGACCGGCACGGCCTACGCCTACTCGATAGACAAGCTGCAAGACCGCGGCAAGTTCTTCATCGACCCGGGCGAGGAAGTCTACGCAGGCGAAGTGGTAGGCGAGCACGTCCACGACAACGACCTCGTGGTCAACGTCACAAAGGCCAAGCAGTTGACCAACACCCGTGCCAGCGGCTCCGACGACAAGGCCCGCATCATCCCGCGCACCGTGCTTTCGCTCGAGGAAGCCCTTGAATACATCAAGGAAGACGAACTCGTAGAGGTTACGCCCAAGTCTATGCGCATGCGCAAGATTATCCTTGACCATAACGACCGTAAGCGTGCTAACAAACAATAGGCGCTTCGCGCTTGCGCTAAATTAAGAATGAAGAAAATAGCCTTGTAGAGCTACACTGCATATTTTCTTCATTCTTCATTTTCTTCATTTTCTTCATGTACCCATGAAAAACGGTAAAATCGTAGAGATGAGCCTTTGTTAGAATGTTAAAATGCAATCGTTTACCATATTTTAACATTTTGTTACATACTATATTAAAACTTATTTGTACTTTTGCAATCGACATATGCAATGAAAATTATTGTGAAGCGTTGTGAATTTATTCGCAAGGGTGTTTGAAAGTAGCGACGCACACCTGTGGCCGAGCAAGAACAAATGAAAACTACCGACAAACGACAATGACGCGACATTTATTATAAAGTCAGATATTAACAACTAAAACAAACATTTATGACCTACAAAATCAGAAAAGCCTTAGTGGCTTCACTACTGTCTATGACGGCCTTTTGTGCCTATGCGCAGAAGACGGTCACCGGTATCGTGAAGGACGCCAATGGCGAACCGATGATTGGAGTCACCATCATGGTCGACGGTAAGGCGGGAGCCATTACCGACATGGACGGTAACTTCAGCATCCCCAACGCTACCGAGTCAACGCAACTTAAGGTTTCTTACATCGGATATAAGGACATGACCGTTGCCGTCGGCAACCAGTCGCGCCTTAACATCGTGATGGAAGAAGACAACCAGGCTCTCGACGAGATCGTCGTTGTCGGTTACGGTACGATGAAGAAGAGCGACCTTACCGGTTCTATCTCATCTGTAAACACTGAACAGCTCAACGCTAAGGGCGCCCCGTCGGTACTCGAAAACTTGCAGGGTGCCGTGCCCGGCGTTAACATTACGCAGACCAGCGGACGTGCCGGCAACAGCTTCGACATAGAAATCCGCGGTAAGTCATCAACCAACGACAACCTTAAGCCTTTGTATGTAGTTGACGGCGTGAACGTTGACGACATCGACTGGCTTAACCCGCAGGACATCGAGCGCATCGACGTGCTCAAGGATGCTTCGTCTACCGCCATCTACGGATCGCGCGCTACGGCAGGTGTCGTTATCGTGACCACGAAGAGCGGAGCCGGGCTGAGCGGCAAGGCAAGCAAGCCCACAATCTCTTACGACGGATACTACGGTATCACTAAGACTGCCCGTATGCCTGAGTTCATGGACGGACAGTCGTTCTATGACTATCGTTTCATGAAGTTCCTGACTTATGCCGGAGTCTCTAACAGCAGCGCGCAGCCGGTATATACGATGGACTCCTATGCGCAGATGGCCTTGCTCAATAGCGATACGGGCGAGTACCGCATGAAGACCCTGATGCGTGAGGGCAGAACGGTAGACTGGCCCGACCTCGTTACAGGTAACGGTCACCAGCAGAACCACTACATCTCAGTAAGCGGATCAACCGAGCGCCTTAGCTACCACATGGGTCTCGGATATTCGGGCGAAGACGGAATCTATGACGGCGACAGCCAAGATAAGTTCAACTTTAAGGGCTCTCTCGACGGACAGATCAATAAGTATGTCAGCGCCGGATTCAGCTTTAATCTTGCACGTATCAATCATGATTACGCCAGCGACGAAGGCGTGCAGTACGCTTATCGTATGAACCCCTTCATGCAGCCCTACGATGCCGATGGCAATCTTTGGGAATGCCCGGGCAACTATGAGGCTATGGGTTCGTCGTCAAGCTATCAGTTCTCTGACCAGCGCAGCCCGTTGCTTTACATGCAGAACGAGACGAGAAACCGTCAGACGTGGCGCGCTCTTGGTAACGTGTATCTCCAGATAAAGCCCGTGAAAGGCCTCACCCTGAAGACCACCTTCTCGCCTAACTACACGTATTACCGCGAAGGCTACTTCAAGGGCACGCTTACCGGCGACGCACAGAACACCGCCACTAAGGAGACCGAACGCGCCTTCGACTGGACGTGGGACAACATGATAACCTACGACGACTATCTCGGCAAGAATAAGGAACATCACCTCAACGTGATGGGACTCTTCTCAATGATGGCCGCCGACACCGAGGCACAGAGCCTTTATTATAACGGTGTGCTCGACGGCACCTTGTGGTGGAACCTCAATAGCGGAACATACAACGCCGACGAGTCTGGCAACTCTTACAGCGAAAGCAGCATGATGTCTTACGCCCTGCGTGCCAACTATACGTTCAAGGAGCGTTACATGCTGACGGCCACCGTGCGTTGGGACGGTTCGTCAAAGTTCACCGACGGCAACCGTTGGGGCTCGTTCCCGTCTGCAGCGTTCGCTTGGCGACTCTCAGAGGAGCCTTTCATGGAGAAGACCCGCAGCTGGCTCTCTAACGCTAAGTTGCGTCTCTCTTACGGTGTGACCGGTAACAACCGAGGCATCGGCAACTATGACACTCAGCTCGTATTGGCCGGCCCCGTCTACTATCCGTTCGGCTCAACATTCTATCAGGGCTTCTACGCCGACGGCGTTGTCAACTCTGTGCTTCAGTGGGAAAAGTCTCACGAGTTTAACGTAGGTTTGGACTTCGGTTTCTTCAATGAGCGTATCCGCGGTAGCGTTGACTGGTACACCAAGACGTCTAAAGACCTGCTTTACGACGTACACTTGCCGCTCGAGGCCGGTGGCGTGACCATGACTACCAACGTAGGTTCTGTACGCAACGAAGGTGTCGAGGTTTCTCTTACTACCGAGAACATCCAGACTAAGGACTGGCGCTGGACCACTACCTTCACGTTCGCCCACAACAAGAACACCGTGCGCGAAATCAACGGCGAAGGCGGTAACGTGATCAGCGGCGAGGATACGGGCAACCTCTTCATCGGCCAGCCGTTCAACAACATTTACGGCTACGAGTGGGCAGGCATCGTGAGCGACCGCGACATGACCGTGCCTAATACTGAGATAGCACGCCTGAAGGGATTCACGCCCGGACAGACGGTCAAGGAGTACGATTATTACTATCAGTGCTACGGCTGGACCGAAGGTCTGCCCATCATCGTTGACCGCAACGGCGACGGAACCTTCAACGACGACGACAAGAAGATATACAACATGGATCCGAAGTGGACGGGCAGCTTCTCTACTACCTTGTCTTACAAGAACTGGGACCTCTCGGCTACTCTTTACGCAAAGCAGAATTATTGGGTAAGCTCTGACTTCTACGGCGAATATCTCGGCATCAACGACCGCGGACGTATGAAGCTCGACGTTGACTTCTACATCCCCGCAGGTACGCTGATTGATTGCGACGGTGTTAATCCTGACGGAACTTACATCAATCCCGTTTACCAGCAGGCCACCCATTACGGTTCGTATCCCTTCCCGAACAATGCGGCTGCCAACAGTGGTACAGGTTCGAGCTATTGGCTCGACGGAACCAACAAATACGTAGACGCATCTTATGTAAAGGTGAAGAACATTACTTTGGGCTATACCTTCCCGAAACAGTGGACGGAGAAGTTCGGATGCTCTTTCCTTCGTCTCTACTGCACGGTTACCAACCCGTTCGTATGGACTAAATACAAAGGTTTCGATCCTGAATGGGCCGGTGCAGACCTTGACCAAGACGGACCGAGCACGGTTACATGGCAGTTTGGTGCAAACATCAAGTTCTAACAAACATTTACGATTATACTACAATGAAAAGAATAATATATTTAGCTTTTGCGGCAAGTGTGGCCGTCGGAGCCGGTACCTTGACCAGCTGCTCTGACTTCCTTGAGGCTGAAAACAAGACTAACGTATCTTCAGACCCGTATCTGAGTACGCCTGAAGGACTGCAGTCGCTCCGCACTTACACTTACTCGCTGTTGAAACCGATTTCGACAGATATCGACATCTACGAGTGGGGTACTGACTTGTACGTTGCTACGCGCGGCGGCGACCCGGGCGAGATGCACCGATACACCATGACCCCGCAGACATCTACCGTAACTGACTATTACACAAACCTCTACAACCTGATAAACAACGCCAACTGCATGCTTCACTATGCTACCGAAGGCGACGGGCTTGTGCAGGCCGAGGCTAAGTTCCTCAGGTGTTACGGTTATTACCTGCTCATGCAGCATTTCGGTGCCGTGCCTTATGTGACCGAATACATACAGGGACCTGAGCGCAACTATCCGCGCATGCCGATAGCCGAGCTTTATCCTGCTGTCATTGCCGAACTGCAAGGCATAATGAACGACTCAAACCTGCCGGTTGAGGATCATTCAGGTTATGTAAGCCAAAGGGCAGTGAAGGCTCTCTTAGCAAAAGTCTGCCTCGCAGCAGGCTGGGACCTGGGCACTACTCTCGGCGATGCCGCTGCCGGTTCTTACACAGTCAACGATAAGTCTTATTTCGACCTTGCGGCACAATACGCTACCGAAGCCATCAACGGCCAGTCGCTCACTATGGCTTTCGCCGACAAGTGGGCTCCTACGAATGAGGGCAACGCCGAGGAGATATTCTCCATACAGTATGAGCGTAACGGTTTCCCCGGCAACGTTAGCGAGGGCGGCCACGGCCTTCAGAACACTTACGGTTGCTATTACGGAGACTGCACGGCTTCAGGCTATAAGTATTGTAACTCAGGCAAGGCTCCGTCAGGCAAGGCCATATACCTTTGGGCGCCCGGCGACGACCGCTTCGAGGGAACGTTCATGACGACCATCTACAATTATAACGGCACGTGGGGAACCACCGGCTATTACGCTTACTATAACGCCGGCAACACG
Organism: uncultured Prevotella sp.; assembly: GCA_944319945.1. Taxonomy (GTDB): domain Bacteria; phylum Bacteroidota; class Bacteroidia; order Bacteroidales; family Bacteroidaceae; genus Prevotella. Next base: position 12,372 of record CALUFN010000050.1, read on the forward strand.
GACAACCTTCAGATAGGCTTGCGCTACTTCCCTTATTATACTACGGAGGCCGAGGCCGAGGCTGAGATTGCGGCCAACCAGAGCCGTTACGCAATGGGTAATTGCCTTAATGATGTGTCAGCGCGCATTCTCGGCAGCGAGACCGTTCTTTATACGTTTAGCAGGGACGGCTCATGGGTAAAGTCGACCGAGACCTACGACGAGAGCTGCTCTAAGGTTTACGGAACTACCGTGGTTAAGAAGTTTGACGACCCGTCGACACAGCAGGAGGCGCTCAACACTTCAAACGGCTATCGTGACATAGTGCTGTTCCATTTGAGCGACATGTATCTTACTGCGGCAGAGGCTTATCTTATGGCCGGCAACGAGGCTGAGGCTCTCAGCTATGTCAACGCCGTGAGGACTCGCGCTAATGCAGGTACGCTGGCAACGTTCGGAAGCTACGCTCCCGACTATACGATTCCTGCAAACTTCGGTTCTATTACTCCGCTTGACGTCATTCTCGACGAAAGGGCGCGTGAGCTGTTTGCTGAAAGAGACCGCTGGATGGATCTTCGCCGCACTCGCCAGTTGGTACGTTACAACGTAGCTTACAACTCTTATGTCAACTCGGTCAGCGACATGAGCAACGTAAGGGGTGAAGTGAAATGGTATCGTCCGATACCGGAAGAGGAGATGAGCAACAACACTGCTCTTACGTCTGAAGACCAGAATCCGGGATATTAAAATTAATCATACAAATAATAAGGAAAGAAAATGAAAAAGATACTTTATCCATTATTTGCCGCGCTCGTCTTGGGGTTTGCTTTCTCGGCATGCAGTGATGACGACGATGAAGCGATGACGTTCGACACCACTCCGGAAATCAGCGCAGCCGGTACGTACACGGGTACGTTCACACGCGTACAGGACGGAACGACCGACACGCTCGTAGCACAAGGAAGCGTAACGCTTGCCCCGACGGATTCGGCTTATTGCGCAGACGTGACATTCGCGTGTGCGGATTTTGACCTGGATGCGGCGTCAGTAACTAACATTACCCACGCTAATGAGGGGTACGTGTTCAGCAATACGTCGTCGGACAATGGTTTGGGAGCGCCGTTCAAGGGGCGTATAGACGGCGGCAACGTGCTTAATTCATCCTTTGACTTCACTCAGAGGGAAGGACGTAAGCAATACGTATATCATTATACGTTCGTAGGCACAAAGCAATGAGTATTTGATTGACTTAATTCGGCCGGTGGCGGCGGTTGACCGAAAGCCGGTGCCGCCGGCCGAAGATGGGAACCCAAAGTTTTCATTACTAATTTATAACTTAATTTATTAACTAACAAAACAAGCGATTATGAAAAAGATGTTACTTAGTGCAGCGTTGTTAATGACGGCATTCGTCGCCAACGCTCAGAATGAAATCGGTTACGTCGACCCTGCTGCAATTGGTGTTGATGATGCCGGCGTAAGCCTTACGGCAGGCACGGTAGTTGCTTCTACGGAGAATGTCGAAGTATCAGTGAAGAATGATGACTCTTTCAAGGCTACGGGCTTGAAGGGTGACAACATTGTTTTCAACGGCGAGTCATTGGCTACGAGCGGAATGGGTATTCAGGGAAACTCGAATCCTCCCGGAGATTGCGCAAAGACTGGATTGTATCCTCCTACGGGATGTGTTTATACCTTCAAACCTAACGCAGACGGATACATTTACGTATTCCACGCAGGTTCGGGTAATAAGAACTATGTCGTATTTGAGGAAGGATTGCGTTATCCCTATATCTTCGCAATGGAAAATACCGGTGGAGATGACGTAGACGCAGGAACGGCTCCCGCAACTTTTGCCTACGACCTGACGGCCATTGACGGAGCTACTTATTATGACGCTGAGCTCGATGCCACTTATGTAAGTGCTGATTATGCTATTCCGCAGGCTGCTGAGGCTGCAACGGGAACACAGTACAAGACAACAGGAAACAGCGTTATCAAGTTCCAGGTACTTGGAGGCTTGACTTACGACGTACTTGCAACTGGCTCTAAACTGACTCTTGTTGCATTTGCATTCGACACAACCGGCGATGCCAATGTTTCAACTGACGCAAACGTTCTGCTCGAGAACGGACAGATTCCCGGTGGCGGCGGCGCTGGTATCGAGGGCGTAGTGATCGACGAGGTTAACAACGCTGACGCACCTGCTTACAACATCGCAGGACAGCGCGTTAACAAGAACGCTAAGGGAATCGTTATCATCAACGGTAAGAAGTATATCAACAAGTAATCAATCCCCCTGTTAATAAATCGAGGCGGCATCGGAGTAGAATCTCCGGTGCCGCCTTTTTTATTGCCTAATAGGAAAAATAGCGACAAGCCGTATGCGCAAATATTAAAAATCCCTGCGAGTTTTTGTACTTGTGGGGATTTTTTGTATTTTTGCAGAAATTATGGAGTGTCAGCCAACATGCAGGCGCCGGTTGTAGGTGCTCATCCATAATGCTTTGAATCTCAAAATGTTGTAAGCGCAAGTGCACAGCAATCATGAACTTTACATTATTATTAATATATTACTATGAATCTTAAAATTATCGTACTTGCCAAGCAAGTACCAGACACGAGGAACGTGGGAAAGGACGCAATGACTGCCGAAGGAACGGTGAACCGCGCCGCCCTGCCCGCTATCTTCAATCCCGAAGACTTGAACGCGCTCGAACAGGCGTT
>CALUFN010000051.1 GCA_944319945.1 uncultured Prevotella sp.
CAAATATACGACTTTTACGGCAACTTCCTCTTTTTGCAAATGAACATCCAACAGATTTGCGGATGAACCTCCAAAGGTAACCTTTTAGCGTGTGAAAGGTTACCTTTTACCATCTAAAAGGCCGCCTTTTGCAAGTCAAAAGGCAGCCTTTTGTAATCCGTCTGATTATCAGTGATTTACACAAGTGTTGCAGAACGCCGTTTCTATTGCCTGCCGTCGGGGCTTCGACTGACGGGAAACAACGGCCGGCATGCCTGCCGCCACACGAAGAATCCTTGCCTGCAATACTGAAAACTCTAAATTTTATGCCGTAAAAAACGTTTTTCACGCACGGCAGGCAATATCTCGGAAAAATTTAGTAAGTTTGCACCTATTATTATAGCAATCCCGTGCAAACAATAAAAACAAAACAAGATAAGGTATGATTCTTTTTTTCAAGACCCAAACGGAAAGCGTGATAGCCACCGAAACCGACCATCAGCTTTCACAAGAAGAAATCAAGGAACTGTGCTGGCTGTACGGCGACGCTACGCCGGTTGACGCCGAACGGCTTGACGGATACTTCGTAGGCCCGCGCCGCGAGATGATAACGCCGTGGAGTACGAACGCCGTGGAGATAACGCAGAACATGAACCTGAAGGGCATCTCGCGCATAGAGGAGTATTTCCCCGTAAGCTCGAAGGACGCCGACCACGACCCGATGCTGCAGCGCATGTACGAGGGGCTGGACCAGAGGGTGTTCACCGTAGACCACGAGCCGGAGCCTATAAAGCACGTTGACAACCTTGAGGAGTACAACGAGCAGGAGGGCCTGGCCCTGTCGCCCGAGGAAATAGAGTATCTACACAAGATAGAGAAGGAGCTCGGACGGCCTTTGACCGACTCTGAGATATTTGGCTTCGCCCAGATAAACTCGGAGCACTGCCGCCACAAGATATTCGGCGGAGTGTTCATCATCGACGGCAAGGAGATGGAATCGTCGCTGTTCAACATGATTAAGAAGACGACGAAAGAGAATCCGCATAAGATATTGAGCGCTTACAAGGACAACGTGGCCTTCAGCGAAGGCCCTGTGATAGAGCAGTTCGCGCCCGAAGACCAGTCTACTTCAGACTACTTCCGCGTTAAGGACATAGAGAGCGTGATTTCGCTGAAGGCCGAAACGCACAACTTCCCCACCACCGTAGAGCCTTTCAACGGCGCCGCTACGGGCACGGGAGGCGAGATACGCGACCGCATGGGCGGCGGAACGGGCTCTTGGCCGATAGCCGGAACGGCGGTGTACATGACGGCGTACCCGAGGTTAAGTGAAGAGGGAAAAGTGAAAAGTGAAGAATCCGATACCTCCGAACAAGATAATTCTTCACTCACCACTCTTCACTCTTCACTCAAACGTGACTGGGAAGACATCCTGCCCGTGCGCAAATGGCTCTACCAGACGCCCGAGCAGATATTGATAAAGGCGTCGAACGGAGCTTCCGACTTCGGCAACAAGTTCGGCCAACCGCTGATTTGCGGTTCGGTGCTGACCTTCGAACACAAGGAGGGCGACGAGAAGTACGCTTACGACAAGGTGATAATGTTGGCCGGAGGAGTAGGCTACGGCACTAAGCGCGACTGCCTGAAGAAAGAGCCTAAGAAGGGTAACAAGATAGTAGTGGTGGGCGGCGACAACTACCGCATCGGTCTCGGAGGCGGCAGCGTGTCGTCGGTCGACACCGGCCGATACTCTAACGGCATCGAGCTGAACGCCGTACAGCGCGCCAACCCCGAGATGCAGAAGCGTGCCTACAACCTTGTGCGCGCCCTTTGCGAGGAGGATGTCAATCCGGTTGTCAGCATCCACGACCACGGTTCGGCAGGACACGTAAACTGTCTGTCGGAGCTTGTCGAGGAATGCGGCGGACAAATAGACATGACGAAGCTGCCCATAGGCGACAAAACGCTGTCAAGCAAAGAGATAATAGCCAACGAGAGCCAGGAGCGAATGGGCCTGCTCATCGACGAGAAACACATCGAACACGTTCGCAAGATAGCCGAGCGCGAGCGCGCTCCGCTGTACGTTGTCGGCGAAACTACGGGCGACGCCCACTTCAGTTTCGTGCAGGGCGACGGCGTAAGGCCGTTCGACTTGGACGTGGCGCAGATGTTCGGCCACTCGCCCAAGACATACATGAGGGACAACACGGTAGAACGCCATTATGAAAACGTAAGCTATGTAGGAAGGGAAAAGGGAAAAGGGAAAAGTGAAAAACCCAATACTTCTGCCAAGCAAGACTGTTCTTCACTCTCAACTCTTCACTCTTCACTCGACGAATACGTCGGCCGCGTGCTCCAGCTTGAGGCCGTAGCCTGCAAGGATTGGCTGACCAACAAGGTTGACCGAAGCGTTACGGGCAAGATAGCGCGCCAGCAATGCCAGGGAAGAATCCAACTTCCGCTGTCAGACTGCGGCGTAGTTGCGTTGGATTACCGTGGCAACAAGGGCATCGCCACTGCTCTCGGACACGCTCCGCAGGCCGGATTGGCATCGCCCGAGGCCGGCAGTGTGCTGTCGGTCGCAGAGTCGCTGACCAACATCGTGTGGGCTCCGCTTGAGGAAGGGCTCGACAGCGTGAGCCTCTCGGCCAACTGGATGTGGCCCTGCCGTTCGCAGGAAGGCGAGGACGCACGCCTTTACAGTGCCGTAAAAGCACTCTCGGACTTCTGCTGCGCGATAAAAGTGAACGTGCCGACGGGTAAGGATTCGCTTTCCATGAGCCAGCAATATCCCGACGGACAGAAGATTATCAGCCCGGGAACGGTAATCGTAAGCAGCGGCGGACAAGTGTCAGACGTGCGCAAGGTTGTGTCTCCCGTGGTTGTAAACGACAAGAAGTCGCTGCTTTACCACATAGATTTCTCTTACGACGAGCTGCGCCTCGGCGGTTCGGCTTTCGCCCAGTCGTTGGGCAAAGTGGGCGACGACGTGCCCACGGTGAAGAACCCCGACTACTTCCGCAACGCCTTCAACACGCTGCAAGAGCTGATAAAGAACGGCTGGATAATGGCCGGCCACGACATCAGCGCAGGTGGAATGGTGACTACGCTGCTTGAAATGTGCTTCGCAAACACTGAAGGCGGACTCGACATCAGCCTCGACAAGTTCGACTGCGAGGACGTAGTTAAGATGCTGTTGGCCGAGAACCCGGGCGTAATCGTGCAGGTTGCGGAGCGCCACCAGCTCGACTTCGAGGACCTGATGGACGACAACGGCGTATGCTACGCATGCATCGGCCGTCCCGACACGGCTTCGCGCAAGCTCAAGATAAGCAAAGGCAAGTTCACGCACGAGTTCGACATCGACGCTATGCGCGACGTATGGTACAAGACTTCATACCTGCTCGACCGCGACCAGAGCATGAACGGACGCGCCGAAGCACGCCGCGACAATTACAAGAAGCAGCCCGTAGTGATGAAGTTCAACGACTCGTTCACCGGCAAACTGTCGCAATACGGCATCTCGGCCGACCGCCGCGAGCCGACCGGAATCAAGGCCGCGATCATCCGTGAGAAAGGAACCAACGGCGAAAGGGAAATGGCTTACTCGCTGTATCTTGCCGGTTTCGACGTTAAGGACGTGATGATGACCGACCTGATAACGGGCCGTGAGACGCTGGAAGACATCAACATGATTGTTTTCTGCGGCGGATTCTCCAACTCAGACGTGCTCGGCAGCGCTAAGGGATGGGCCGGAGCGTTCCTCTTCAACCCGAAGGCTAAGGAGGCTTTGGACAAGTTCTACGCCCGTGAAGACACCCTTTCGCTCGGCATTTGCAACGGTTGCCAGCTCATGGTTGAGCTCAACCTCATCAACCCCGAGCACGGGAAGCGCGCCAAGATGCTGCACAATGACTCGCGTAAGTTCGAAAGCGTATTCCTCGGACTCGACATTCCGCAGAACAACAGCGTGATGTTCGGCTCGCTTTCGGGCAGCAGTCTCGGCATCTGGGTGGCCCACGGCGAAGGCAAGTTCTATCTGCCCGAGGGCGAAGACAAGTATAACGTCGTGGCGAAATACCACTACACGGAGTACCCCGGCAACCCGAACGGCTCAGACTATGCCGTAGCAGGCATCTGCTCTAAGGACGGACGCCATCTCGCAATGATGCCCCACTTGGAGCGTACGATATTCCCCTGGCAGAACGCCTGGTATCCGGCAGAACGCCGCAACGACGACGTTACGCCGTGGATCGAGGCCTTCGTCAACGCACGTAAGTGGATTGAAAACAAGAAATAATAAATTTCAAGGAGTAAAGGAGTAAGGAGAAAAGGAGTAAGTAGAAATGTATTGTTGGTTGGATAACGTGCTTTCCTCGTATTCTGCAAGGCATTTCTCCTTACTCCTTTTCTTCTTTACTCCTTTTACTACTATAAATCTGCATAATGTCAAACTTTTACATAGACAGTTTCAAGACGTTTTTCAAGATAGGGCTGTTCACCTTCGGCGGCGGCTACGCAATGATACCGCTCATCGAGACGGAAGTGGTCGACAAGCATAAGTGGCTCAGCAAGGACGAGTTCATCGACATAATAGCCATCTCGCAGAGCTGTCCGGGCGTAATGGCGATTAACGCCAGCGTGTTCATAGGCTACAAGCTGAAGAAACTGAAGGGGGCGGTGAGCGCCTGCCTGGGCACCGCCCTGCCGTCGTTTCTCATCATATTGGCCATCGCCATGTTCTTCCGCCAGTTCGAAGACAACAAGGTCGTGGCGGCGATATTCCGCGGAATACGTCCCGCCGTGGTAGCCCTGATAGCCGTGCCGACGTTCACTATGGCCAAGAGTGCCAAGATAACGCTCACCAACTGTTGGATTCCGATAGCCTGCGCACTGGCGATATGGATGCTCGGCGTTTCGCCGATATACGTCATCCTGATAGCCGGCATCTGCGGATTCATCTACGGAAAGTACATAAGACCGACAGAATGACTTTGTGAATTAAGAATTAAGAGTTAAGAAACTAAGTTCGGCGTTAAGCCAATTAAGAAAATATGCTTCGCTTGTTTCTGATTTTTCATCTCTTAATTCGTAATCCTGCAAAGCATTTTTTCTTAACTCTTAATTCTTAACTCTTAATTAGAAAAGATGATTTTCCTTGAATTATTCATTACGTTTTTCCAGATAGGGCTGTTCGGTTTCGGCGGAGGCTATGGCATGTTGTCGCTGATTCAGGGCGAGGTGGTCCACAACCATGCTTGGCTAACCACGTCGGAGTTCACCAACATCGTGGCCATCAGCCAGATGACTCCCGGCCCGATTGGCATCAACTCGGCAACATACTGCGGTTATACGGCCGTGCATAACGCCGGGTTTGGTTACTGGATGTCGATATTGGGCAGCGTTACGGCCACCTTTGCGCTCATTCTGCCGTCGCTGATACTGATGATACTCATCGCGAAGATGTTCATGAAATACATGGACACGCCACTCGTCAAGAGCGTGTTCCTCGGCTTGCGCCCAGCGGTGGTCGGCCTACTGGCCGCCGCCACGCTGCTGCTCATGACGCCAGAGAACTTCAGCGCGCCCGACATTAACCCCTGGCAGTTTTGGATTAGCTGCTTCCTGTTCGTTGCGTCTTTCGTCGGTACGAAGTACATGAAGATCAATCCGATACGCATGATATGCTACGCAGGAGTGGCAGGGTTGGTATTATTATATTAGACTAACGGCCCGCACCATCGTCTGAGGCGTGGTGCGGACCGTTAGTATTTCAGCTTTCAACCACCGTTACTGCCACTTCACGGGCACGTTCTTCAATTGGATGAACGTGCCGAGGTTGCCGGCCTTCGAGCTTTTGTCGCTATTTATGTAATAGGTAGTGTAGACCACGGGCAACATGCTGACCGTAACGGGTACGTTGACCAGCTTTGAGAACTCGAACTTAACGGGCACGCCTACAGTCAGGTTCTTGGCCGGCGACGAGTCGTTGCTCTTGTATTCGTTGCCGTCAGCGTCGTAAGCGGTCACGTTGTTGTCGCCGATGTGGGTGTTGGCATAGTTCATGTCTATGGCCGTAGCCTTGACAACTACGGTCACCGAGTTGTCCGCCGAGTTGCCTACGGCCTCAACGAAATCAATGCTGAAGCTCTTTGAGGCAGGGTTGGCGATGCTTACGCCCGATGCCGAGGCCACGAAATTCGCTCCCTGGGTGCCGGCATTTGAGTCGGTCTCGCCGCTTACGGCCTCTTTCACCACGTTGGTAGCCGCCTCCTTCAGCTTCTTTAAAAACTGCGCGTCGGCCTGTTGCGGAATTGCGAAGACGGCTATCGCCGCCAAGCAAAGGGTTCTTAACGTTTTCTTCATAACTCTCAATATTAATAGGTTAGTACTGAATTAAGCCCGTAATTACGGCGCGTTGGTGTTTTGGGCAAAGTTAATAAAAAATCTTTATAAACCAAAACATAAGGCACATTATTTCCGCTTACACCTTCAGCAGTCTGCAACTCCGCGCCGCAATGCCCCGACCAGCGGCCACAACGGCACGGATAAACGTCACAAGGCCGTACCGTCGAGCAGGTCGAAATATATGTTTATCGCATCGTCAATCTCATTTAGACGGATGTATTCGTCGGCCGAATGCGAGCGCGACGATTCGCCCGGGCCGAGCTTCAACGAGGAGAAGCGCATCAGGGCCTGGTCTGAGAGCGTAGGCGAGCCGAACGGCGTCATCCCCATCTCCAAGCAACGGCGCACCACGGGGTGGTCAACGCTTATCGACGACGACGACAGGCGGAACGAGCGCGCCCGTATCTCGCTCTTCAGCTTGGACTTTAGGAACTCGAACACGTCCTCGTTCCTGTAATACTCGTTGGTCCTTATGTCGACGGTGAAGCGGCATTCGTCAGGCACTACGTTGTGCTGCGTGCCGGCCGATACCACCGTCACGCTCATCAGCGTGGGCCCGAGCAGGGGGCTTACCTTGTCAAAGCGGTAAGAGCGCAGCCAGCAGAGATCGTCTAACGCCTCGTAAATAGCGTTGACGCCCTCGCCCCTTGCGGCGTGGCCCGAGCGTCCGCGCGCCACGCCGTCTACCACCATCAGCCCCTTCTCGGCCACCGCAGGCTGCATTCCCGTAGGCTCTCCCACTATGGCCATGCTCACCTCCGGCAGCAGGGGCAAGGCGCGGCTGATGCCGTCGCGGCCGGAAACTTCCTCCTCGGCCGATGCCAAATACACCAGATTATACGGCTGCGTGCGGGCCGCAAGGCGGCGAAACGCCTGCAGCAAGGCCACCAGTCCGCCGCCGCAGTCGTTGCTGCCCAGCCCGTAAAGGCGGCCGTCCACGATGTCGGGGCCGAAGGGGTCGCGCGTCCACGAGCTTACGGGCTTCACCGTGTCGATATGCGCGTTGAGCAGCAGCGTAGGTCGGCCGCCGTCGTAGCCCGGGGCCACGGCCCACACGTTGTTACCCTCGCGCCTCGGCTCGAAGCCGCAGGCGCGTATCTCATTCTCCATAATGTCGGCCGCGGCAGCCTCGTCGCGGCTCGCCGACGGCACTGCTATCAGCCTGCGCAGCAGGCCTACGGCGTCGCCAAGATAATCAGTTTGCTTAATCATACACATGCAAAGATAGCGCAAGCGAGAGGAATGAAAGTTTACTTTCAAATTCTCGAGCGCAACATATCTTATGCAAAGATAGCGCATATAAGGCGTAACGCCAAATAAAACCGAGAAGAAAACACCCACCCCGCCATCCCGAACGGAGGGAGCCTGACATGCATTAGCGCCTACGTGTAGGGTGACGAAAAGCCTGCGGACGAGAACTTACCCACCGATAAACAAACCGTTTCATAATAAATTGACATTCAACGCATTACAAAAGGCAACCTTTTACAATCCAAAAGGCCGCCTTTTACAAGGCGAAAGGTTACCTTTTGCCTTGTAAAAGGTAACCTTCTGGAAAAGCGACGGCGGCGGAACGCCCGGGCGGAACGCTCCGAAAAATTATTCAGCGATAGTCTTGCGCTTTTCGATTATTTATATTATTTTTGCATGAAGGCAAACGAACACCACTAAAACCACACGCCGTATGCAGACAAAATGCCACCTATCGATACTCATACACGAGCAAGCCAAGAAGTACGACAAGCGCCGCGCGCTGATATACCGCGACTTCGGCGAAAGGAAATGGAAGTCGGCTACGTGGCGCGACTTCTCGCGCAAGGTGCGCCATGTGTCTAACGCGCTGCTGAACATCGGCGTAAAGGCGCAGGAGAACGTAGGAGTGTTCTCGCAGAACGCCGTGCAATACCTCTACACCGACTTCGGGGCGTTCGGCATAAGGGCGGTTACCGTGCCGTTTTACGCCACGAGCAGCGAAGAGCAGATACAATACATGATCAACGACGCGCAGATACGCGTGCTCTTCGTAGGCGAACAAGAGCAGTACGACAAGGCCCAACGGGTGCTGGCCCACTGCCATTCGCTCGAACGGATAATAATCTTCGACAACCGCGTGAAGATCAGTCCGACCGACAACAGTTCGATGCATTTCGACACGTTCCTGACGCTCGGCGAGAACAGCCCGCGCCAGTCGGAGGTGGAAAAGCTCTACGGCGAGGCCAACGATGACGACCTTTGCAACATACTTTACACAAGCGGCACCACCGGGGCGAGCAAGGGCGTGATGCTTACCTACGGCCAATACCGCGCGGCCCTGGAGGAAAACGACAAGATAGTGCCCGTGCGCGAGGATGACAGGGTGATGAGCTTCCTGCCCATTACCCACATATTCGAGCGCGCGTGGATTTTCCTCAGCCTGAGCGAGGGCGCCGAGGTGGTGGTCAACACCGACCCGAAAGAGATACAGCAGTCAATGCGCGAAACGCGCCCTACGTGCATGAGCGCCGTACCGAGGTTTTGGGAGAAAGTCTACGCAGAGGTGGTAGACCGCATCGACCACGCCACCCCGGCGCAGCAGAAACTGCTGAGGAAGGCTTGGGCCATAGGCCGCAAGCACAACATAGAATACCTAAGCCGGGGCAAGCGTCCGCCGCTGTCGCTCAGGATGAAGTACGCCCTGATGCACAAGACGCTCTTCAAGGTGGTGCGCAACGAGCTTGGGCTCGACCGCCCCAACATATTCCCCACGGCCGGGGCCACCGTCCCTACCGAGATTGAGGAGTTCGTACACTCCGTCGGGATAAACATGATTGTAGGCTACGGCCTTACCGAGAGCCTCGCCACCGTGTCGTGCGACCGCCGCGGCAAGCCGTTCACCGTAGGTTCGGTGGGGCGCCCCATCCACGGACTCAGCATTAAGTTCGGCGAAAACGACGAAATACTGCTCAAAGGCCCCACGATAACCAAAGGCTACTACAAGCGCGACGCGCTCAACCGCGAGGCGTTCGACGAGGATGGATACTTCCGCACGGGCGATTCAGGCTACATGAAGAACGGCGAACTGTTCCTGAAAGACCGCATAAAAGACCTGTTCAAGACTTCAAACGGCAAATACATAGCGCCGCAGATGATAGAGTCGAAACTCTTGGTAGACAAATACATCGACCAGATAGCCGTAATAGCCGACCGCCGCAAGTTCGTGTCGGCGCTCATCATACCGGCCTACCACCTGCTCGAGGAATACGCCCAAAGGCACAGAATAAAATACTCAAACCTCGAAGAGCTTTGCCGCAACGACGAGATACATGCGATGATGGCCGAAAGGATGGAAACGCTGCAACAGCAACTGGCAAGCTACGAGAAGATAAAACGCTTCACGCTGCTGCCACGCCACTTCACTATGGAGCGCGGCGAACTTACAAACACGTTGAAGATACGCCGCAAGGTGCTCGACAAGAACTATGCCGCCGAGATAGAGAAGATGTACGAGGACAACGCCACCGAGCCTTGACGGAGCGCAGGCAACCGTAAAACCGCACAACCCATAAACCCAATAACCCCATAACCGTAAAACCCTATAACCGTAAAACCCCATAACCGAATAACCCGAAAACAAATGATAACAGCAGAACAGCTTAAAGACGTAATGGAGCGCGCCGACGCGCTGAACCGTTATCTCGACATAGACAAGAAGAAAATAGAACTCGAAGAAGAGGAACTGCGCACGCAGGCTCCCGACTTTTGGGACGACCCGAAAGCCGCGCAGGAACAGATGAAGAAGGTGAAAGGCATCCAACGGTGGGTTGAAGGATACAAGGAGGTGCGCACGCTGGCCGACGAGCTTCAACTCGCCTTCGACTTCTACCATGACGAAATGGTGACGGAAGAAGAAGTGGACGACGACTACGCCAAAGCGATAAAGGCCATCGAGGACCTCGAACTTAAGAACATGCTGCGCCAGAAGGAAGACCCGATGGACTGCGTGATGAAGATAAACAGCGGCGCCGGCGGCACCGAAAGCCAAGACTGGGCGCAGATGCTAATGCGAATGTACATGCGCTGGGCCGAAGCCCACGGCCACAAGGTGAGCATAAGCAACATCCAAGAGGGCGACGAGGCCGGCATAAAGAGCGTCACTATGGAAATAGAAGGCGGCGAATACGCCTACGGCTACCTAAAGAGCGAGAACGGAGTGCACCGCCTTGTGCGCGTATCGCCGTTCAACGCGCAGGGCAAACGCATGACGAGTTTCGCCAGCGTGTTCGTAAGTCCGCTGGTTGACGACACCATAGAGGTGTACGTCGACCCGTCGAAAGTAAGCTGGGACCTCTTCCGCTCGGGTGGAGCCGGCGGACAGAACGTCAACAAGGTGGAGACCGGAGTGCGCCTTCGCTACCAATACGTAGACCCCGACACGGGCGAGGAAGAGGAAATCCTCATCGAGAACACCGAGAGCCGCAAGCAGCTTGAGAACCGCAACAACGCCATGCGACTGCTTAAGTCGCAACTCTACGACCGTGCGATGAAGAAGCGTCTCGAAGCCCAGGCCAAGATAGAAGCCGGCAAGAAAAAGATTGAATGGGGCAGCCAGATACGCAGCTACGTGTTCGACGACCGACGCGTAAAAGACCACCGCACCGGTTACCAGACAACCGACGTAGACGCCGTGATGGACGGCAAGATTGACGGATTCATCAAGGCGTACCTAATGGAGTTCCCTGTAAGCGAGGAAGAATAAACCTTCAAGAAGCAAGGTAACAAACATCTAAAAACCAAATAACTATGAGCCAGAAAAGCAAAGTACGCCACGCCCAGCGCGAGGCACAACAAGAGAAACAAGCAAAGAAAGTGATAACATGGATATTCGCGGCGCTCGTCGTGCTCGCGTTGGCATTCCTTGTTGCGGCAATGATGTTCTGACGCGGCATGAGCGGTATCGAAATCGAACGCAAGTTCCTCGTACACAAGGACGGCAGGCCGTATCGCACGCAGGCATACGCCAGCAGCCGCATAACGCAAGGCTACATCTGCAGCGAACGCGGACGCACCGTAAGGGTGCGCATCCGCGACGGCCGCGGATACCTTACCATCAAAGGCCCGTCCGACCCGAGGGGAACAACACGCTATGAGTTTGAGAAAGAAATCACCCCCGACGAAGCGCAGCACCTTATAAAACTGTGCGAACCGGGGTTGATAGACAAGACGCGCTACCTCGTAAAGAGCGGACGGCACACCTTCGAGGTGGACGAGTTCTACGGAGATAACGACGGATTGGTCATCGCCGAAGTGGAATTACAGAGCGAAGACGAGCCTTTTGTAAAGCCCGACTTCATCGCCGACGAAGTGACGGGCGACCGCCGCTTCTACAACTCGTCGCTGCGCGCCATGCCGTTCAGCGCCTGGCGCGAAACCTTACAGCCAGAATTCCGATAACGGCTGCAAGCGTCGCGCCTACCGTATTAGCCGCGAAGTCGAGCCAGTCGCCGCTTCTGCGGCCGCCTGTGCACGTAGCTTGAAGTATCTCTATAAGTCCGCTCATCAGCACGGGGGCGAGCCACGCCCAAACGAAAAGCCGCCTGAACGACACCGACTTGTGACACCTTAAATACTCAATCCACATCGTTGTACACGTACCGGCGTACATAACGATGTGGGTCCACTTGTCCATGAAAGCCACATTGTCAAGCGGAGTGTGTGGCGGAGTGCAGAAACACAACACCCAAATAACCACTATGAACAGGCAAGAAAAGGGATAATTCCTTACCAAACGACTGTTTATTTTCATTTTTACTTTTATTTTGCTGCAAAATTAAGATGTTTTTCTTACATTTGCAACTGTTTAACGGATGAATATGAAAATAACAACCTCGCCACGGTAGAACGCATACGGTTTTGCCGTATGTGCATTCACGGCACGGGTGAGTAAATAAAAAACTTTTCGACATGACACAACATGAAAGAGCAAACTTCGGCAGCAAGCTCGGAGTAATCCTCGCCACGGCAGGCTCGGCCGTCGGATTAGGCAATGTTTGGCGCTTCCCCTACATGACAGGCGAATACGGCGGCGCGGCGTTCATAGTTATTTACATCGGCTGCGTGCTGCTTTTCGGCATCCCGTGCATGGTCAGCGAGTTCATAATAGGCCGCCACGCGGCATCAAATACGGCCCGTGCGTACCACAGCCTGTCAGGAGGCACGCCGTGGGCGGCGATAGGCTACTTCGGCGTTTTCACCGGAGTTCTAATCACGAGCTATTACGCCGTTGTCGCAGGCTGGTGCCTTCAGTACATATTCGCCTCGGCGTTAGGCCACCTTAAAGGCTCGCCCGAGTTCTTCGCCGAATACTTCGCCACGTTCGAGAAAGACCCGTTCAAGCCCGTTTTCTGGACTGTCGCAATCATACTCATCACCCATTACATCGTCTCCCACGGCGTGCGCGACGGCATCGAGAAGGCTTCTAAACTTATGATGCCGGCCTTATTCGTGCTGCTGCTTATCGTTGTTGTGTCGGCATGCATGCTTCCCGGAGCCTCGGAAGGCGTGAAATTCCTATTCAAGCCCGACTTGTCAAAGGTCGAAGGCGACGTGTTCCTCGGCGCTTTGGGGCAGTCGTTCTATTCGCTGAGCATCGGCATGGGCTGCCTTTGCACCTACGCGTCATACTTCAGCCGGCAGACAAACCTGATGAAGTCGGCAGTGCAGATAGGCGTTATCGACACTTCCGTCGCCGTTCTCGCCGGATTGATGATATTCCCGGCGGCATTTTCCGTAGGCATCAACCCCGACTCTGGCCCCTCGCTCGTGTTCATCACGCTGCCGAACGTGTTCCAACAGGCGTTCGCCTCCGTACCCGTCGTAGGCTACGTGGTCGCCATCGCCTTCTACGCGCTATTGGCCTTGGCCGCCCTTACGTCGCTTATCTCGCTCCACGAGGTAAGCACCGCGTTCGTCCACGAAGAGATGCACACGTCGCGCAAGTGCGCCGCATGGATTGTGACGGCCGTATGCTCGGTCATCGGAGCAATATGTTCGCTGTCTCTCGGCAAGTGGGATTTCCTCAAGATAGGCGACCGCTCGCTGTTCGACTTCTTCGACTTCATCACGGGCCAGGTAATGCTTCCGCTCGGCGGATTCCTCACCTGCCTGTTCGTCGGTTGGTACTTGCCGCACAAAATGGTGCGCGACGAATTCACCAACTGGGGCACGCTGCGCGGCAAACTGTTCCACACATACCTGTTCTTCATCAAGTTCGTCTGCCCGACATGCATCCTGCTGATATTCCTCCACCAGTTCGGGCTGATATAAAAAGGGAACAAAAGCCGTAAAACCGCGCAACACAAATAACCGTAAAACCCTAAAACCACACAAACCCAATACCCCAAAAACCTTACCTATGAAAAACTTTTTCTACCTGCAACGCAGCGACCGCCGCGCCGTCACCGCCGCACTGACCGTGCTGGCCGTGGCCGTAGGCGTGACGATGTACGTAGGACACGCCGACGACGCCACGCCTGCCGACGGGGCCGACACCACGCATACGCGGGTGTACTACGGCAACAGCGAAACGGGGAAAAAGCCCAATACGGCATACTACGATACAGGAAAGCGCAAGGCTGAGCTGTTCGCGTTCGACCCGAACACGGCCGACAGCACACAGTTGTTGCGCCTCGGCCTTGCGCCGTGGCAGGTAAGGAACATCTACAAATACCGCGCCAAAGGCGGAATATACCGCCGCCCGGAAGACTTCGCACGCCTCTACGGCCTAACCAAAGGGCAATACAGACGCCTGCTGCCATACATCCGCATATCAGACGACTACCGTCCGGCAGCCGAGCTTTATCCTGCCGCACAACCAACAGCCAACGCAAGAGACACGCTGAGATATCCCGTAAAGATCAAGCCGGGCGAACACATAGCCCTGAACGCCGCCGACACCACCGCACTTAAGCGCGTGCCGGGCATAGGCAGCGGCTTCGCACGGGCCATAATACGCTACCGCGAGCGTCTCGGAGGATTCTACACGCCCGAGCAACTGCTCGAGATAGACAACTTTCCGCAAGCCTCCCTCACATACTTTACGGCCGACGCGTCGGCATGCCGCAAGCTGAACGTCAACAAACTTACACTCAGCCAGCTGCGCCGCCACCCGTACATCGGCTTCTACCAAGCCAAGACCATCATAGACCACCGCCGCCTGCACGGCCCCATACACTCGCTCGACGACCTGAGCCTTTACAAGGATTTTACGAAAGAAACAATAGAAAAGCTGCGCAATTACCTGACGTTCTGACAGCCGTCTGCGGCAGGCAGCTTAACACATTGACATCCAACGCGTTGCAAAAGGCGGCCTTTTACAATGCGAAAAGCAACCTTTTGCGCTGCGAAAGGTAACCTTTTACACGGCGAAAGGTAACCTTTTACGGTTCATCCGCAAATCTGTTGGATGTTCATTTGCAAAAAGAGGAAGTTGCCGTAAAAGTCGTATATTTGTAGTTGA
>CALUFN010000052.1 GCA_944319945.1 uncultured Prevotella sp.
CTGGCCGACTCGTGCAGGGCGGAAGACCTGGCCGAGTTTAAGCGCGCGCACGAGGGCTAAACCGTGGTGAGCTACGTCAACACTACGGCCGCAGTGAAGGCGCTGACGGACGTGGTGGTGACCAGCGGCAACGCCGAGAAGATAATAAGGCGGCTGCCCGAGGACGAGAAGATAATATTCGGTCCTGACCGCCACCTGGGCGACTACGTAAACGCCGTGACGGGCCGGAGCATGCTGCTCTGGCAGGGCGGATGCCACGTGCACGGACGCTTCTCCGCCCCTGAGGTGGCTAGGCTTAAGGCGGAGCGCCCGGGCGCGGTGGTGATGGCTCACCTGGAGTGTTCGGCCGACGTGCTGGCCCTGGCCGACGTGAAAGGCTCTACGGCCGTGATGCTGAAGTATGCCGAGGAGCACCCCGGGCTGACGTACATCGTGGCCACGGAGGCCGGCATACTGCACGAGATGCGCAAGCGGTGCCCCGATACCGAGTTCATACCAGTGCCCCCGACGGGCGGCGGCGCCTGCAACGTGTGCGAGTATATGAAGATGAACACTCTGCTCAAGCTCTATAACACCCTCAAATACGAGTGGCCGAGGGTGACCGTGCCCGAAGACGTGGCACGCGAGGCCGTGAAGCCGATACGGAGGATGATGGAATTAAGTTAAAATGAATAATGAATAATGAATAATGAAAAATCCAAATGTCTCGTAGCATTAAAGACATTTGGATTTTTCATTTTTAATTTGGATTCTTCATTTAATTAACTATTGCTATTTTGCATACCGTTCCTTTCTCGCCCTGTTGCGTTGATGTGTTCACCATGTACACTCCCGAGGCTACGCGGCGGCCGGACAGGTCGCAGCCGTCCCAGGTGAAGGTGCCGCCGTTGCTGCGGCCCTCGGCCACGAGCACGCCGTTTGAAGTGGTGATCTTCACTTCGGCGTCGAATGTGAGGCCCGTGACGGTTATCGGCCCTGTGTAGCCCGGCCTCACGGGGTTGGGATAGGCGTACACGTTGTCTTTAGTCATCTCGGTTGAGGGCGTCGTTGAGTCGCCCATGTACGAGCAGAGGCCGCGGTCTGTGCCCACGTACACCTCGCCCGTGGCGTCGTTGACGGCTATCGACTCGATGTTGTCAGACAGCAGTGGAGTGTCAGATGCCGTGAAGTGCAGCTCCTGGGTGTTGTTGTCCCGGCTTATCAGGTAGAGTCCGGCGCCGTTGGTGCCTATCCACTTGCGCCCGGCGCCGTCTACGGCCACGGCAGTGACGGTGAGGCCCGAGAGCAGGTAGTCGCCGTAGTTGGTGCCGTCGTTGCGCGGCACTACGTATTGCGTGAGCACCGTGGGGTTGTGTTGCTCCATCTGCGAGGGCGTGAGGTAAAACGGGCCGAGGTTGGTGCCCACCCACATGTTGCCGTCGGCGTCTTCGGTTATGCAGTAGATGTAGTCGATGTTGAGCGACGTGCCGTTTTGGTTTTGGAACGGGCCGGCGAACATCGTAAGCTCATCGGTCGTCGGCTCGTAGCAGGCTATGGCCGGATAGTCGTAATGGTTGTTGACGAACCATATGAGGCCGCGGCTGTCGCGCGTCATGCCTATCATCACGGGCAGGCTGTATCCGCCGTTCATCAGCTCGGCCTTGTCGTGCGTCTCAAAGTCGCCGTCGGCCGTGAGGCGCAGCAGCGAGTTGGTGGGGGCCTGGCTGTTGAGCAGCCAGAGCGAGCCGTCGGCATCGTCGAATATCATCGAGTGCACGAAGGTGTAGTCGTTGCCCAGCTCGTTGCCTCGGTCCATGGCGCCCTGCAGCGCGCTGTTGTCGCGGTTGTAGTAGTTGACGAGGCGGCCCGAGCGGAACTCGTACATGCCAGACTTGCCGCCGGCGAAGATGTGGTCGTGGTCGGCCGGGTCTACGGCCATGCAGTTTACGTTGCGGTACTCGTAGCCCGTTATCGTGTCGAGCTGCTCCTGGCAGGCCGTCCACGTGCCGTCCTCGAGCAGCGTCTGCACGGTGCCGGGGCGCATGGTGTCGCTGCCGCCCGAGAAGAAGTATCCGCCGCAGGTGTAGAGGCGGCCGTATTTGTGGGTCATGTAGTAGAAGTAGTTGTGCTTCGGTCCGCCGGGATTGAGCGTGCGCGCCGTGGCCAGTAGGTCGGGGTCTACGGTCTTGGGGCGCGGCGCGTAGGGCGCGGCGTAGGTCCAGTTGGCGGGGTCGAGCAGGTTGGCCGTGAGTGGTGCCGAGTAAGTGCCGTTGGTGCTTGATGCGGCGTAGAGGCGGCCGCCCTCGGAGTAGACGTAATCCACGCGGAAACCGAGGTTGTAAGTGTCGGTTATCTCGCGGTCGGCCACGTTCACGTTCACTATGCCGAAGCCCGTAGACATGTAGGCGTGCGTGCCTATTATGTCTACGCCGTAGACGGTCTTGTCGGCCGTGACGGCCGCGTTGGCGTAGTCGGGCAGGTTGTCGGTAGAGCCGTCGCGCGCCATGAGGTCAATGTTGCCGTCGCCGTAGATTATCACGAGCCTCTTGGCCTCCTGGCACCAGGCTATCAGGCTGATGCCGCAGTCGGTCAGCGCGTTGGTCTTGTCGTAGGTGGTCAGGCTCTGGTCGGACGTGTTGTATGAGTAAAGTCCGCCCGAGGCCAGCACGAACAGCGTGTTGCCGGCCTGCTGCACGTCGGTGATGTCGCTGTAAGCCAAGTAGTTGCGCCACGTGCCTATGCCCTCGGCCCGCGCGTGAGTGAAAGATATGAGGAATGAAAGTGCCGTAACGGCGGCTGTGAGAAATGTTTTACTGTTCATCTGCCATAGGGTTTTGTAATGCTTGCTCCTTAATTATTCATTTTTCATTTTACAAAGTGTCAGGAGCTTGTATATATTAAACAGTAAAACGCTTGGTTTATTGCCCGTCAGGTTGGTTTTTATCAGTCGCGCCGCCGCCGCGTGCAGCAGTCGCATCAGTGGGATAAGCCCGAGTCGGCGCAGCCTCGCCCTCATGTCTACGAGGGCCGAGTATCCGCCCAGCTCAGCGGCGAAGGCGTTGAGCGTGGCGAGGCCCTCCTCGGTCTTGGCTATGAAGGCGGCGTTGGTCTCGAAGTCGTCGAATACCAGCGGATTGTCAACGTGCTCTATCGCTATGCCGCCCTGCCTGAGCGTCTTGCCGAAGATGACGTCTTCGTAGCCGTAGCGGCGGAAACGCTCGTCGAGCGGATGGGCGAGCATTATCGGGCGGCGTATCATGAAGTTGGACGTGTGGAAGTCGTCGTAGGGCCGCAGCCGCCGCATCTCTGCGCTGGCGTTGCGGTGGTAGCGGCGTTCGTAGGCGTAGCGCAGGTTGCGCCCGGGGCCGGCAGGCTCAGGGCCTACGACGTATCCGCCGTAGGCCACGTCGGCGCCGTCGAGCCGCAGGTAGTTGGCTATGTAGTCGTCACCGCCTGGGCTCATGTCGCTGTCTATGAAGAGCAGCCGGGAGTATCGGGCCTCGCGGGCGAGGAAGTTGCGTATGGCGGCTCGGCCCGAGTTGAAGCCCCTTACTGCGTAGCGGCAGCGGGGCAGGCTGTTGATCTTCGCGTTTTCGGCTATCACGGCCCTGTCGGTAGAGCCGTCGTCGGCCACTATTATTTCGTAGCTCAGGCCTTCCACTCTCCGGGCTTGGGCCGCGAGCGTCGCCACGAGGCCGTAGCACGTGTTATTGTAGCACGGCAGTAGTATCGAAAGCTCGGTTATCATGCTCTCCGTGTGTGTGGTCAGGCCAGCGTCTTCAGGTGGTCTACGAGCTTGGCCACGGCCCGTGCGCGGTGTGATATCTTGTTTTTCACCTCGTGGCCCAGCTCTGCGAAGGTCTTGTCGTAGCCGTCGGGGCGGAATATAGGGTCGTAGCCGAAGCCCTCCCCTCCCCTTCTCTCTTCGGTTATGCAGCCGGTCACGATGCCGTCGAAGAGCTTCTCGCCGTCGTCCGTGATGAGCGCCACCACCGTGCGGAAGCGTGCCGTGCGGTCGGCCTTGCCCTCAAGCTCGGCCAGCAGCTTGGCCATGTTGGCCTCGCTGTCGTGGCCCTTGCCGCCGGCGTAGCGTGCCGAGTAGACGCCGGGTGCGCCGCCGAGTGCGGTGACTTCAAGTCCGGTGTCATCGGCGAAGCAGTTCATTTGGTACTTTTCGTGTATGTATCGGGCCTTCTGCAGGGCGTTGCCCTCAAGGGTGTCGGCGGTCTCGGGTATGTCGTCGTGGCAGCCGATGTCGGCCAGCGACAGCACCTCTATGCCGCTGCCGGCGAGCATCTCGCGTATCTCTGCCAGCTTGTTCTTGTTGTTAGTGGCAAATACTATTCTCATCTTAATTCTTCATTTTTAATTCTTCATTTTTTCATTTTCCTTCTTCATTTCCTTCGGCACTTTCACCTTTATTTGGTCGAAGCCTTCGCCGAACACTCCTATCACTGAGCTTTGGCTCACGAAGGCGTTGGGGTCTATCGACTTTATCAGTCGGAATATTGTCACGCTCTCGCGCTTCTTGGCCAGCAGGCACACCACCTTCGTAGGCTTGCCGCTGTACCAGCCGTGGCCGTCGAGTATGGTTAGGCTGTGGTCGGTGGTCTTGGCAATGGCGTTGGCTATCTCCTGGTATTTCTTAGAGAAGATGAGGAACTGGACAGACTGCCTCTGCCAGTTCATCACGAAGTCGAGCATGGTGCACTCGATGAACATCGTGCAGAAGCCGAACACCACCTTCTGGCAGCGCAGCTCTATCGGGCCGAACGTGTCGATGAACAGGCAGCTGCCGATGATGCACACGTCGATGAGCAGGATGACGCGGCCCAGCGATATGTTGCGGTACTTGTTGACCGAGGCGGCTATGATGTCGGTGCCGCCCGTCGAGCCGTTGTTGAGGAAGACTATGGCCAGCGCCGTGCCGGTCATCATACAGCCTATGACGAGCGACATGAAGTCGTTGCCCTCGCCGAGGAGCTTGTGGAACGTGCCGTCGGGCTGCATCACCACGTCTTGCGCCACCTCGAGCAGGAACGTCAGCATGAACGTGGCGTAGATGGTCTTCATCAGGAAGCGCCAGCCCAGTATCTTAAGGGCCGCCACGATGAGCACGGCGTTGATGATGAAGAAGGTGTACTGTACGGGGAACTTCGTGGCGTAGAACACTACCGCGCCTATTCCGGCGATGCCTCCGGTGACTATCTCGTAAGGCAGGAGGAACACCGTGAAGGCAAACGTGTAGAGCATAAGGCCGAGCGTGATGTTCACGTAGTCCTTGAGCTCGCGGGTAATTGCTTGTTTTATCATAGTATTTTTGGTTATACGGTTTTTTGGTTATGCGGTTTTTTGGTTATGCGGTTTTTTGGTTATGCGGTTTTAAAGGTCCTTACGGTTTTTGAAGGTTTATTATTTCACCACATGCAACCGCAAAACCTCACAACCATATAACCGCAAAACCTCACAACCTCACAACCGTATAACCTCACAACCCAATAACCCTATTTCACAACAATATTCACTATCTTCTTCGGCACGATGATCACCTTCACCACGTGCTTGTCTCCGATGTACTTCTTCGACCGCTCGTCGGCCATCACGGCGTCTTCTATCGCCTTATTGTCGGCGTCGGCCGGGAACTGCATCTGGAAGCGGGCCTTGCCGTTGAACGACACGGTGAGCTGTACGGTCGTCTCGACAAGGTACTTCTCGTCGAACTCGGGCCACGCGGCGTCGCACACCGTCGTGTCGTGCCCCAGTGCCGTGTGCCACAACTCCTCGGCCATGTGGGGCGCGAAGGGGGCTATGAGCTTCACAAGCTCGGTGAGCACCTTGCGGTTGCGGCACTTCATCTGGGCCAGCTCGCCCACGCATATCATGAACGCGGCCACCGACGTGTTGTAGCTGAAGGTCTCGATGTCGCCCGTCACCTTCTTTATCAGCTTGTGCAGGCTCTTCATCTCGTCGGTCGCAGGCTCGCCGTCGTCTAAGGGGTTAAGACCGTCCTTGCCGGCGTAGAGCGCCCAGAACTTCTTGAGGAAGCGGTGGCAGCCGTCTATGCCGTTGGTGTCCCACGGCTTGCTCTGCTCCACGGGGCCGAGGAACATCTCGTACAGGCGCAGCGTGTCGGCACCGTAACGCTCTACTATCATGTCGGGGTTGACCACGTTGTACATCGACTTCGACATCTTCTCTATCGCCCAGCCGCACACGTACTTGCCGTCTTCGAGCACGAACTCGGCGTGCTCGTACTCGGGCCGCCACGCCTTGAAGGCTTCTACGTCGAGCACGTCGCCGTGCACTATGTTCACGTCAACGTGGATGGGCGTCGTGTCGTACTTGTCCTTAAGGCCGTATGACACGAATACGGGGGCCCCAGCCCCTCCAACCTCCCCTGTGGGGAGGCTTTGGTTAGCCTTATTGGTTGTTTCGCCACTATCTTGGGTATCTGAAGCTCCCCCACGAGGGGAGTTGAGGGGGCTGTTCACGCGATACACGAAGTTTGAGCGGCCCTGTATCATGCCCTGGTTTACGAGCTTCTTGAACGGCTCCTCCTCGCACGACACGCCGAGGTCGAAGAGGAACTTGTTCCAGAACCTTGAATATATAAGGTGGCCCGTGGCGTGCTCCGTTCCGCCGACGTACAGGTCTACGTTGCGCCAGTAGCGGTCGGCCTCGGGGCTTACGAGGGCTTGGTCGTCCTTCGGGTCCATGTACCTTAGGTAATATGCCGACGAGCCGGCGAAGCCGGGCATCGTGTTAAGCTCCAACGGGAACACCGTCTTATTGTCAACGAGCTGCTTGTCTACCACGCAGTTATTCTCCGTGTCCCAAGCCCACTTCTTGGCGTGGCCGAGCGGCGGCTCGCCCGTCTCTGTGGGCTTGTATTGGTCGATCTCGGGCAGCTCAAGCGGCAGGCACTCCTCCGGAATCATGTAGGGCATGCCGTCCTTGTAATATACGGGGAACGGCTCGCCCCAGTACCTCTGGCGCGAGAAGATGGCGTCACGGAGGCGGTAGTTCACCTTCACGCGGCCGAGGTTGTGCTCCTTGACGAACTCTTTCGTCTTTTGTATGGCCTCCTTGACGGTTAATCCGTTCAAAGAAAAAGCCCCCACAACTCCCCCCGTGGGGGAGCTTTGGTTAGCATGACTTATTTCTTCCTTAATTTTTGAAATTACTCCGTTTATGTTGCCCAAGATTTCTTCATTAGTGAATCTTAGCACTTTGAAGCCTGTCTTGTTTAAGAATATTGTCCTTAACTTATCAGCTTCTTCTTGTTCCGGAGTATCATGATATTTGCCGTCAGCTTCTATTATCAGATGGCTTTTAAGTGAAATGAAGTCAACAATGAAGTCTCCTACAATGTGCTGCCTTCTGAATTTTTCGCCAAGCTGATTGTTCTTAAGTGCTTCCCATAGTGCTGTTTCAGCGTCTGTTGGGTTATTTCTGTTATTTTTGGCGTTTTCTTTTAGAATCTCGTAGTTGAACGGGTTAGCCGTCTTGAACGCCGCCCATTGTTTTTCAATTACCTCTTGGGTAACTTGTTCTCCCCTATAGGGGGAGATAGATGGGGCTGGCGAGTTGCACACTATGCCCTCCTTGGCGTCGAAGCTCTCCTCGGAGACGTCGCAGCCTTCGATGAGCGGGCGTATCTCAAGGCCGAAGTGGCGGGCGAAGGCGTAGTCTCTTGAGTCGTGCGCCGGCACGGCCATGATTGCGCCCGTGCCGTATCCGGCCAGCACGTAGTCTGAAATCCAAATGGGTATGTCCTCCCCCGTGAAGGGGTTGACGGCGTAGCTGCCCGAGAACACTCCGCTGACCGAGCGGTCGCTGATACGCTCGCGCTCGGTGCGCTTCTTCGTGCGCTCAAGGTAAGCCTCCACGTCGGCCTTCTGCCCCTCGGTGGTGACAAGTGGCACGAGCTCGCTCTCGGGCGCGAGCACCATGAACGTTACGCCGAAGATTGTGTCGGCGCGGGTCGTGAAGATTGTGAAAGCCCCCTCAACTCCCCCCGTGGGGGAGCTTATGTTAGCTTCTTGGGTATCTGAAGCTCCCCCACGGGGGGAGTTGAGGGGGCTTTTGGCTATTTTGAAGACAATCTCCGTTCCCTCCGAGCGTCCTATCCAGTTGCGCTGGGTTTCCTTCAGCGAGTCGGTCCAGTCAACGGTGTCGAGGCCGTCGAGCAGGCGTTGTGCGTAGGCCGACACGCGCAGGCACCACTGCATCATCTTCTTCTGCACAACGGGGTAGCCGCCGCGCACCGACACGCCGTCTACCACCTCGTCGTTGGCCAGCACGGTGCCCAGGCCGGCGCACCAGTTCACCATCGTCTCGCCCAAGTATGCCAAGCGCCAGTTCATCAGCGCCTGCTGCCGCTCCTTCTCGCCCATCGAGCGCCACTCGTCGGCCGTGATCTCCAGCTCCTCGCCTTGGGCGGCGTTAAGGCCCTCGGTGCCGTGCTGTTCGAGGTGCTTCACGAGCTCGGCTATCGGGCGCGCCTTCTGCAGCGTGTTGTCGTAGTATGACTCGAACATCTTCTGGAACGCCCACTGCGTCCACTTGTAATACCCAGGGTCGCAGGTGCGCACCTCGCGGTCCCAGTCGAACGAGAATCCTATCTTATCCAGCTGCTCGCGGTAGTGGTTGATGTTCTCTTCGGTGGTAACGGCCGGGTGCTGGCCCGTCTGTATGGCGTACTGCTCGGCCGGCAGGCCGTAGGCGTCGTAGCCCATGGGGTTGAGCACGTTGAAGCCCTTCATGCGCTTGTAGCGTGCGTATATGTCGGATGCTATGTATCCTAAGGGGTGGCCTACGTGCAGGCCGGCTCCCGAGGGGTAAGGGAACATGTTGAGCACATAGAACTTCTCTTTCGTCTTGTCCTCGGCCACGTGGTAGGTCTTCATCTCGGCCCACCTCTGCTGCCATCTTCTCTCGATCTCGTTGAAGTTGTATTCCATCGCTTCGTATGTCTTGATTATATCCAAGATGCAAAGATAATAAAAAAGGTGAGAAGGTGGAAAGGTGAAAAGGTGAAAAAGTATATTTTTCATAACGAAATCACCTTTTCACCTTTCCACCTTAATCTTTTTACCTTTTCACCTTTTCATATCGCTGCGTTCACTCCGAATGCTCCGAGTATGGCCGAGGCCACGGCTATTACGATTTTCAGAATCAGTGAAATGTTGTTCTTGTCTTTTGTTCCCATAGTTTTTTAGTTTTTAATGGGAGGGCTGGGAGGTCTGAGAGTTCTGAGAGGGCTGGGTGGGCTGAAGCCCTACCCTGCTTTGCCGGCTGTAGCAGGTTTTCCGGACCTCTCAGTTCTCCCAGTTCTCTCTCATTAGCTTTCGCTGCTTTCTCAGCACTCTCAGCTCTCCCAGCTCTCCCAACTCTCCTATTATTCTCCCATTACTCTCCTACCCCTTCGAGTGCTGAGCCCACGGCGTTCTTGGGCAGCTCCTGCACCTTGCAGCCGTTGAGCAGTGCGCGCACGCGGGTCTTGTCTTTCTCGATCTTAGTCTCGGGCTGGAAGAGCACGTGCACCGACTTGACGTTCTGCCCAGCCGTGAACTCCTCTATCGTGGCGGCCGGTTTGGTAGACATGCCGATCTTGAACGTGCCGAGGCGGTTGAGCTTCACGCGGTGCGACAGCTGCAGATGCTTGCGCATGGTCTCCACCAGCTCGCTGAGCACGGCCACTATGTCGGCGCGCTTCACGGTGCAGTTGGCCTGCATCTCCTCGGCCAGGTCGTCGATGTCCACCGTACCCGTGTGCACGGCGCGTGCGTACCATTGTCCCTTAAACTTAGAAGTCTCTCTGTTGTCCTGATAAAGTTTATAAAATACTGCCATAATTGTAAATGTTTTTTAAGTTGTTTTTTTAAGTTTGTTTGTTTTTTGAAAATTGTTGTTTAATTGTTTAGATCAGTCGCGACTTTTTTCTAATTCATAATTCACAATGCTAATGCCCTTCACAGGGATTCTTCATTTTTCATTTTTCATTTGTTTTTGTTTTCGCTTGCAAAGGTACGGCCGTCGGCGCGATTTTCCAACGGTCATCGGCATACATCGCAAGAGTGCATTACGCTACATTTCGCAACTGCTTGGCAGTCAGGCTGTTGCGTGCTGCGGCGGCCGAGGCCCCTCCCGGGGCTGCCGGAGGCCGCCTCCGGTGCAGCCGTTTGCGGCCTATGGCGGGGCGGAATGAGGCCTTCGGCAACGCGTTGACAGTCAGGCGGTTGGGAGGACGGCGTTTTGCCCTTTCACGTTTTTTAAGCAATCAGGGGGTAAAATATATAGTGTTGTGAACATATTGTGCACGTTTGCGCCGTAATTTTGCAGCCGATTGGATTTCAAGTAACAAATAATTTATTAACCCCAAAAAAAGTATCATTATTATTATGGAAATTAACATCGACGAAAGGCATGCTTACAATTATACCGAGGGCTTGACGAAGGAACAGCGCCGCGAGGCTCTCGAGCTGATGACGCGCCAGTTTAAGGAGCTGCTCGAGCGGCCGGATAGCGACAACCTGTATTGGATGGGCACCAAGACCGACCTGGTAGACCTGGTGCACGAGGTGTACATGACCGAGCGCATGGTAGACCGCCAGGGGCGTCCGTTCGGCTTCGCCCGGATACTCGAGCGGGCGTGCGCCGTGCTCCACGTGGTGATGCCGTGCAACCCCTACTCTATGGCCTTCAACGCCCGCAACCGCAAGGGCGTGCGCCAGACCACCATGTTCAGCCGCTTCTGCTGGATGGTGTACAGCCGCAAGGCATCTCACCCCCTGAAGGAAATGGTAAAAAGGATGGGAGAATAGGGTTTCCCCCTCAAGGTTTAGGGATTCGGCGTATCGAGTTTAGGGATTCCGCTTTGCCGCTTGGCCGTGAAAGGTGTAACTTTGCAATCAGAAACAACAATGGTGTTGTTGCCTAACCCATTAAAAACTGAAGGATATGAAACGGATGATACTCTCGCTCGTAACGACGCTCGCAGTAGCTCTTACGGCACAGACGGCCTCCGCAGCCGAGGCAATGGTTACTGACAGGCACGCCCCGTGCAAGACATGTTGCGCCGCTCATTGCAGGCCTGACCGCTGCCGCCACGAGTGCCGATGCTTCCCGCACGCCGTGAAGGTGGTGACCGTGGCGCGGCCGGCCACCCACGTGGTGGTCACCCGCCCGGCACCCAAGCCGAAGCCCAAGCCCGCCGCCAAACCGAAAAAGGCTCCGAAACCCAGGCCCGGCCACGGCCGCAAGTGACGGCCGCGCATGGCGTAAACAGATGACTACTAAGGTTTTATATAATTTGTGAGACAATCGTTTAAGTTAGTAAGTATTTAAGTGAAAAGATTGCGAGTAAGGATGACGATTATTTATTTTTGTTAGTTTTTGAATGTATTAGTTGCCGATAGGGGCGGGCAGTGATGTCCGCCCCTCGTGCGTAAGGCGGCGCGCAGCGAGGGCGGAGTAGAGTAGGAGCGCGGCCGAAAAATATCGCCAAATATTTTTTTCTCAACCCGTTTTTGGGTAACTTTGCAGAACGAAATAAAAGTAAAAAGGTAAAAAAGTAAAAAGGTAAAAAAAGGAAGGTGGGAAAGTAAGAGAGCGACAAGGCACATTTGGATTTTTCACTCTTCACTTAAAAAAAATAGACATGGCCAAGAAAGACAATGAGCTTACCCCGATGATGAAGCAGTTCTTCTCGTTCAAGGCGCAGCATCCAGACGCCCTGCTGCTGTTCCGCTGCGGCGACTTCTACGAGACTTACCTGCAAGACGCCGTCGACGCCAGCCGCATACTCGGCATCACGCTGACGCGCCGCAGCAACGGGCAGCAGAGCGGGGGAGCGCCTACCGAGATGGCCGGCTTCCCATACCACGCGCTCGACACCTACCTGCCCAAGCTGGTCAGGGCCGGCAGGCGCGTGGCCATCTGCGACCAGCTGGAAGACCCCAAGCTGACGAAGAAGCTCGTGAAGCGCGGCATCACCGAACTGGTGACCCCCGGCGTGGCCATGACCGACAACGTGCTCGACTATAAGGAGAACAACTTCCTCGCCGCCGTCAACTTCGGCCGCACGGCCTGCGGCGTGGCCTTCGTCGACATATCCACGGGCGAGTTTCTCACGGGCGAAGGTTCTTACGACTACGTGGAGAAGCTGCTCGTGAACTTCTCGCCGAAGGAAGTGCTCTACGAGCGCGGACGGCGCGAGCAGTTCGAGCGGCTCTTCGGCAACAAGTATTTCACCTTCGAGCTTGACGACTGGGCCTTCACCGAGCAGAACGCCGAGCAGAAGCTGCTGCGCCACTTCGGCGTGAAGACGCTCAAGGGCTTCGGCGTAGACCATCTGCACAGCGGCGTCTCGGCCTCGGGCGCAGTGCTCGAGTATCTCACGATGACGCAGCACACCCACATAGGCCACATCACCTCGCTGGCCCGCATCGACGAGGAGCGCTACGTTCGCCTCGACCGCTTCACCATACGCTCGCTCGAGCTGGTGAGGCCCATGCAAGACGACGGCGCGTCGCTGCTCGACGTCTTGGACAAGACCGTCACCCCGATGGGCGCGCGCCTGATGAGACGCTGGCTGGTGTTCCCCCTGCGCGACGTCAAGGCCATAGACAACCGCCTTGACGTGGTAGACAGCTTCTTCCGCGAGCCGGAGTTGCGCTCCGTCGTCGACGACGGCCTGCGCCGCGTGGGCGACCTTGAGCGCATAATATCCAAAGTGGCCGCTGGCCGGGTGTCGCCGCGCGAGGTGGTGCAGCTGCGCACCGCCCTCGAGGCCCTCGGCCCCGTGAAGGCCGCCTGCCTCGCGTCAAGCTGCGACGGGCTGCGCCGCATAGGCGACAACATCAGCCTCTGCACGGCCCTCGTGGGGCGCATAGGCCGCGAGGTGTGCGACGACCCGCCACAGCTGGTGAGCAAGGGCGGAGTGATAAAGGCCGGCGTGAGCGCCGAGCTTGACGAGCTGCGGCAGATATCGTCGGGCGGCAAGGAGTACCTGCTCAAGATACAGGAGCGCGAGACCGAGGCCACCGGCATCACGTCGCTCAAGATAGGTTACAACAACGTGTTCGGCTACTATCTCGAGGTGCGCAACACGTTCAAGGACAAGGTGCCCGCAGACTGGGTGCGCAAGCAGACGCTGGCCCAGGCCGAGCGCTACATCACCCAGGAGCTGAAGGAGTATGAGGAGAAGATACTCGGCGCCGAAGACAAGATACTCGCCCTCGAGGCCAAGCTCTTCGGCGAGCTGGTGCTCGCCATGCAGGAGTACATCCCCGCCGTGCAAGCCGACGCCTCGCTCGTGGCCAAGACCGACTGCCTGCTCTCGTTCGCCAAGTCAGCCGCCGAGCACCGCTACGTGCGCCCCGTGGTGGAGGCCGCCGACACCGTGCTCGACATCAAGCAGGGCCGCCACCCCGTGATAGAGACCCAGCTGCCGGCCGGCGAGACTTACGTGCCCAACGACGTCTACCTCGACTCGCAACGCCAGCAGATAATGATAATCACCGGTCCCAACATGGCCGGCAAGTCGGCACTGCTGCGCCAGACGGCGCTCATCACCCTCATGGCGCAGACCGGCTGCTACGTGCCGGCCGAGAGCGCGAGGATAGGCCTGGTGGACAAGATATTCACACGCGTGGGCGCTTCCGACAACATCTCGCTCGGCGAGTCTACGTTCATGGTGGAGATGACCGAGGCCGCCAACATCCTCAACAACGTCACGCCACGCTCGCTCGTGCTCTTCGACGAGCTGGGCCGCGGCACGTCCACCTACGACGGCATAAGCATAGCCTGGGCCATCGTAGA